>NZ_JAGGRO010000004.1:0-325070 GCF_018612805.1 Halomonas sp. ISL-56 | reverse complement strand
CCCCATGCGAGAGTAGGTCATTGTCAGGCACTTATTAAACGAAGAACCCAGCCAATCGGCTGGGTTTTTTGTTTGTATGGAAGAAAACCAAGGGGTCTCCCCATGGAGAGTCCCGGATGGCCGGCCTAGTCATCGTCAGGCACTTATTGTGAAAAATCCCTCAGGGCTAAATGCGCTGGGGGATTTTTTTTGCGTTTTGAACGGAAAATCACCAATCAATAGGCTGGCCGTCCCAAGCCCAAAATGTACCGCTATCATCGGGCGTTCGCCGGGCGATGACGGCCAACAGCTGTTCTGCTACAAACGCGGGTGTGAATAACTTGTCGTCAGAAACCCTGGCTTGAAAGGGCTTGGAGAGTGCCGTATCAGTTGTGCCAGGGTGCAGGCATAAGACGGTAGACTGCTTATTAAGGCGCTTGAGCTCAATAGATGCTGTTTTAAGCAACATGTTATGCGCTGCTTTGCTGGCACGATAGCTGTACCAGCCCCCTAACTGATTATCTTCAATTGAACCAACGCGAGCTGAAAGGCTGGCAATTACTGCAGGGTGTGATCCTTTGAAAGAATCTTTCAGTGCCGCTAGCAATAAGATCGGCACAAAGGCATTGATGTTCATTGTGTGCACTAGGCTTTCGGCGCTAAGCTGATCGAGGCGCTTCTCGGGCACCAGTCGGTGGGCGTCATCATGAAGGATGCCGATGGCATTGAAAAAGAAGTGGATTGGCTGGGCAGCTAGTTCTTTCTTAAGTGCCTGCCTTCCCCGCTCTTGGGAAACATCGAGCATTAGGTAAGTAAGGCGGGGATTGTCAATTCGTGGTGGTTGCCTGCTTACCGCAATAATGTGGCCGACCTGAGAGGAAGAGAGTAACTGTTTAATAATGGCAGCACCTATCCCCCCCGATGCGCCGACAACCAGCGCTGTGTAATGATGAGGCAGTAAACTAAACATGAGAAGCCTTTTTAATCCTGCTAGTGAAGGCTTTCATTGAAACGCTATGAAGATGGCTTGTCGAGAGAGATCAGGCGGAAGCGTTAATTTTGCCTGGTTGGGGGCTATTACGTCCATCTGGCTTGTAGAGCGTTTTTTCTGCGATTTGCCGAATGTAATCGAGCATTGCCTGATTATGCTTCATCCGAACTGACAGCATTTGCCCCGTTAGCTCATTTTTACGTGAAGCTCGCTCACTCTTCTCCAGTAAGCTATTCCAAGCTATCTGACAACCTGCATCTTGAGCTGCCGCTTTAGCGCCGTTAGCGCCTTCTGCATATCCAAGACGCTTTTGTACATTGCGGCGCACAATTTCAATGCGCTCTAGCTCGGCCAATAAGGACTGCTTATCTAGTGCAACCTTAGAGAGTGCATCACCGTCAATGTCACCTTGCGTCAATAAATTTTGCTCGTGAGACAACAACGAGATTAACTCGTCAAGCCGCTGTTGTTGGTCGGCAAGCAAGGATGCAAGGCTCATTTAAAGCGTCCCCCTTTAAAAATCTTTAAGATTTGCAATTAGGCCATCTGCGATGCGGTCAGCACTCATTTCAAGGCGACCCTCGCGAATAGCGTCACGAATCTCTTCAACTTTGGCGCTATCGATATCCTGAGATTCATCGATACTTGATTGGCTCAACTGAGTCGATTCGCGCGTTGTACCGCCCGGTGTGGCCGGTGTTACGCTGTTAGTTTTTTGCGTTTCATCGCGCTGCTGGGCTTGGTTAGAGCGTAACAGCGGATTAATGTTATCAATATTCACGTCGTCTGCCTCATCGTCAGCGTCGATGCGCTTTGCGTTTAGTATAGCTTGTATAAAAGTAACTATCGGCAGGGCTGGGTATAACTTTAGGTGGCAAGTTAAAAATCCACCACCAAAACCCCTCGGTCTGTGACGCGAGCAGTCATGATTTCCCGTGAACCAAAGCGAACCCTAACCCGCTCACCAAGAGCGCCATTTTCAAGCGCTTCGCCTTCGCGTGAAACTCGGAAAGCAGAGCCTTGGGCTATGACAGTAACGCGCTGCCCGCGTTCAACTAAATGAGGCGCTTGTAAGTAATGGGCTAAAAAGGCGCTACCACTGCGAATGGGACGCTGAGCTATTTTACCCACAATATCTTCTTCAGTAGTCAACGCCTGAGCCGACAGGTCACCAAGATTGCCACCGCGTACGCTGAGCATGCTTGAGGTGATCAGTGTGCCTCGTTCAATATCTCTCGCTGCCACTACGTAATTGCCGATGACATCAATTTGGGCTTGCAAATAACGGACTTGTCGGCTGTCTTCACCGCAACGTACCCCTACGGAGACTCGGCCCAAGGGGGCTTGATTGGCGTTGGGTAAAAAGGGCTCCGGTTGGACGCATTCCGGTAAATGGGGAGACGGTGGCCGTAAATCAATGACCACTTCTTCGCCTAATGCTCGTGTCTCCTCGTATAAAAACTGATGCACTTGTTGAAGAAGGGCATCGTCATCAGCCTGAGCTTTGGTTGATGCAGCTATGCATAGAATTGCCGTAAAAATAATCACTTGCCAGAAGCGAAGCGTGCTTGGCTTAGTAAAGTGCTGTTGTAGCATGGAAAGGTCACTTGCTTGGGAGCTTAGGGAGGAGAGCAAAGAAGTGGATTCATTGCTCAGTGTAGCGAAAAGGTAGCAGCCGTATCACGCGAAATGCTGGCAGAAACGCCAGCTGTTCCATGCTTTAGGCTGACAGTTCCAGACGTATTCTTCATCATCAACAAAATCCATTTTATTTTTTGCCTCAAAGCGAGGGTCGGCATGATTGATCAACTGGAATCTGCCTTTAATTTTCATCAGCAAGCAGTGGGTTTACGCCAAGCACGTCACGATGTGTTGGCGGCGAACATTGCCAATGCCGATACGCCTAACTATAAAGCGCGAGACATTGATTTTGCTAGTGAGCTAAAAAAAGCAGTAGACGGTACTCAGAATGCATCGAGTAATACTGGCGGCGGTCTGACACTGGCGCGCACTGCTGGAAACCATATTGCTGGAGAAGGCCCTGCATGGCGTGGAACGGGCCACGCAGATTTACTTTACCGCATTCCCGACCAGCCTAGTTTGGATGGAAATACGGTTGATATGGATCGTGAGCGCACGCAGTTCGCTGATAACGCTGTGCGTTATCAGGTCGGGATCACGATGCTCAACAGTCGTATTCAAGGACTGAAAAATGCCATGCAGCCCGAATAATCCAGGCCAAATTAGTGAGGAGCTAACCAACCATGTCGATGTTCTCTACGTTTGATATTGCCAGTTCGGCAATGAGCGCCCAAGCCCAGCGTATGAATGTTACCGCTAGCAATATGGCCAATGCCGACAGTGTTGCTGGGCCGGATGGTGAAACCTATCGAGCCAAGCAGGTAATGTTTGAGACTCAAGCACAAGGTAATCGCTATGGTGTTGGCGGTGTCCGCGTCACCGAAGTAGTAGAAGACGATTCGCCGCTGCGTATGGAATATATGCCTAACCATCCGGCGGCGGACGAAGAGGGTTACGTGGCAAAGCCGAACGTAGAGCCGGTACATGAAATGGTCAATATGATTTCTGCCTCACGTTCCTATCAAGCTAACGTCGAAGTATTTAACACCACTAAACAGATGCTGATGCAGACGCTGTCGCTGGGTGAGGGGTAAGCCATGAATGTCGATACGAGTGTACTAAATAACATAAACGGCGGCGGCTCGAATGGTCTCTCAGCTCGCCAATCCGATGAGCTGCGTGAAAGCTTTATGACGCTACTGATTACGCAGCTGCAGAACCAGGATCCGCTCAATCCGATGGAAAACTCGGAGATGACCTCCCAGTTAGCGCAAATTAACACGGTCAGCGGTATTGAAGAGTTGAATAGCACGCTAGAGGGCATTACCAGCCAGATGGATGCCAATCAGGCACTTCAAGCCAGCGGCCTAATTGGCAAAGGCGTTATGGTGCCTGGTAAGGATGTTTTGCTGGAGCAAGATAGCGATGGGAATACGTATACAACACCCTTTGGCATAGAGTTGGCCGAGCCAGCGAAGAATGTTAAAGCGACTATCGTGGGTGAAGGCGGGCAAATCATAAAACGTTACGATGATCTCGGTCCACTGAAAGCTGGTGTTCATTCGTTCGACTGGCCGGGGTTCAATGATCAAAACGAGGCGGCTGCCAGTGGCCGGTATACCGTACAGCTAGAGGCGACCAACGCCGAAGGTGAAAAGATTGAATCCACAGCCTTGCAGTATGCGGTGGTCAACCGTGTGACGCCGAATGATGGCAGTGGCAGTGTTCGGCTGGATCTAGGCGCTATCTATGGCCAAGTCAACCTGAACGATGTTAAACAAATTCTATAAATCGGATATCTGAGGATCTACTATGTCATTTACAACTGCTCTCTCTGGTATTAACGCACAGTCAGAAAAGCTTAATTCTGCAGGCAATAATATCGCCAACTCACAAACCGTGGGTTACAAAAGTTCAAGCGTTCGTTTTGCCGACGTATTCGCTAATTCCCAAGGAATTGGTGTCAAGGTATCTGATACTCGTCAAAACTTCTCACAAGGTAGTATCGAAAGCACAAACCGCAATCTTGACTTGGCTATTTCTGGTAGTGGTTTCTATCGTATGGAACAGTCTTCAGGTGAAGTAGCCTACTCAAGAAATGGCGAGTTCAGCTTGGCTGCTAATGGCGATATTGTTAATGCGCAAGGCGCCAGACTGATGGGATATGGTCTGGATACCCAAATTACTGAAGATACGGCCGAGCAGTTAGCATTTCCTTTTTCTGACGTGTTAGTGGGAAGTGATCCGGTTCCTTTAAATGTGGCTGCGAATGACATACCAGCGAGGGCTACCTCAGAAGCTAACATCCTTCTTAATCTGGACGCCACGACTGTTCAAGGACAGGGTTTAAGCACTGTCGAATTAAATGATGGAACTGAGTTGCCGTACCACTTTTCAAACAGTTTTACGGCTTATGATTCGTTAGGTAATGCGATAAACGTGTCGACTTATTTTGAGAGAGGTGCGGACAATCTGTGGAATGCGACAGCGGTTACCAATGGTGTAGAAAGAGGCACTTTCACACTTAACTTTACTACTAGCGGGCGATTGCTAACAGATGCTGATGGTAACGTAACCGGAGTAAATGGAGGCGATGATAGCGCTACAATTACTTTCCCAGGCGGTACTGACGCGGAAGACGTTTCATTTGATTTAATGTTTGATGGAAGCACTCAGTTTGCAGACACCTCTTCGCGGAGAGAGTTTAATCAAAATGGTTACACATCAGGCGCTTTAGTGGGTGTCGAAGTGCTTGCTGATGGTACCGTAATGCGTAACTTCTCTAATGAGCAATCTCGTCCTGCAGGTCAGATTGTATTAGATACTTTTCGCAATGAAGAGGGGCTGAGGGCGTTAGGCAACAACCTGTGGGCAGCAACGAATAGTTCAGGTGTAGCTAACACGGGTGCGCCCGGCTCTGGACAGTATGGTCAAATTGAGTCAGGTGCTGTCGAAGCTTCTAATGTGGATTTGGCCAAAGAGCTTGTGGATATGATTGTCTCGCAACGTGCTTACCAGGCAAACTCCAACACCATCAGTACCCAGGACGAGCTCCTGCAGACCGTTATTAATCTTTAATGATCGGTCATATTTGTAAGGAGTAAGTACCTTGGATCGAATGCTCTATACCGCCATGAGTGGCGCAAAGAACAGTATGGATCAGCAGTCGGTGGTGAGTAATAACCTGTCGAATGTAACCACCACTGGTTTTCGTGCACAGCTGCAGGCCGCTCGTTCTGTGCCCGTACAAGGTGAAGCGTTACTGGCAACGCGTACCTCTGCGGTGACCACCACGCCTGGCAGTGACTTTTCTCAAGGGCCCGTTGAGTATACGGGCCGCACGCTTGATGTCGCGATGCAAGATGATGCGTGGATGGCGGTGCAGGCCGATGACGGTACTGAAACTTATACACGCCGTGGTGACCTGCAGATTGACAATGATGGCGTGCTGCTCAGCGTTGGACGACCCGTGATGGGCGAAGGCGGCCCCATTGCCGTCCCGCAAGGGGCGCAAATTTCCATCGGTGCCGACGGCACGATTAGTGCTATCCCCGAAGGCGTAGGTCCGGAAGCGCTGGTCGAGGTAGGGCGTATTAAATTAGTGACGCCCGAGGGTGGTGAGTTAACGCGCGGCGAAGATGGCCTGTTTCGTGCACCCCCTAATGAAGAGGGTGAACCAGGGGTCTTGCCCGCTGACGAAAACGCCAAGTTGGTTAGTGGAGCCCTGGAAGGCAGTAATGTCAGCGCAATCGATGCCATGGTCTCGATGATAGATGTGGCACGCCGCTATGACATGCAGATGAAAGTGCTGAGTACGGCTGACGAAAATGCTCAGCGCGCTAACGGGATTCTATCTATTCAAGGTTGATGTTGGCCATTCAAAGCTGATGTTCGTCAGTCGGTCAAGGGAGTATAATTATGATTAAGTCGTTGTGGACAGCAAAAACTGGTTTAGAGTCTCAGCAAACCAAGCTAGACGTGATCTCAAACAACCTAGCTAACGTGAGTACCAATGGTTTTAAGCGCTCACGCCCCGTTTTTGAAGATTTGCTGTATCAGAACATGCGTCAGCCCGGCGCTCAGAACAATATTCAGGATCGGCTACCGTCCGGCATGCAGGTGGGTACCGGCGTACGTGCCGTGGCGACTGAGCGTCTGCATACCCAAGGTGGGTTAGAACAGACTGAAAACTCACGCGATCTCGCGATCAATGGCGAAGGGTTCTTTCAGGTGCTAATGCCAGATGGTACGACGGCCTACACCCGTGACGGTAGTTTTCAGCTAAATGAAAATGGCCAGATGGTGACCGCCAATGGTTACCCTGTTGAGCCTGCTATTTTCTTACCGGCCAATGCGCTATCAGTGAATGTAGGTGAAGATGGCACCGTGAGCGTTCGTCAGCCGGGTGTTGCGCTTGATAATGAGGTGGGGCAAATCACTGTCAGTACCTTTATTAATCCAGCTGGCCTTCAGAGTATTGGAGGAAATCTTTACTTAGAAACGGGGGCTTCAGGTGCGCCCAATGAAAACATGCCAGGCATGAATGGTGCTGGTCGTCTGTTCCAAGGCTACGTTGAAACCTCCAACGTCAACGTCGTTGAAGAGATGGTCAATATGATCCAGACCCAGCGTGCCTATGAAATTAATAGCAAAGCGGTGTCCACCAGCGATGAAATGTTGGCACGCTTAAGCCAGCTGTAACGGTTATTACTCACCGTGCTTACTTTACAGGTTGCGTTATGCTGGAGTTGCACCACATGTCACGTCGTATTGCGCTAGCGGGGCTGGTGCTTTTAATGCTAGTAGTTGCCGGGTGCGCTCAGATTCCGAGGGCCTCTGTCGTGGGTGAGCAAGAGCAGATCAGCATTGTTGATCGACCGCCGCCTATCCCCAATGGCTCTATTTATCAAGCTAGGCAAGGTTATCAGCCGCTCTTTGAAGACCGTAGGCCGCGTGCTATTGGCGATATTTTGACCATTGTGCTGGATGAAGAGGTCAGTGCGAGCAAAAACTCGCAATCCAACGCGGGACGCAGCGGCAGCGCCAGTCTGGAACTGGCACAGTTGCCTGATGTTCTGGATACGCTTGCCGAGTATGGCTTTGATATTTCAGGTGAGAATGACTTCGCTGGAAGTGGTGGGTCGCAGGCCAATAACTCCTTTACTGGTACCATTACTGTATCAGTGTTAGAGGTGATGAATAACGGTAATTTACGCGTGCGTGGCGAAAAACAAATTGCCATTAATCAGGGTACCGAGTTCATTCGTTTTTCTGGTGTGGTTAACCCTCGCACAATTACCGCGCAGAACTCAGTTCCTTCTACCCAGGTCGCGGATGCGCGTATCGAATATGTGGGTGACGGTTATATTAACGAAGCGCAGCACATGGGTTGGCTACAACGTTTCTTCTTAAACGTCTCGCCGTTCTAGCTCTATGGGGAGCCATCAATGACAGAGCTACTCTTGACCGGCCCGGCAATAAAAGGCCCTTCCATGAAAGAACGACAGCGGCTAACAGCGATGCGATTAAGTAGTTTTTGGAGAAGCAGCCTGGGAGTAATTAACCGCCGAATAGCCAACACCTGGGCACTCCAGCTGTGCGCCTTAGTGTTCATAAGCCTATTGGCGTTACCCGCCCAGGCGGAAAGTGTGCGTGAACTGGCAAGCTTTGCCGGTGTTCGTGATAACCAGTTGGTTGGCTACGGCCTAGTGGTTGGTCTTGATAGTACCGGTGACCAAACGACACAAGCGCCTTTTACCAGTCAAAGCCTGACCAACATGCTCTCTCAACTGGGGGTAACCGTCCCTTCCGGTACGAATCTACAATTACGCAATGTGGCTGCAGTGATGGTGACAGCTGATCTCCCGCCATTTTCGAGGCCAGGCCAGCGCTTAGATATAGTGGTTTCATCGATTGCTAATGCACGCAGCTTGCGAGGCGGTACGCTTTTAATGACACCGTTAAAAGGTGCCGATGGCGATACCTATGCGATTGCCCAGGGCAACATGTTGGTAGGTGGTGCAGGCGCCCAAGCGGGAGGCAGCAGCGTGCAGATCAATCAGCAGGCATCGGGGCGTATTCCCAATGGCGCGCTGGTTGAAAGGGAAGTACCGCTTAACCTGGGCGGTAATGGTGGCATGCTTGAATTACAGCTCAACGATGCCGATTTTGGCACCGTTCAGCGCATGGTGACGGCGATTAATAACGAGTTTGGTCAGTCGGTAGCCTATGCTCGTAATGGTCGGGTAATTGCTCTGGATGGACCTAATGACGACAATGCAAGGGTCAACTTTATGGCCCGTGTCGAGAATGTTCAGGTAACGCCTACGGAAGCTCCTGCTCGCGTTGTACTGAATTCACGTACCGGTTCGGTAGTGATGAATAGTGCTGTCACATTGCGAGAGGCGGCGGTGGCCCACGGTAGTCTGTCGATCATGATTGACACCCAATTTGGAGTTAGCCAGCCTAATCCCTTTGGAGAGGGTGAGACGGTCGTGGTACCTGACGCGGATATTGAGATTGAGCAGCAAGAGGCTTATCTGCAAATCGTAGAGGGCGCACAGCTCAACGAAGTGGTTAATGCCTTGAATGCCTTAGGTGCGACCCCACAAGACTTAATGTCGATTCTGGAAGCGTTAAAAGCGTCGGGTTCACTGCGTGCTGAGCTGGAGGTCATTTAATGAGTGCGAGTGATATGACCAGTCAGTTTGCCCTGGATATGAATGGGTTTCAGCGTCTTCAACACACCGCACGCATCGACCCTGAAGCGGGCGTTAATGGCGCAGCCCAGCAGTTTGAGGCGCTTTTTATTCAAATGATGATGAAAAGTATGCGCGACGCTACGCCCAGTTCACAGCTGATGAACAGCAGCGCGACAGATACTTATCAATCGATGCTGGATCAGCAGTGGTCACAGGTGATGGCTTCGCGTGGAATGGGGCTTGCTGAGGTCTTGGTTGAGCAGTTGGAGCGCCAAGGTGCCATCTCAAAAGCGCAACCTAATGCCGATCAAGAGCTACAAGCATTAATCGCTGGTATCCCCCGTGGCACGCCACGCACGCTTGACGATTCATATGCGGTTAGTTCCGGAGTGGATGGAGCTTCCAAAGAGCAGAGCAACGGACGCTTCTTAGCCGAGCTAGAGGCTATTCGCCAAGGCGTGAATAGAGGGAGTGTAGTCGATGCTCCCCCGCTAACGCAGCGAGAGCAACATGGGACAGGGCATGTCGGTCAGTTTATGCAAACGCTGTCAGCTCCTGCCCAGGCCGCTAGTGCGACCACTGGGGTTCCTGCTGAATTAATTCTGGCTCAGGCCGCGCTAGAAACAGGCTGGGGGCGACATGAAATTACTACGCGCAATGGCAGTAATAGCCACAACCTTTTTGGCATCAAAGCTGGCAGTCATTGGAAGGGCGAAACCACTGATATCGTGACTCACGAATATATCAATGGGAGACGGACGCAGGTGGTCGATACCTTCCGCGTCTATGACTCGTTCGAACATGCCTTTACTGACTATGCCAGCCTAATCGGCAATAATCCTCGCTATGCCGGTGTGGTGCAGGCCCCTAACGCGGAACAGGCGGCGAGAGAGCTTCAGCGCGGGGGGTATGCTACTGATCCGCGCTATGCCGACAAGCTGGTAGCGGTGATGAATACTATGGGGCCACTGAACGCTGCTAGCAATTTTTTAGCCGATTCTCGCTAGCCCTTTCCTCAAGTTTTTCTGCGCAGTGCCGATACTTAAAGAATATATAGGTATCGGCCTAAGGAATTGAACCATGAGCATGTTTTCGATCGGCTTAAGCGGCCTCAATGCGGCGCAGAATGCCCTCAACACCGTTAGCAATAATGTTAGTAATATCAACACTCCTGGTTATAACCGTGAGATTACACAGTTAGGCCAGGGGCGCGCGAGTGGAGGAGTTCGTGTCAATGATATCGAGCGCCAGTTCAATGCGTATGTAGCTGACCAGTTAAATAGTGCCAAAACACAGTCTAGTGCGCTTTCCACTTACTATAGCCAAGTAACGCAAATTGATAATTTGCTGGCAGACCGCGAAGCTGGTTTAGCCCCTCTGATGCAGAATTTTTTCTCCTCATTAGAAGATCTGGCGTCCTCACCCTCTGATCCAGCGGCGCGTCAGGGCGTTCTGGGTACCGCAAATACGCTGAGTTCACAATTCCGTTCCTTTGATGGCTACCTGCAAGATATGCAAGGCAATATTAATGGCCAGATCAAGGATGAAATTACCCAGATTAATAACACCACCGAGCAGATCGCCGGCTTAAATAAAGAGATTGCCCTGGCCCGCGCTCGCAGTGGGGAGGCTCCCAATAGTCTGCTCAACCAGCGTGATCAATTGGTATCTGACCTTAATGAGCGTATGGATTTGCGCCTAAATATTCAGGATGGCAAAAGCTACAGTCTTAGCTTGCCGAATGGTCAGCCGCTGGTGACAGGCACCAGCTCGTTCCAACTAGAAGCAGTTCAAGCCGATTACGATCCTCAGCGCACGGTAGTGGGTTATCGCGATGGTGGTGGTAATGTCGTTCAGCTAGACGAGTCCACCATCAAAGGAGGGGCGCTGGGCGGTTTAATGAGTTTTCGTTCAGAAACCCTAGATAAAACACAGAACCAAATTGGTCAGCTAGCTGTATCCCTGTCGACTGCATTCAATGCGCAGCACAAGCTGGGTGTGGATTTGGGCGGTGATCAGGGCGAAGACTTTTTTGCTGTACGCGCACCGCAAACCTATGGGTATGAAGGAAATAGCGGCGTTAATATTACGAGCGCTCAATTTGACACTGAGCAGATTGATGCCCTTAGGGCTACAGATTATACCGTCCGTTTTGAAGGTGCAGCGCCTTCGGCTCCTATCGTGACGCGCAACGATAACGGCCAAGAAGTTGAGTTTGATCAGGATGCGTGGGATGACGATGGCCAACTAAAATTTGGAGGTGTCATCCTTGAGTTCAGTGGGGCGCCCCAAAATGGTGACCGATTTGAAATCCAACCAGTGCGTCGTGCGGCTAATGGTATGGAAACGAATATTGCTGATGTGGACAAAATTGCAGCGAGTAGCTTAATTGAAAGCGAAGGAAATCTGGACATCAGCAAATTAGCTGCCGCAAGCGGCGCCTTCTCCGCCAATGAAGATTATGAGCTGGAAGTCGATGAGAATGGTGCGTTGACTGTTACACCTGCAACAGTGATTTCAGTGAACGGGAATGCCTTCAACCCGGCCACAGACACACTGCAAGAGGGCGATCGTATCAGTATTGATGGCCTTAGTTTCACCCTGGACACATTACCTGTAGCAGGTGAAACCGCCAGTCTTGATATCAGCCTTAGCGACGCTAATGCGGGTGATAACCGCAACGCCTTGGCAATGCAAGAACTGCAGGCTAAGTCGATTGTTGGCGCTAGCGCCACCCTTACCGGTGCGTATGCATCAATGGTCAGCGATGTCGGTAACCGTACCAATATCACAGAAGTTAATTTAGATGCTCGACAGGGCCTTACCGATCAACTGCGTGCCGTGCAACAGTCGGAATCAGGCGTAAGTATTGATGAAGAAATGGCGAATTTGATGCGTTACCAGCAATACTATATGGCTAACGCGAGAGTCATCGATACGGCTGGCACGATAATGGACACCATCTTGAACCTGCGCGGTTAACTCGGGAGCTTAAGTTATGCGTATTAGTACCGTTACCATGTTCGAGCAAAGCACGGCGTCTATGAACCGCCAGCAGAGCGACTTGATGAGGGTTAGTCAGCAGATGGCCAGTGGACGGCGCGTGGTTAACCCTTCCGACGATCCTCAGGCCGCCTCGCGGGCAATTGGTGTTGATCAGGCAAAGGCAGTGACTGAACAATATTCAGATTCACGTATATCGGCGCGTAATTCTCTGTCGCAGTCTGAAAGCATTATCAATAGCGTTAGTGATGCCATAACAAGTGCGAAAGGATTGTTGATTCAGGCGTCTAGTGACACGCTGACTGACGAACAACGCGAGTCCATCGCTAGCGAGCTCAAAGGTGTTTACGAAACCATGCTGGGCCAAGCCAATTCAACTGATGGTAATGGTCGTTATTTGTTCGGCGGCTACAAAGATAATACCCCGCCCTTTGTGAAGTCTGCCGACGGTAGTGTGGAATATAGAGGCGATACGAATTCTCGCGAGCAGCGTGTCGATGCTACGCGTTTAATGCCGGTAGCGGATAATGGCGTGACTATCTTCCAGAGCGTTCCCAGCGGTGCTGGCTACGTGGCTGAAGCAAAGCGTGTAGGTGGTGATCTCAATGAAGGCACTCTGACATTTCGTGGGCCGCAAATAAACAATGTAAATGATGATGACTATGGAACAGATTTCCGTATAACCTTTAACGATCCCGCTGATACATTTAATATCGAAACATTTGATGGTACTGGCTGGGTGCCTGCCGATCCCGCTGATCCAACTTTAACGGATGTTGAGTACACGGGGAATCTCGATGGCTCTGCTCAGCAGGTAAGCTTTGGTGGGGTTTCGGTTAACTTAGAAGGAACGCCTGTTGCTGGTGATTCAATTCTGGTCGCGCAAGCTGATGGCGAGCAGCGCCAACCTGATCTCTTCCGAACTATGGAAGAAGCTATCCGCGTATTAGAAAATCCTGCTGACAATGCCACCAAAAAAGCCGATCAGCGCAATACTTTGATTACCGCTATGCGCGATCTGGACAATAGCCTAGACAACGTTCTTACCGTGCGCGCCTCAGCCGGAGCCCGTTTGAATGAGCTTAAGGTTATTGATGCAGTCGCGGATAATCGTATGCTGAACTACACCCAGACGCTGTCAGATTTAGTAGACCTCGATTATGCTGAAGCTATCACTGAGTACAGTTTGCGTCAGGTGGGCTTACAGGCCGCGCAAAAAACGTTCGTGGACATGAAAGGAATGTCGCTACTTAATTATATGTAGGATTAGTTTGTCTCAATTGAATTTAATTATCAGCTCATGCTTCTTCGTGAAGCATGAGCTTTTTTAATTCAAAGGTGCCATCGTTTCGATGAGTCCCTGCATAAATCCCAGCCCTTGGGTAAATAATCGCTGCAAAAAGCGATTAATGTCGGTCATTAGCACCATCATCAGTATAAGGCCCACGATGAGAGAGGTAGGGAAGCCGATATTAAACACCGTGAGCTGTGGAGCCGAGCGGTTCAATATGCCGAGAGCTAGGTTAATAGTCAGTAGGGAGCCAACCAGCGGTAACGCCAACAACATTCCCGAGGCAAAGATTGTTCCCGCATACCTGGCGAGTAACTCAAAAGCCCCTGGGTTAAAGGTTCCAATGCCAATTGGCAAGGTTTGGAAGCTCATAATCAGGGTTTCAAGCACCATCAGGTGGCCATTCAGTGCCAGGAACATGAGCAGCGTTATCATATAGAGAATGCGTGATAGCACCATGATGTTGGTACCACTCGACGTATCAAAAAAGCTCGCAAACGCCAGGCCCATTTGCAGACCGATGAAATCCCCTGCGGCTTGAACGACCGCAAACATGATGTGCATGACGAGGCCCATCGCTAAGCCGATTAGGATCTGCTCGATCATAACCCCCATCCCAGCCCATGACATAATGGCAATATCAGGCATGGCCGGTAAGATCGGCGCAATGACAATGGAAATTAGAGCAGCCAAACCTACTTTGGCTTGGTTAGGTACACTGGAGTGGCCCCATAGCGGTGACGCCGCCATAAAAGCAGTAATGCGCGCAAACGGCCATAAAAAAGCCACCAACCACCCCTGTAGCTGTGCGAAAGTGACTTCCACCATAGCGCTACATCACCATACTAGGGATGTTAGTAAATAAGCGGTGAGTAAAATCGGTAATCAATCCAATCAGCCAGGGGCCTGCTAATACTAACACTGTAAACACGGCCAAAATTTTAGGAATAAACGTGAGCGTCATTTCATTAATTTGCGTTGCGGCTTGGAACAGGCTGATGATAAGACCAGTGAACAGCGCTGCAAGCAGCATTGGGCCAGCAAGGAGAAGGGTTACTCGCATACCTTGGTAGGCAATACTCATCACCATTTCAGGGGTCATCGCGGAATCCTGTGTGCCAAATAAAATGTCGCGGCATTTTGCATGTACAAAAATAACTCAATGAAGCGCTATATCATGTAAAAGCTTTCTGCCATCGAGCCAATAATAAGCTGCCACCCATCCACTAAAATGAACAGCATTAGCTTAAAGGGCAACGAGATCGTAATGGGCGGAACCATCATCATACCTAGCGCCATCAGCGTACTGGCGACTACGAGGTCGATGATTAAAAACGGGATAAAAATAGTAAAGCCAATTTGAAATGCAGTCTTAAGCTCACTAGTGACGTAAGCGGGCAACAACACTCTCATGGGTAACTCTTCTGGGCCTTGCATCGGCCCTACATCCGCCAAACGAACGAACAGGGCTAAGTCAGGCTCGCGAGTTTGGGCGAGCATGAATTCGCGAAATGGTTCCTGAGCAAGTAACAAAAATTCTTCAAAATTGATCGTTTCATTTGTCAGTGGTACCCAGGCGTTGTCGTACACCTGTGCCAAGACTGGGGACATTATAAAAAAAGTTAGGAATAGCGCTACGCCCAAGAGTACTTGGTTCGGTGGCGTTGCCTGGGTGCCCATTGCCGTACGCAATAGGCTAAGCACAATGATGATGCGAGTGAAGCTCGTCATCATCAGCAGCATGGAGGGTAAAAACGCTAGCGAGCTTAAAAAGAGCAGTGTTTGCAGCGAGAGCGACCACTGCTGACCACCACCTTCTAGTGGCTGCGAAGTAATCCCTGGGATCTGCTGAGCCTGGGCTGGGCCTGCCACCAGTATTAAACAAACACCAAGGGCCAATGCTAGCCACAGCCAGCGCTGACTATCAAAGCCTACTTCCTTGTTATTAAACACACTGAACTTGGATACATTGCTTTTAGAAACAATGTTTTTAGAAACAATTTCTTTAGTAACACTGCCTTGAAAAAAAACGGGCCAAGGAAAATGCATCCGTTGCCTCATGGCTTCTGATGTGGATCGGAGGGCGCGGATGAGTCACTGCGACGGGTAGCAGTCAGCGCTTTTGATAAATGCCGGGAAAAGCGCGATGAAGGGGGCGGCGTCGTTGGCGTGCGGTTTTCGGGGGCTGGGCGTTCGTGCAATTTAGTAATTCGCCCTCCACCTACGCCCACCACCAACCAGGTATCCTCCACTTCAACAATTACTACACGCTCACGATTGCCCACGGCAGTACTGCCGACAATTCGGAGATGGGCTCCATGGCGAGTGGTATGGTTACCCCAGCGCTTTAAAAGCGCCGTGCAGATTAAAATGATTGCTATGACGAGAGCTAAAGCTGCGGCTGTCTTGCCCAGAACAGCCATGCCTATCAAGGACTCGCCACCGTTACTCAGTGCATCGAGAGAGCCGTTCTGCGTTGAAGTTGATACAACGCTCATCGGTTCAATTTATGAATACGTTCAGAAGGTGTGATGATTTCGGTAATACGAATACCGTACTTATCTTCGATCACGACAACTTCGCCTTGAGCAATCAAGTAGCCATTAATTAATATATCCATCGGCTCACCGGCGAGGCCTTCGAGCTCAATGACAGAGCCTTGGGCTAACTCCAGTAACTGCTTAATGGTTAGCTTTGTACGGCCTAGCTCCACGGTGAGTTTCACCGGGATATCCATAATCATTTCAAGTTCGCGAGCCTGTGAAGAGCCGCTATCGGGGCTTAGTGGCCGGAAGATATCTTCACTTGCGGCTTTCGCAACAGGTGCCTTCCGCTCAGGCTCTGATGCCTGTTGTTCACTTTCCTCAACGGCCTCCTGCTCGGCCATAGCTGATGCCCATGGGTCTTCTTCATCTTCGCTTGAAGAAGCTTCTTCTTGCTCAGCCATAGCGGCTGCCCACGGATCTTCTTCTTCGCTAGCGGCATCGGCACTTGAAGAAGTTTCTTCCTGCTCAGACATGGCATCCGCTGAATCGTCGTCAGAGACGTTCTGATCAGGCTTATTGGGATCAGTCATGCTTTGGATTCCTTGGCTTTCTGTCGCGTAGACCCTTTAATAAAGTCTTTGGACGATGCGTTATTCATAGCGGCATGGTCAATCATATGTAGCACCCGCAGTGCATGCTGCTGGCGTTGACTACCGTACTCACACTCCATGACGGGAACACCGTCAACACTTGCTGTGATAGAGCTCGGAATGTCTAACGGTAGCACGTCGCCTTTTTTCAATCCCATTACATGGGCAATACGGCTGGGTATTTGAGCAAATTCAGCGACCAATTCTACTTCTGACTGACGTAGCTCACTCGCCATGCGGCGGGACCAAGTGCCGTCTTGGTCGTGGTTGCTATCATTGATCGGATTGGCCAGTAAATCACGCAACGGTTCGATCATGGCGTAGGGCATACATATTTGAAAATTGCTCGAAAGGTTGCCTACTTCGATATTGAACTTGGTATTCACCACAATTTCATTAGGTGAATTGGTGATGTTGGCAAACTTTGACTGCACTTCTGAGCGTAAAAAACTAATCTCCAGCGGATAAACGACTTTCCAAGCCTCCTGATAAGCATCAAGGGCCAGATTAAGCAGGCGCTGGATAATACGCTGTTCAGTGTTGGTGAATTCTCGTCCATCGGATTTGGTGACAAAACGACCATCACCACCGAAGAGGTTGTCTACCACCATAAAAACGAGGTTAGGTGGAAATACTACCAGAGCAGAACCACGTAATGGCTTCATCGACACAATGTTCAGGTTTGTGGGTACTGGAACATTGCGCGAGAACTCGCTGAAGCTCTGATAACGCACTGACTCGACGGTAATGTCTGCGCTACGCCGTAATAGGTTGAACAGCCCAGTACGGAAATAGCGCGCAAAGCGCTCGTTGATAAAATCAAGCGCATGCAGACGTTCACGAATAACGCGATGCTGGGTCGACGGGTCATAAGGTCGAACGCGAGCTTCATCTTGCGCTTGGGACGATGAAACCGATGGCTCATCATCTCCGCTAACGCCCTTTAGCAGGGCGTCAATTTCTTCCTGGGACAGTAGATCGTCCTGTGACATGAACGGCTCCAGTTCCCGAGGTTATTGCACAATAAATTCGGTGAATAAAACTTCACGCAAATCAAGCGGCGGCTGATTTTCCGTTAGCGGGACGTTGAGTCGATCAACAATCGCTTGTGCAAGCTGCTGCTTACCTTCAGAAGAAGTAAGCTCATCAGCCTGCTTGCCAGATAACAGCATCAGCAAACGGCTACGCACTTGAGGCATATGTTCTTCTAAAATTGCTTTACTTTCTTCATTACCCACACGCAAAGTCACACCTGTATAAAGTAAGCGTGAGCCATAGCTGTCATCGGCAAGGTTGACGGTAAAAGGTTCGATACGCATAAAAATAGGCGGCTCGCGCTCCATCGCCTGTTGCATCTCTGCGTCTTCAGAACCGGCATCACGCTGGTCGATTACCATATAAATAGCTGCCGCTGCGCCTATTGACGACAGCAACACAAGGATAATCATTATCCAGAGCAGTTTTTTTGACCCGCCGCTTTTTTCAGCCATTTGCGATTCCTGTGAACTCCATGCGTATCACTAACAATGTATTATGCCTAAAGCGCATGCTTGTGATGAAATGAACAGGCTCAATTGGCAAGCCTATCTTTTGGTTTAGCTATTTTGTGTACGTATTACCAGAAAGCTCATACAAATTCAGGTGCCACCACTTACGCGTAAAGATCGACTCGCCCATCCAGTGTCAGCAGACTGCTTCCAATGCTTTGGTTATTATGTGTCTCATCTGAACCGATCTCGCCGTTGTCACTATCCACTTCAGCACCCTTTTTGCCGCCTGATTGAGCAAAGGCTTGAGCGTTAGGGTCTCGCTGTTCGCCAACTGACGTCTCACCTAGTGATATGCCTTGCTCAGCCAGCGCTTCTCTTAGCTGGGGAATGGCTTGTTCGAGCACCTGTCGTACCTGAGCGTGGGCTGACAAAAAGTGTGCTTGAGCTCCTTGCTCACCAAATTTTAGTGAGATGGAAAGTGGGCCTAACTCCGCTGGATTTAGCTGCATTTGGATGTGTTGCTCGCCGCCACGCTGTGTAATCTGTACTAACTGCTGGCTTAGCTGTTGTGACCAGGCAGGGCTCATAACCGGCGTCGCTAAAGTAGCAGCTGTCGGGGTGGCCGTGGGAGCAAACGCTTGTGTAGATTGCGATTGTGTGACGGGGCCACCGGTGCTTAACGGGAATCCAGAGAGTAAGTGCTCGCCAGTTTGTTTTCCTTTGGTTGCTCCCTCTAGTGTCAATAGAGCACCCATGAGAGTCTCACTATTGATTTGGGGAGAGGTGCTGACGGTGGTGTTGATTTGAGAAACAAAAGTATCATGCGGCGGCTTAGGGGCTGTCTGGAGTTCAACAGCAGGCGAGCGTGTATCGTTTAAGCGAGCCGAATCAACAGGCAATGGCTGAGGTCTCTGTTGCTGCCCGGCCAAGATATTTAACGCGGAGACCAACTGCTCAGCTTCCGTTTGACTAATATTCAATTGTTCAGCAATAGCTACCAGCGCTGCTGGGTCGATAGATTGCCCAGATCCATTTTTATTCATACCTAAAGTCTGGATGATTGTTCTAATCGTCGGTGTATTGATCAACTGCTCAGCTTCCGACTGGGTAATATTTAGCTGTTCAGCGATTGCATTTAGCGCTGCTGGGTCGATAGGCAATGCTGGCTCGCTACTATCCGAACTTAGATACTGGGCAATTGCCTCGAATGCCGATGTATCGACCAGCTGCGCAGCTTCCGCTTGACTAATATTTAACTGTTCAGCGATTGCATTCAGCGCTGCTGGGTCGATAGGCTGCACAGGCCCGCTCTTATGGGTGCTTAGATATTGGGTGATTGCTTTGAGTGCCGGTGTATCGACTAGTTGCGCAGCTTCCGCTTGACTAATATTTAACTGTTCAGCGATTGCTTCCAACGTTGCTGGGTCGATAGGCGTTGCTGGTGAGTTTGTGTTGATGTTTAGCTGTTCCGCAATCAATTGCAATGAACCCGAGTCGGTCAACTGCTTTGCTGTCAACGATGCGTTGCCATCAGAAAATGAAGCCATAAGTGTAAGACGGCCGGCAATTTCGTCAAGAGATGTCGAAACTTGCCCATCATTTAGGCCTAGCGTGTCCGCGCTGATGCCTGAGTTCGGCAGCTGAAGTTGAGCGAGAAGTTTAGAAAAATCGCTCTCACTGACATCAAGCCCCAATCTTTCAAGAGCCGCGCTCAAATTTTCAACGTCGACTTCTAATCCTGCTGATAAGCGTTGGGTGTCAGAGGCTTGTAACAGCGCCTGGTGAAACAGGCCGTTGACTGGGTCTTGTCGGTTAAAAGCACCTGGAGACTGTGTCTGAGGTGAACTTTGGCTGACCGAAAGCAACTGGTGAATGTTCATATTCAGTTCCCTGGCACCGCTAATGCGGAGTGTCGTTATGCTGACGACGAGCCGCGCGGCTTGTCACCAGATCATCATTGGTTTTTTGTTCCTGACGCTCACTGCGGCGGTGCTCTTCTAACAGTCGACGCGATGCCAGTGTATCGTAGGATGAGAGCTTTCGCTGCTCTTGTTGCCAGTTCTTTTTGCTTTGTTCAACGCTTGCCTGTTGAGCGGCTAACGCTTGTCGAGCTCGGTTAAGGGCCGCATCCAGAGAGGCTAGGAACTGTTGATAGTTGTACATGGTGGCAGGGTCAATACCGTCACTCATCGCTTTTTGCAAGCGCTCGGCGTACTCCGCTCGGTAGCTCAGCAGCGACTGTAGCTGAGCGGTCGTTTGCTGTTCTGTTTGTCGCTCTTGAGCCAGTATCTTGCCCGCTTGGTCGCGGGCGCCTCTGGCTAGGTCGGTCAACATTTCGAGCTGTGAAGTGCTCATGCGCGCCCTCCTACCAGTGCGTGCAGGGCTTGGCGAGCATCCGCAAGCGTTGCACACTCATCAATATTTTGTTGAAGGAAGTTTTCTAACGATGGAAAGCGTTTCACTGCCTCGTCGAGTTGAGGGTCATGACCAGGGCTGTAGGCCCCCACGCTGATAAGATCCCGGTTCCGCTGGTAGCGCGAGAACAGTTGCTTGAAAACCCGCGCTTCTTGAAGCTGATCGGGTGAAGCAATGGCGGTCATGGCACGGCTAATTGAGGCTTCAATATCGATGGCCGGATAATGCCCTGCTTCCGCTAATGTTCTCGACAGTACGATGTGCCCGTCTAGAATGGCGCGAGCTGAATCTGCAATAGGATCCTGTTGGTCATCGCCCTCTGTTAGAACGGTATAAAACGCCGTAATGGAGCCGCCACCACGCTCAGCGTTACCTGCACGCTCTACTAATCCAGGAAGCTTGGCAAAAACCGACGGCGGATAACCTTTAGTAGCGGGTGGCTCTCCAATCGCCAAGGCTATTTCCCGCTGCGCCATGGCATAGCGTGTCAGGGAGTCCATAATCAGTAGAACGTCGCGGCCTTCGTCACGAAAGCCTTCCGCCAGGCGCGTCGCATAGGCAGCACCCTGTAAGCGCTGCAGCGGTGATGTATCAGCGGGAGCGGCGACGACCACAGCACGACGCCGACCTTCTGGGCCTAAGATGTTATCGATAAAATCCTGCACTTCACGACCCCGTTCACCAATCAAGCCAACTACAATCACGTCGGCTTTGGTGTAGCGTGCCATCATGCCTAGCAGTACTGATTTACCTACCCCCGAGCCTGCAAAAAGCCCCATTCGCTGACCCCGCCCTACGCAGAGCAGTGCATTAATAGCACGAATGCCGACGTCGATTTGCGCATCAATTGGCGCGCGAGAAAGCGGGTTGAGCGGCGGCGAACTGAGTGTTGCCCGGGGAATCTCATCGATGCCCTCCCGATCGTCAAGCGGATTGCCATTGCCATCCAGTACTCGGCCAAGCAGGCTATCGCCCATAGGAAAGCGGCGGGCACTGTTGTTGCCGCTTTCATCAAGAGGCGCGACGCGAGCGCCAGGCATTAGCCCAATGACCTCTTCCAGAGGCATCAGGAATAGCTTGTCACCAGAAAAGCCGACAACCTCCGCCTCGGCATGCCTATCGCTATCTGTCAGACGACCATCGCTGCCTGGCAATTCAATCCGGCAGGCGCTGCCCACCGCCACACGCAACCCTACCACCTCAATCACCATACCCGTCGCACGAATAACGCGGCCGCTATTGCGGTAGCGAGGCAGGTGATTGACACGTTGCTGCGTGCGTCGCAATGCCTTATTCCAGCGATGTTGATGGGGACAGGTGGTATCTGCCATAGCGTATCCGCCTACGATGAAGGAGCATTAGATGAAGGTTGTGAATTGAGGCCGCGTTTGCGCGACTGGGCTTGGATGGCATGCCAGCGGCTTTCGAAGGTTGCGTCAATTTCACCTTGAGCACTGGTCACCCGACAGCCGCCACGGGCAAGCTGATCATCAGGCTGCAGTTTCCAGTTAGCGGCCCTGAGCTCATTACCTAGGTGTTCTTCTACTAGAGCGTGATCATCGGGGTTGAGCCAAAGACGCTGCTGGCCTACTAAAGGAGGTTCGGTGTGCAGAAGCTCGCGGACAATGGCCAAAATTTGTTCAGGTGCGTCCTGAAGGGCATCGCTAGCAAGCTGTTTGCCGGTGGCGAGTGCTAACTCGACCAAGTCATAGGCGATAGTATCGTCAAGGCGTTCAAGCGCATCTGCAAACTGTTTGCCCAGCGTTTCTAGCGGCGCAACGGTTTTGCGAATTTGTGCTTCTAACTCAGTTTTTGCCTGTTCGGCAGCTTCCTCTAAGCCCTTTTCGAGCCCTTCTTTATGGCCCTTTTCAAAGCCAGCCTCATAGCCTTCTTGTTCGGCTTGCTGACGAATACGCTCATGCAGTGCCTGACGTTCACTCTCTTCTCGCTGACGTGCCAGCTCTGCAGCTTTTTGTGCCGCCTGTACTTTGCGCTGGTGAGCTGTTGGTACACCGCCATCAGGGACGTGGCTGCTCTTCGTGGTTGCCAACTCATCCATTTGCCAGCGACGCCAATCGCCATGGCGATCAAATTTAGGCGAGTGAGTATTAGACATACTCGTCGTCTCCGCCTGCTAGGACGATTTCCCCTGAGTCAGCTAAACGCCGTACAACCTGCAAGATAGCTTTCTGTTCTGTTTCGACTTGGGAGACCCGGATAGGGCCACGGGCTTCCATATCTTCGCGGACTAAATCGGCAGCGCGCTGAGACATGTTGCGCAGGAACTTGTCGACCAAGGCGTCCTGAGCCCCCTTGAGTGCCACCACCAGTGAGTTGGTATCGACTTCCTGTAGCACCATCTGAATAGCGCGGTTGTCGAGATCCAGCAGATTCTCGAAAAGAAACATTTCGTCGATAATCTTCTGGGCCAAATCTTCGCTGTGCGCACGCACGGTCTCGATTGCAGTCTCCTCTTGGGAGGAGTTCATCAAGTTGAGAATCTCGGCAGCTGTTCTTACGCCGCCCATTTTGCTGCGCTTGAGGTTCTGGCCATCCAGCATGCTGGTGAGTACTTCGGTCAGCTCTTGTAACGCAGCGGGCTGAACGCCGCTAAAGGTGGCGATACGCAGTACCACGTCATTGCGCAATTTTTCTTCAAACAGCTCGAGAATATCCGATGCTTGATGGCGATCCAAGTGAACCAGAATTGTGGCAATAATTTGCGGGTGCTCGTCGCGGATTAGCTCGGAGACCATGGACGCTTCCATGAGGTTGAGTGCGTCAATGCCCGAGTTGCTACCCGTGGTCTCAAGAATATCTTCAATTAAGCTAGTTGCGCGCTCGCTACCTAGTGCTTTGGTCAACACCGAGCGGATGTGATCGCTGGAGTTAAGGTTAAGCGCGACAAACTCTTCGGTTTCTTTGTGGAACGCTTCGAGCACCGCTTTCATGTCTTCATGAGAGACCTGATTCAGCTTGGCCATCTCCATACTTATTGCTTGTACCTCAGTGGCCCCGAGGTATTTAAACACCTCGGCAGCACTGTCTTCATCGAGTGCGAGCAACAAGATGGCGCTCTTGCGGGCTCCGCTCATTTCAGCAATTAAACTACTCATTGGCATTCATCCAGCTACGAATGATCATCGCGACCATGCGGGGATCTTCCTGCGCCATTTCACGCAGGTCGTTGAGGTTATGCTCGTAGAGTGAGGTTTTACGCCGACGCTTAGGCTTGGCGTAGGTCTCATCGGTCTCGTCTGATGGCTCTTGACCCTCTTCTTCGTCATCCTCGCCGACGCTAGCAGACAGCGTACCGCCTGGCGTTGTGGCCGCCATTACCGGTGGCTGAGTGTAACGCTTGATTAGAGGGCGCAGAATCAGCAGGTAAAGTAATAGAATCGCTAGCGCAACCAGTAGGTAGCGACCCACCTTGCCTGCAAGTGAAAGAATGCTGGGGTCTTTCCACCACTCGACCTCAACGGCTTCCTCAACACTGCGCGCGAAGGGTGAGTTGACGACTTCAACTTCGTCGCCGCGCAGTTGTGAAAAGCCCATTGCTTGACGAACCAGGCGCTCAATTTGAGCCACTTCGTTATCTGTTAGGGCAACCTCGACGGGTTCGCCCTCATCGTTAACTTCTGTGCGGTAGTTCACGACGACTGCCGCAGAGAGACGCTCTATTTGGCCGAGACGATGCTGGACGTGCTCGATACTGCGATCAACTTCGTAATTGATAACATCATCTTGACGCAAGTTACGCAACGCTTCTGGGGGCACGTCTTCTTCTTGGTCGCCGTCTTCCTCTCCTTCCTGTTGGTTGATCGGGGAGGGCATGAAGCCTGGCGGTGTATTGGTAAGTGCGCCAGGGATGCCTGTGGCCAGCGGGTCTTCGCCATCAAAAGCAAGGCTTAACTGACGACTACGTACCGCCGCTTCGTTGGGCGGTTGATTGGGCCCGTAGCGTTCAGAGGTTTGTTCGCGCCGTGAGAAGTCGATTTGCGCTGCAACTTGGGCGCGCACGTTATCGCGACCCAAAATGGGCGTTAAAATATGCTCAATGCGCTGCTGGTAAGAGCGCTCAACCTGGGCAATATAATCAAGCTGCGATCCATCCAGGTCGTTTCCATTGCTTGTCTCGGCAGATAGCAGTCGGCCATCCTGATTCACTACGGTGACATCTTCAGCGGCAAGCTCAGGCACACTGCCCGAGACCATATGGACGATTGCGCTGACTTGGCCTTCACCCAGCACGCGGCCAGGTAAAAGAGTCAGCACAACGGATGCTTTAGCCGGCTCACGATCACGAATAAAGACCGATGGTTTGGCCATGGAGAGGTGAACCCTCACGCCTTCCACCGGCCCAAGCGATTCAATTGAACGCGCAAGCTCGCCTTCCAAGCCCCGCTGATAATTAATCTGCTCAGCAAACTGGCTAATCCCAAACGCCTGGCTATCCATTAACTCCAGGCCAAGATTGCCGCCGCGGGGAAGACCCTGTTCAGCAAGCTGTAGGCGTAGTGTGTGGACTTGGTCGCTAGGAACCATTAACGCCTGTCCACCTTCACTGAACTGGTAAGGGATACCGCGTGTATCGAGCTCATTGATGATGCTGCCACCATCAGCTTCGCTTAGGTTGCTGTAAAGCACGCGGTACTCAGGGCTGCTGGCCCACATAAAGAGAGCCGCCACAATAGCAATTGAGGCGGCACCAGCAATAAGCAGTGCGACTAGTGGATTGCCACGCAACTGCTTCAGCGTTCGCTCGAAAGCCGAACCGCTGGCGGTATCGCGTTCTGTATTTCCACTACCTGAACTTCCACTACGGGGAGCGGCTTGATTCGTACTGTTTTGACGGCCTGCCGTTGCACCAGTTTCGCTCATGCGACCCTCCAAAGGGGCAGGCAAAGCTGGCGTCGGCCCAGGCTCATCACCAAAGAAGGCATAGGCTATATCCGTCAATCGCGGTTATCCGCCTAAAAGATGAGGCGGAATTGTGATGACCGCCATTATCCGGTGGCTAGTCGAGCCTAAAGGAACGATAAGCTTCGCTTTTTATGCGCATTTGTCCGTATGAGGCGGGTTGCTTTGGTGTTAGGCTTTTCGCATTAGATATTTTTTGCGAATTGAGGTGAGCGTATGAGTACTCCCGCAATACAGGCTGCGCTACAGCAGATGCAAGGCATGGCGACCCAGGCGGCATCCACGCAGCCCCTTAGTGGTGCTCAGGCGTCAGCTGCTGTAGGGCAAGGTGGTTTTGGCAGTGAGCTGCAGGCCTCAATTCAGCGTATTAACCGGCTTCAGCAGGCGGCTAATAGCCAGGCGATGGCTTTTCAGGCAGGTGATCCTAATTTGCAGCTCAACGATGTGATGGTCGACATGCAGAAGGCTAGCGTTGCGTTTCAAATGGGGCTGCAGGTTCGCAATCGCTTAGTTTCTGCATATCGTGATGTTATGAACATGCAAGTCTAGGGCTTCAGCGTTGAGCATCAGGCTTCAATTGAGATTATTCGTCCTTGCATTTCTTCTAGTCGTTTAGCAATGTCGAGAACTTCTTCAGCTGGAATTTGGCGTATTACTTCCCCGGACTCCCTGTCTACGACCCGCGTAATCACGCGTGAGGTCTCTTCGCTTAATTCGAACTCTAACCCATGTGGGCGCATTATCTCGTTAATCCGCTGAATAGGCTCGACAAGCTCTTCGGTAGAGATTTTCCGCTCGGCAGTGTCTGTATTTTTAAGCTGTGTGTTCGTTGTCGCTAGCTGAGCCAGTGTATTTTCTAGCCGTTGACGTGGGTTTAAGTGGGTCAGGGCTGATGACAGCGGTGCTATTACTTCTGTGGGTAGTGAGCTCATGGGGCACGTTCCTTTTTAAAGTCAGCTTTGGCAGCCAGTTAGCGGTGCAATAGCGTGAAACTGCAATAGCGTGAAACGGCAGCCATAGCTCGGGTTTTTGCTAGTTAATAAGCGTTTCTACACTGTTATCGGCAGTATGCTGAAAAACTTTACACTCATCGGCACGGTTTGTGATTGTTTGTTATTGATAGCGCCAGCTATTTAACCACCTGTGTCTGCTTGCTACAGCCTTGCTAATAAGCCTAAGAATGTTGTCTTTTTGTGCATACGCCACGCTGTTGGCATCTGATATGCTTCTCCACTTTGCGGTGAGCTAATTAACGCGTAAGAGCAAGTGAGGCGAGAATCGTGGCGCAGCAGGATGAGTTTGAAACAATAGTAAGCACAACAGTGATCGAGTCTCTGCTGAATACCTTGATCGAAACGGGCGGTGTGTCGCTCTGCCTTGCCGCGGCTGGTGCTCGTCCAGAGCCCATTGTCTTGATGGAGCAGCACCTGGGGCAAACATTGGTGATGGATCTCTCATCAATTGATTATTTGCTTCACCATCTTCAGGGCGGTGCCGCTTTTTACTTGCGTGGGCAGGCGCAAGGTAAGGTGGTGAAAACGCCACTGCTGCACCTGACGGAGACGCGCCAGGCTGGAGGGCGCTTTCTGTGTTGCAGTGATTATCCTGCATCGCTGGAAGTGTTGCATCGCCGTGAGTCCTTTCGCGCTGAACTGCGCATGGGGATGGTGGTGTCGGCAGGCTTGTATGGTGGCGATGCTGAAATAGAAGGTGAGTTGCGGGATTTATCCCAAGACGGCTGCCTGCTTGAACTGCCGTTGGCGGCTAGTGGGCTGTTGGCGGAGACGGCTACTCCCTTGAAGTTGGCGTTTACCTTCCCTGACGGCACCTATTTTGAGGTGTTTGGAAAAGCTCGCCATCAAAAAACAGAGGCTGAGCGCCATCTGCTGCGCGTCGGTTTCAACTTCGTTGAGTGTAGCGCGGAGCAAGAGCGACAAATTTGGTATTTCGTGTGTGAAATAGAGCGCGAAGCGGCCCGCTATAAAAAAGAAGAACAAGGCGAGCGCCAGCCTTCTCCGTTGTTCGCGCTGCCAAGCAAGCGATCAGGTGCTGGAGAGCTGCTTGGGCGGCGTGATGTCAAGCGCTATGCTACTCCCATGGCTCGTCGGCTGGTAAAAGTCGCTGCCTATTTGGATGCACAGCTGCTGTCGTTGCAACAAGGTAGCGATATCGATGGGCGCCAACTCTCCCGCTATGCAGATCGAATATTGGATTTTCATGAAGAGGATCGTGAAGCACTGCTCTTCGCCTCTCGCTGCCTGTTTCCCGAGCCGTTGATAGTGCGCCATGGTATTGCTGTCGCCATTCATTTGCTCGATTTTGTGGGTGCTAGCATGCCCCGTGAGCTGCGCAAGGCAATAGTGGCCAGCGGTCTTGTCCATGACCTTGGCAAAGCGCTGGTTCCTCAAGTCTTATTTAAAGCGCCGCACTTTGAAGCGAGTCATCGAGAAGCAATCAGTGAGCATGTTCAATTGCTGCTTGATCGTTTGCATAGCTGTCAGTGGCTGTCGGCAGGCGTTGCTCAGGCGGTGATCGGGGGGATTAATGAGCGTATGGATGGCAGTGGGTATCCAGGAGGGGTGAGTGGAGCTGACCTTAGTGAGTTAGCTAAAGCAAGTGCTGTTGTCGACGTAGTCGAGGCAATGAGGCGTGACCGTGCAGATCGGCCTGCTAAAACAGCGCAGCAAATATATCGTCATTTATTGCAGCACCCGCACCACTTTGATATGCGCTGGATTAAGCGCTACATCGATCATTTCAAGGGGCTGCCAGTAGGCTCGTTGGCACGTTTTTCCAGCCAGCAGCAGGGCTGGATATTGCGCATCGATGCTAAGGGCAACCCCACCGAGGTGTTGCTTGCGCCACAGGTTGAACCGCCCATGCGTGACAATGTGGGAGTGGTCGTGCAAAACAATATTACTGAGCGTCTTGGGCGAACCGTAAGTGAGATTGCCGTGTCTACCTGAGGGGATGGCGAGGTGTTAGTGAGTGGTAAGTAGCTATTTGCTGTCATATCAACACTAAAAAAAGCGTCGTTAGTCGTTAAAGTCCCCTAGGCTCGCGCCGATAGATACTAGTAGTGTAATTCGTTGTTTGTTTTTGTCTTTTAATATCCGTGGTCTCTCTCTGTATAAAGTGAGCATAAAACCACGCAAAGGAGTTCCGCTTATGACTTACTCTCGCGGTGGCGCCGCCTACGGGCGGGGAGCTAACGCTTATGCGCGTGTCGGCGTAGAAAGCGGAGTGATGTCGGCAGACCCTCATCAGCTTATTGTGATGTTGTTTGACGGCGCCCAAGCCGCTATTCGTGCTGCGCGTATTCATATTCAGGCGGGCAATACGGCCGAGAAGGGCAAGTCGATAGCGAAAGCGCTGGATATCGTTAATAACGGCCTTGCCGCTGCTCTTGATCAAGAGAAAGGTGGCGAAATTGCCGAGCGTTTAGCATCGTTATATGACTATATTGCTCGCCTGCTGTTGGCGGCGAATCTGCGTAACGATGAAAATAGCTTAAATCAGGCCGAGCGCCTTCTCGAAGATATCGCCTCAGCCTGGCGTGATATTGGCCAACAGCAGAGCGCGTGAGGCAATAATGTCAGCACCTACACCTGCTCATGATAAGAGTGCTCAACAGGCGTTGCTTACTAGCTATGAAACGCTATTGAGTCGCGTTGAATACATGCACGAACTTGCTAATGCCGAGCAGTGGGCAGAGCTGATCGATCAGCGTACAAGTTATGTGGTGTTGGTGGAGCAACTGCGTGAGCTGGATACGACCGTATCGCTTGATGCCGCTGCTCTTCAGCGCAAAGCAGAGCTACTTGAGCGCATTCTTGAGCATGATGTGGATATTCGGCGTCGCCTAGTATCGCGTCGTGATGAGTTGGGCAAGTTAATTGAGGTTTCTCAACGCCAGCGAGACTTGCATCGCGCTTATGCGCCCCAGCAAGGCCCTGCGGTAGCGTATGAAGCGGATGATGCTGATTCCACGAGGTCGTCGTGAGCGGTATTACTCCTCTTATTGATACGCTCTTGCACCAGGTGCTAGGGCGGCAAGGGGAGTTATCGTTGCAGCGGGCGTTAGACCAACCTGTAAAGCCTATTCCTCCCGGCCAAGGGCCGCGTGCAGTGATGGGTGATGCTAATTTAGATGGGCGAGCGTCACCATTAAGCGATTTAAAACGGTTACCACTTCCTGCAGATGGGGGGCGAACAATACCCCGCGGTGAGGCGCCGACATCTCCGCCTGGGTCAACGCAGACGCATTTCAGCCCTGCTGCAAGGACAATCGCCGATGTGCTGTTGCGTTTTCCCGCGCCCCCCTCGGTAATGCGACCAGAAGCGCCTCTTATCACCAGTCAGGAAACGCCGACGGCTAGTACGGTAGCAACACGCTTAGAGGCAAGTATTCGCGATAGTGGTTTGTTTTATGAGTCGCATCTAAAGCGCTGGTTTCAGGGGGAGGGAACCCGCCAGCAGCTAATGAACCAACCGCAAATGCAGACTGGCCCTCGCCCGCTTGCTCCTCTTTTACCGACAGGCTTGAGTGGGGCGCCCACAACTTCGGCGCCTCCAGCTGCAGCGAATCTAACGGTAGCCAACTCTACTGTAGTGTACCCCACTGCAGCGACCCCTACTGCAGCGACCCCCACTGCAGCGACCCCTACTGCAGCGACCCCCACTGCAGCGAACCCTACTGCAGCGAACCCCACTGCAGCGAACCCCACTGCAGCGAACCCTACTGCAGCGAACCCTACTGCAGCAACCTCAGCTTCAGTGTACCCATCTGCGCAGCTGGGGGTGGCACTGCCACCAGTAGGGCAGGGGGGGGTGACTATATTACCTAATGTGCCGCTAATGCCTGTTAGCCATGAGCAAGGTTCAGCTGCTCGGTTGATGGGTGTGCCCTATTCTTTAGCAACAGGTTCGTCGACCGCGTCGGCTACTTCTACTCTTACTCCCGCTGCTACTTCGCAGCCTAACCAAGCTGCTCCTGTTTCTACGCCTGGCGAGGCGCGAGATATTAACCAGGCAAGGGTAGAGTTAAGTCATGCGAGGGAAATTACAGAGTTGATGGCCAATCGCCCTGTTCGCGAAGTCGTTCACGAAAGCTTACAGAGCCTGGTGCGCCAGCAGCTTGAAATGCTAGTGATGCCGACTATCCGCTGGGAAGGCGATGTCTGGGCAGGAATTTTTATGGCTTTAGTCATTAACCTGCCAGCTCGTGAGGAGGGGACAGAAGGTAAGCAGCAAGAGGGTGAGCCAGATGGCGGATGGCGCTCTGAAATGCAGCTAGATGTCCCCAGCCTGGGTGCATTTAATGCATCAATCTGGCTCTATCGAAATGTGTTGAGTATCGATTTCTCCACCGAAAGCACAGAGGCTTATCAGCGCATTGACGCTGGGTTGCCCGCCCTTGAAAAACGTCTGAGCGCCTTGGACTTACAAAAAGTGCAGCTTCGCGCACGCTATATAGAAGCGGAGGTCATGCATGGTAACGCCGGGTGAGCGCCGCCGCCAAGCGGTTGCGCTGGCTTATCAAGAGAACGACCGTGCGCCCCGAGTTGTGGCCAAAGGTTATGGCGATTTGGCTGAGCGAATTATGGCTGAAGCTCATCGCCAGGGCATTTATGTACACGATGCGCCAGAGCTGGTGGCGCTTTTAATGCAGCTAGATTTGGACGCGGAAATCCCCGCAGGCCTCTATCAAATTGTCGCAGAACTCCTGGTGTGGGTGTTCGAGTTGTCAGAAGAAGGGCTGAGCCATCGTGAAATCCCTGAGTAGCCAATTACAGACGTTGTGTGCAACCATGAGGACAGGTAATAAAAAGTCATTAACGGCGCCAGTATAATGGTCACAACATCGCGCCTGAGTCGTTCAATGGGACATCATGAGTCAAACCAACTTTCTCGATGAAATTCAGGAATTAAATTTAGCTTATTTGCTTCTGGCGCAGCGCTTGCTTGATGAAGATCGTGAGGCTGCTATGTTTCGCTTAAAAATAGACAGCGATGTCGCCGATCTGATTGTGTCTCTTAGCGCTCGCCAACTTACTAAGCTGGCGCGAACTAGCCAACTGTTGTGTCGGTTTAGTCAGATGAGTGCTGAGTGCCTTCGTCAACTCACTGACAACCCGCGCGATCAGGGGTTGGCGGGTTTACATGCCTCGCTGTTGTTGGCTGGAGAAACATTTGAGCCAATGCCGTCAGGAGAGGCGAAGTGAGCCAGAAAAGCTTGATTGATGAAATGCACCAAGTTCAGTTGGCAATCGAATTGATTGAGCTGGGTGCACGGCTTCAGGTGCTGGAAACAGAAACGGAATTAAGCCGTACGCGTTTGATCAAGCTGTATAAAGAAGTGCGCGGGATGTCACCGCCAAAGGGGATGCTACCTTTTTCTACGGACTGGTTTATTACCTGGCTTCCTAATGTACATTCATCACTGTTTTATAATATTTATTTGAGCCTTAAGGAAGCGGCTGGTTGCGATCGAATTGATGCCTTTGTCAAAGCGTATCGGCTTTATGACGAGCAAATGGCGCTGGAAAAGGTGGAGCCGGTTCTTGGGCTTACTCGCGCTTGGACGCTGGTACGGTTTTTTGAAAGTGATTTGCTTCAGCTCAATCAATGTACACGTTGCAAAGGACAGTTTGTGGCGCATGCCCATAGCCCTGCTCAGCACTACGTGTGTGGCATATGTCAGCCGCCTTCACGGGCAGGGAAAACGCGCAAAGCACAGCAGCAGAATAGTGAAAAAATGTAACAACCTCATCGATCTCGCCACCCAAAGCACGAAGTAGGGTATAAGACGTAGTGATGAGCGCTTAGTCATAAAATATGAGTGTATTGGCGTAGATAGCCGCAAAAGCCAGCGCTGCTTTTTAATTAGACAACAGCTTAGCCCTAGTACGATAGGGCGTAAGTTATGCTTGGGATGGAACATCTCTTAAACATCAGAACAGGTGGCTAAGTTTTGGTTCCCTTACATTAATACTGAATATCGCAAGGACTCTGCTTGTGCTGATACCTCTAGGCTATGTAATCGTATTGCTGTCTGTATTTGGTGGCTATGTGCTGGCAGGTGGCAGCTTAGGCCCCCTGTACCAGCCTCTTGAGCTCCTCATCATTGGCGGCGCGGGTGTTGGTGCATTTATCGCAGCGAACAATGGCAAGGCGATTAAAGCGACATTTAAAATTCTTCCCCGGCTCAAGCGCGCAAAAAAATATAATAAAGCACTCTATATGGAGCTAATGGCCCTGCAGTTCAAGTTACTGTCCAAAATTCGCCGCGAGGGGATGTTAGGCATTGAGCGGGATATTGATAACCCGCAAGAGAGCCCACTGTTTCAGGAGCACCCAACGGTGCTGGCCGACCCGCATATCATGAATTTCCTGACCGATTATCTGCGCTTGATGGTTAGTGGTGGTATGGAACCTATGGAAATCGATGAGCTGATGCTACATGAGATTGAGGTCTTTGAGCAGGAGGCGCACGTGCCCATTGATGCCATTGCCAAAGTGGGTGATGCAATGCCCGCTTTCGGTATCGTGGCGGCGGTGATGGGGGTGGTTAAAACACTGACCTATGCTGACGCATCACCGAGCCAGATGGGCGAAATGATCGCTCACGCGCTGGTGGGTACCTTCCTGGGTATTTTGTTGGGTTATGGTTTTGTCAGCCCCCTTGCAAGTTACATTGACCGGCAGGCCAAAGAAGCTGAAAAAATGCTCCAGTGTATTCGCATAACGCTGCTGGCAAGTTTGCATGGGTACGCGCCACAGTTGGCCGTAGAGTTTGGTCGCAAAGCGCTCTTTGCTGCCGAACGCCCAAGCTTTACCGAGCTTGAAGAGTACGTAAGGGACGCAAAAAAGGCCGGTAACGCATGAGTAAGGGTGGTGACAAGCGTCCGATCGTTATTCGGCGCAAAAAAGTCGTCCATGCCCATCATGGTGGCGCTTGGAAAATTGCCCTAGCGGATTTTATGACCGCTTTGATGGCCTTCTTTTTAGTGTTGTGGATTTTAAGTATCGCCAGCGAAGATGAGCGGCGCGGAGTAGCGGAGTACTTTAGCACTCCGCTCGTTAATGCCATCACCGGTGGGGATCGCTCTGGTAGTACCAGTGCGATTCCAGGCGGCGGACCGGACCCAACCCATAGCGATGGGGAGCGGGCACGCATTGATAGCTCTCAGCGCACTCGCCCAAGCATGCAGGAGCGAAACTTTTTCAGGAATTTGCAAGAGCGTATTGAGCGGGCGATTGAGCAAGATCCCGAGTTACGCCAATTACGCAGTCAGATGCGTTTTGACTTAACCCGCGAGGGGTTACGTATACAACTTTTGGATACCGACCAACGGCCCATGTTTGAGTTAGGTAGCGACCAAGTCGCCCCCTATATGCGTAGTTTGTTACGCACTATTGCACCGCTGTTAAACGAGCTTCCCAATGAGCTAAGTATCAGTGGGCATACCGATAGCGTTCCCTATGCGGGTGGCTATCGCGGTTACAGTAACTGGGAACTCTCAAATGACCGCGCGAATGCGTCGCGTCGTGAGCTTATTGCGGGTGGCTTTGATCCAGATCAGTTATTGCGCGTATCAGGCTTTGCGGATCGCGTGTTGTTGCCCGAGACTGAGCCAACCAATCCGATCAACCGACGCATAGAGCTGGTTGTGCTCTTTCCTGAAATTGCAGATGCGATTCGCAATCCTGCTGTGATGGATTCGGGGGCTGCAACTCCGGAAGCTTCAATCGAAGCAGTAGAAGCGTCAGCAGAAGCGCAAATTGAATCAACACAACAAGACGAGCCTCAGGTGCAAGCGCCAGAGTGATCTGAGCCTGTCATAGCCTTTCACATAAAAGCGACGTTAAGGTGGAGCGGTGCATGGATATAGCGGATTTTTTTGACACCTTTTTTGAAGAGGCTGAAGAGCTGCTGTCGGATATGGAACAGCATTTGTTGGAATTGGATGTTGATGATCCCGACAGCGAGCAGCTCAATGCTATTTTCCGTGCCGCCCACTCGATTAAGGGGGGAGCGGGAACCTTTGGTTTTACTGTGCTGCAGAAAACCACGCATATTTTGGAAAATCTCCTCGATTACGCACGTAAAGGCGAACTGACGCTGCGAGCCGATCTTGTGGATACCTTTTTAGAGGCTAAAGACATCATGCATGAGCAACTCGATGCCTACCGCAGCGAAGAGGAGCCCAACCAAGAGGCATTTGAGCGCATTTGCCAGACGCTGCAACAAATTGCCCTGGATGAAATCGGTCAGCAGCTAGATGGCCCGGCTACTCCAGCAGCTAAACCCAAGGCTTCACCAGCGCCTGACGCCAGTGCGGAAAACAGTGCAGAAGCAAAAACTAGCGAAGAGAGTGGTGCGGGCGGCCATCTGCTAGTGGCACTGCTTAACGTAGCAGATAAAGACCGCATCTTGCTGGTTGAAGAGTTGGAGCAGCTCGGCGAAGTGCAGTCTCAATCCGGCGACGCAAAGCGCTACGAAGTTATCCTCAAAAGCAGCGACAGTGCTGACGATATTGAAGCCGTCATGTGCTTTATTATTGAGCCAGATCAGATTGAAATTTCGGCTGTCGAGGACGCTGTTGATAGCAAGGTAGGGACCGAAGCGCCAGCGCCATCTGCACCAGAAATTAAATTGGAAAAACCCGCTGCGAAGAAAGCTCCAGAGAAAGAAGCTGCTAAAGAAAAACCTAAAAAAGCCGCCGCCGAGACTTCGTCGATCCGCGTATCTGTGGATAAAGTCGACCAAATCATCAATTTGGTGGGTGAGCTGATCATCACTCAGTCGATGCTCGACCAAACGGTTAGCGACTTAGAAGACCAGTCCGTTGGTAATGCCTCATTGCAAAATGGCATGAGCTTGCTGCAGCGTAACGCTCGCGATCTCCAAGAAGCGGTCATGTCGATTCGAATGATCCCCATGGAGTTTGTATTTAGTCGTTTCCCCCGCGTTGTGCGTGACACTGCTGGTAAGCTGGGCAAAGAGATAGAGCTCATTACCGAAGGCAAGTCTACCGAGCTAGATAAGAGCTTGGTGGAACGGATCACCGACCCGTTAACGCACTTGGTGCGTAATAGCCTTGATCATGGCGTAGAGATGCCAGATGTACGCGAAGCCATTGGTAAGCCACGCATTGGTAAACTAACGTTATCGGCGCGTCATCAGGGCGGCAATATTTTGATTGAAGTGCGCGATGATGGTGCCGGTATGGATCGTGATCGTCTGCTTGCCAAAGCGCGTGAAAACGGCATGAACGTGTCCGATACCATGTCTGACGAAGAGGTTTTTCAGCTTATTTTTGCCCCCGGTTTTTCAACCGCGAAAGAAGTGACCGACGTATCGGGTCGTGGTGTGGGCATGGATGTGGTGAAACGTAACATTCAGAAAATGGGCGGCCGTGTTGAAATTCAATCAAAGCTAGGCGAAGGCACCAATACGCGTATCGTACTCCCGTTGACGCTGGCTATTTTGGACGGCATGTCCATTAAAGTGGGTGGTGAAACGTTTATTCTGCCTCTCTCCACAGTACTTGAGTCACTTCAACCTGCAAAAGACGATATGTACGCCATGGCGGGTGACGACGTTGTGATCAAAGTGCGCGACGAGTATCTGCCCGTGATCGCCATTCACGAAGTGCTAAACGTCGAGAACGCGATTACCGACCCTACCAAAAGCATCGCTGTCATTGTGCAGGGCGAAGGACGCCGTTACGCCATGCTGGTCGATGAGTTGATCGGACAGCAACAGGTCGTGGTCAAGAACCTGGAAGACAATTACCGCAAAGTACCAGGGATCTCGGCCGCGACCATTTTAGGCGATGGCAGCGTTGCGTTGATTCTGGATATTACTGGTTTACACCGCCTGAGCCGATATAAAAAAGAGGCAGGCAAAAAAGTAGTAAACAATCAAAACCTTTCATCTTTTAAGGAGGCTGAGCCGTCATGAGTCAATCCAACAGTGGTGCGGTGCTAGCCGCAGAAGCAGAAAATCGCGAATTCCTAGTGTTCTCATTAGGCGATGAAGAGTACGCCATTGATATTTTGAAAGTGCAGGAGATCCGTGGTTACGAAAACGTAACGCGAATTGCCAATGCACCAGATTTTATCAAAGGCGTCACCAATCTACGTGGCGTGATTGTACCGATCGTTGACCTACGCATTAAGTTTCACTTTGATAAGGTCGAATACGGTGGCCAGACAGTGGTGATCGTCGTCAATGTTGCAGACCGCGTGGTCGGTATCGTTGTAGATGGCGTTTCCGATGTGATGACATTGACCCCCGATCAGATTAAACCAGCACCGGAATTTGGCGTCACCCTCTCGTCTGATTTCCTCAGCGGATTGGGCAGTCTAGATGACCGCATGCTGGTACTCGTAGATATTGATAAGTTGCTCACCAGCGACGAAATGGCGCTAGTAGAAAGTACCAGCAACCAGTAGGGCGATCCAAGCGTGGCACAAGGAGCGTGCCAGACTCATTTCACCTAATGATGCATTCGTGCGCTATGGAAAGTGCTTGCGAGTGATGGTTGTGCGTGGAGAAAAAGGCGTGACACAGCGAATGCGGCAATTAATGAATAATATGACGGTGCGCTTAAGTTGGGGCTTGGTATTAGCGACGCTTTCGGTACTTGTCTTAATTGCCAGTGGTATCGGCCTTTATGCCCTGCATCATGGCGCGGCAATCGTGCAGGCGTCTGGCGATATTCAGGCGCAACAAGCCGCGTTCGGTGCTTTTGCCGCGACGATTCGCTGGGCGCTACTCGGCATTGTATTGATGACCATCGCCACGGTTATCGTCGTTATCTGGGGAGTGACGGCCAATGTGTTGCGCCCGTTAGACCGACTGGTGGGCTATTTTGAGCGTATGGCGCAGGGGGATTTAAGCCAGGCGATCTCCTCGCCGGGTAACAATGAGATCGGGCGGCTTTATAGCGCCATGGCGCACATGCAGGGCTCTCTCTCGCAGACGGTAGGCACGGTGCGTACCAGCGGTACATCGATTTATGAGCGCTCACAGCAAATTGCCAGTGGTAATAACGATCTCTCTTCACGCACAGAGCAGCAGGCGACTTCGTTAGAAGAGACGGCTTCTAGCATGGAACAGCTAGCCTCCACAGTAGGCCATAACGCTGAAAATGCACGTCAGGCTAGCCAACTGGCCGGAAGCGCTACCCAGACCGCACGCCGCAGCGGTGAGGAGGTGGGTGAGATCGTCAGTACCATGCAGGATATTAGCGCAAGCTCTCACCAAGTTGCTGATATTATTACTGTTATCGATAATATCGCATTCCAGACCAATATCCTGGCGCTAAATGCCTCGGTGGAAGCGGCACGTGCTGGGGAGCATGGTAGAGGGTTCGCCGTGGTGGCACAGGAAGTGCGCAGTTTAGCCAGTCGAAGTGCCGCTGCCGCAAAAGAGATTCGCACACTGATCGACGCATCGCTCAGCAAGGTAGATACCGGCACCCAGCGCGTCAATCAAGCCGGCCAAACAATGCAAGACCTGGTGATCGCTGTTCAACGCGTCAGCGATATTATGGATGAAATCGCCGCCGCTTCTGAGCAGCAGAGTAGTGGCATAGGTCAAGTGAACCAGGCCGTGGCGCAAATGGATCAGGTGGTGCAACAAAATGCCCAGTTGGTTCAGCAGGCCGCGCGAAGTGCCAATGAGCTTGAAAGTGAAGCGGCTCGCTTACGTGAGGCTGTGGAGCGCTTTCGTGTCACTGAGGCGCCCGCCCAGCGCAGGCCAATAACATCGGCTCTTATGCCTTCGGCAACGCCAAAGCTTCCGGCGCGCCACAACCAGCCAGCGAAAGAGGCAGAGGAGTGGGCATCGTTTTAATTTGCTTGGTAGGGCAGGCAAACATCACTTTTAAAAATAAAACACTAAAAAAAGGCAGATCATGCGTAATAACCAGCCAGTCTCTCAGCGTGAAGTTGAGCTAAAAGAGGACGATTTCTTAGTCTCGCGTACCGATACGAAGGGCCGCATCACCTATGCCAACCCTGCGTTTATCGATATTAGCGGCTTTGAGCACGCAGAGCTGATAGGTGCGCCGCACAACCTAATACGCCATCCGGATATGCCGCCAGCGGCTTTTGAAAACCTTTGGCAAACTGTTAAAACGGGTGAAACGTGGCGCGGGCTGGTTAAAAACCGCTGCAAAAATGGCGACCACTACTGGGTCAACGCCAGTGTGACGCCGATTGTCGAAGATGGACAAGTCGTGGGCTACACCTCTGTGCGCGTTCAGGCAAGCCGCGAAGCTATTGCCCAGGCAGAACAGGCGTACGCAGAAATACGTGAAGGCCGGGGCAAGCGACTCTACTTGGATAAAGGCCGGTTACGCCAGAAAGGGATGATCAAACGTTTGGCCCGGGTACGACTCGATACCATTCGAGCCAAGTTGGTCGGCATGATTGTCGTGGCAGGGCTGCTGCTGCTCATTAGCGGTGGCCTGGGTTTGTATGGCTTGAATGTCTCTGGCGAGCGTTTGGGCCAACTGAACAACGATGGCCTGCGTGACGTTATTCGCCTGCAGCAAATCGATCAAACCATTGCCCAAACCCGCCAAGCGATGATTGAGCCGGAGCGTATGGAGCTGATCAATCAACGATTTGAGATGGGTGAAAGTATTCAGGAAAGCGCCGCCGAGGTCGCCGCAGTTTGGCAGGAGTACTATTCCCGGGGAGTCAACGCGACGCAGCTTGCTGCTGAATTTGATCAACAGTTACAGGCGTTCCTGCAAAACGGTATGGGCCAAGCGGCCAGCGTTCTTCAAGCCGAAGAAACCTATCAAGCCTTTACCGGCCTGGATGCGGTGATCAGCGTGATGACCAACGAAGGCCGTCGCCTGTCAGGCATGGTCAACCAGCTGATTGCCCAGAAACAGCAGGCAGCTGAAGTAATGGCCGTTGATGCGCAGCAGGGCCAAACCACTATGCTAGGTGCGCAGGCCATTGTCCTTGGGATTGGTTTACTACTGCTAATTTTGATTGGCGTGGTTACCTCGCGGGCGATTACTAGGCCGCTAAAAAGTGCCGCAGGTTTTACGCTACAAATTGCTGGCGGTAATTTAGCCGCTAAAGTGCCCGCCCAGCGGCGTGATGAAGTAGGTCAATTGATGGACTCGCTGAACACCATGCGCAAAAGCCTCAGCAGCATCATTGGCGATGTTAAAAGCGGCATTGATGTGGTTACGCCAGCGGCCCGTGACATCGCTAGCGGTAACGAAGAGCTATCGTCGCGTACCGAGCAGCAGGCGGCCTCTTTGCAGCAAACCGCTTCCAGCATGGAAGAAATGACCGCTACCGTGCGGCAAAACAGCGAAAACGCTCAAGAAGCCCGCCGTCTAGCCGATAACAATGCTATCCAGGTAACGAATACCGGCGAGTTGATGGCACAGTTGGTCGACAATATGCAGCGGATTACGCAAAGCTCCCAGCAGATGGCAGATATTATCAATGTGATTGATTCAATCGCGTTTCAGACCAATATTCTTGCGCTGAATGCATCGGTTGAAGCGGCACGTGCAGGCGAGCATGGGCGTGGTTTTGCCGTTGTAGCTGAAGAAGTGCGTAATTTGGCGGGCCGCAGCGCAGGCGCGGCTCAAGAAATTCGAGGCCTGATTGATGGGTCTAACCGTGAGGTAAGCGCGGGGGCTAATTTGGTCACTAAAGCCGAAGCCGCGATTAGCGAAGTGGCAGAAGCTGCGCGTAGTGTGACCCAAATTATGCACGAAATATCGGCTGCCTCCGAAGAGCAGAGCCATGGTATTACCCAGGTTAACCAGGCAGTAGCAGAAATGGATCAAGGCACCCAGCGTAATGCTGTGCGGGTTCAAGAAACAGCGCGTGCTGCGGTTTCACTAGAGAAACAGGCAGGGCTATTAGCGCTATCGGTGGAAGCGTTTCGATTAAACAGTCAGGGGGCGCTACGTCCGCCAGCGGTGACAGCACCCAAGCACGCTGCTCAACTGCCTAGCACCGCGCCGTCGAATAATCCGCCCGTTAAACGGCAAACAGCCTCAATAGAGGAGTGGGAAGAGTTTTGACCGAACAACGTGAACGGGGTGTAGACGCTGGTCAGTGGACATCAAGCAGCCAGATTGAACGTGATCTGATACTGACTGATGCGGACTTTACGCGTATTCGCGAGCTGATCTATCAGCGCGCCGGTATTGTGTTGGCTGAGCATAAGCGTGAAATGGTCTATAGCCGCTTAGCAAAGCGGCTACGCCACCATGGCATGACGCGCTTTACCGATTATTTGGTACGCCTGGAGCGCCAGCCAGAAGCCAAAGAGTGGGAGGCATTTACCAATGCACTGACCACTAACCTGACGGCCTTCTTTCGTGAAGCGCACCATTTTCCGCTGCTGGCTGAGCATATAAAGAACAAGCAAGACCCGGTCACTATTTGGTGTTCGGCCGCCTCCACCGGGGAGGAGCCTTACTCGCTTGCCATGACGTTGTTGGAAACGCTGGGCGCTAAAGCGTCGCAAGCCAAAGTGATTGCCACCGATATAGATACCGATGCGTTGGCCAGGGCTCGCGCTGGGGTTTATCCCTTGGAGCAGGTGCGTAAGCTCGATGACGTGCGGGTCAAACGGTTTTTTCAGAAAGGCACGGGTAACCATGCGGGCTTTGCACGAGTGCGCCCAGAAGTATCTGCCCTGGTGGAGTTTCTGCCGCTCAACTTGCTAGCGCCGCAATGGCCAATTAAAGGCCCTTTTGATGCGGTGTTCTGCCGAAACATCATGATTTATTTTGATAAAGATACTCAATCAAAAATTCTTAAGCGGTTTGCGCCACTGATGAAGCCCGATGGTTTGCTGTTTGCAGGACATTCAGAAAACTTCTCGTATATCAGTGATGCGTTCAAACTGCGTGGCCAGACCGTTTATAACCTGGCTAAAAAATGAACAATTATCGTGTCTTTATGATCGCTTTAGGCGCTGTGGCTCCGGCGGTTGCAATCACACATCAGGCGTCTACAGCAAGAGGAGGCGTGCTTTGAGCGCAGCCAAGATCAAAGTATTGTGTGTCGATGATTCGGCACTAATTCGCGATTTGTTAACAGAAATTATTAATTCCCAGCCCGATATGGAAGTCGTTGCGGTAGCGCCTGACCCCATAGCTGCCAGGGATTTGATAAAGCAGCACAATCCTGATGTGTTAACGCTTGACGTGGAAATGCCGCGGATGGATGGCTTGGATTTTCTCGAGCGTTTAATGCGCCTGCGTCCTATGCCGGTATTAATGGTGTCGTCGCTAACCCAAAGCGGTTCAGAAATCACCTTGCGTGCGCTTGAGCTGGGTGCGCTGGATTTTGTCGCCAAGCCGAGCCTCGGAATCCGCAATGGAATGATGGAGTACGCCGACGAAATTGCCGAAAAGCTGCGTGCTGCGGCGCGCTCACGCCCCCGCCAAGCACGGCATAAAAACACACCGCCGCCTGCAGCCTTGAAAGCCCCGCTGGTGTCGAGTGAAAAATTGATTATCATCGGCGCGTCCACCGGCGGCACTGAGGCGATTCGGGCGGTGCTTGAACCGTTACCGGCAAATGCTCCGGCTATTTTGATTACCCAGCATATGCCCGGTGGTTTTACGCGTTCGTTTGCTGAGCGGCTAGATCGGCTGTGCCGTATTACAGTTAAAGAAGCCACGGATGGCGAGCGGATTCTACCTGGGCACGCCTATATTGCTCCAGGGGATCAGCACCTCAAGTTGGCACGTAGTGGCGCTAACTACGTAGCACGATTAGATGACGGCCCGCCGGTAAACAGACACCGCCCATCGGTAGACGTGCTGTTTCACTCAGCAGCTCAGTACGCAGGTAAGAACTCCATCGGCGTGATTCTGACCGGTATGGGCAAGGACGGCGCGGCAGGGCTGCTTGAGATGCGTGAAGCGGGCGCGCCCACCATTGCTCAAAATGAGCAGTCCTGCGTTGTTTTCGGTATGCCGCGAGAAGCCATTGCGATGGGGGGAGCGGTGGAAGTGGTGGCTTTGGACGATATTCCCTCGCGGATGATGGCACTGGTCGCTGCCTCAGGCCGCGCCCAACGTGTGTAGTGCCATTCATCAAAAGTTAGCAATCATAAAAACGTAATAAGCTCGCAAGGGAAATCACAATGAATCGTTTACTGCGCAACTTGAGTATTCACGCCGCTGTGGTCGCGGCACTTAGCTGCTTTGTCGTGCTGATTTTGGTGATTGCGGGTTTGGGGGTTGTGGCTGACCGCGATGCGCGAACTAATATGGCAACGCTGAATAATATTAGCGGTGCGCAGTTAAATGAGATTAATCGCGCCGACTCACTGCTAAACCAAGCCATGCTGGCGATGGAAACGGCCTCGAACTATTTAATGGTGGGACAGACTCGGCAATCCAATGAGCAGGTCGCCATCGCTGGTGATCGCATTACGCGTGCCGAGGATCGTTTCGAGCGTTTTGCGTCAAATTCATTCTCTCCGCAAGGTGAGGCGATGGCAAATGCCCTGATCGAAGATTTTAATGCTGTCATGGTGTTGGTTAAACAGCAGCATGAAACCTTCGAGTATATGGATTTAACCAGCTATAACGACCTGCGTGATGAGTTGGACGAACCGTTAAGTAGTTTGTCTGAAAGTATGACGGCATTCGTTGATTACGGCTTCCAGCGGGTAGATACCATTGGGGCCGACGCGGAGGCCCAGAGCAATCTATTTAACATTATCAAAGTGGCGGTAGTGGTCTTTGCCCTGTTGATGACCTTAGTGATCTACATCGGTTTACGCAGCACGGTGATTGCGCCGCTAAGAGGCGCCATTCAACGCCTAGACGCGATTGCCGAGGCCGACCTAACCGATCCATTGCCGGAAGCGGGTAAAAATGAAATAGGACGTCTGTTTGGCGCCATGGGCACCATGCAGCAGAACCTCACCAATATCGTTAGCCGCGTACGCGAAGGCAGCAACGAGATTCATCACGGCACGCGTGAAATTGCCAGCGGTAACGCTGATCTCTCATCGCGCACGGAACAGCAGGCCGCATCGATTCAAGAAACCGCGGCCAGCATGGAAGAGATGACCGCGACGGTAAAACAGAATGCCGACAACGCCCGCCAGGCCAGCACATTGGCAGCAGACGCTTCCACCACGGCCGAGCGCGGTGGAAAAGTGGTGGAACAGGTGGTGCAGACGATGCACGGCATCTCCACTAGCTCGAAAAAAGTCGCCGACATTACCAGCGTGATTGATTCGATTGCCTTTCAAACCAATATCTTGGCGCTTAACGCCTCAGTAGAAGCCGCACGGGCTGGCGAGCAAGGCCGAGGCTTTGCGGTGGTGGCAGGAGAAGTGCGCAACTTGGCTAGCCGTAGTGCGGATGCGGCCAAAGAGATTAAAACCCTGATTGATGCCTCGGTAACGCAGATTCAGCAAGGTTCCACCCTGGTTGAGCAGGCGGGCACCACGATGTCGGATGTAGTCACCGCGGTGCGTCGAGTCACCGATATCATGGATGAAATTTCTGCCGCTTCCCAAGAGCAGAGCGACGGCATTGAGCAGGTTAGTCAGGCCGTGGGCCAGATGGATCAAGTCACCCAGCAAAACGCCGCGCTGGTGCAGCAAGCCACTGCGGCAGCTGCCTCGCTTGAGGAGCAGGCCAACCGGTTGGAACAAGCAGTAGCCGTATTTAAATTGTTAGGTGTGCAAGGAGCGCCGGTGCTGCCCTCCGCTTCACCAGCAACGAATACTATGTCTACAAATACGATGCCTGCACCCAGGGCCGGTCAGCAGCAAGCGGGTCGACCGGCCGCCAAGCGTAGTGACCACGAAGAGTGGGAAGAATTTTGAAGAACAGTTTTAGGAACTGCTCTTAGAAACAGTTTTAAATCCCTGACTGTACTTTTCAGTCACCCCTGAGCCATATACTGATTGATTAGAGGATGACCCATGGCAGATAAGAATATGAGTTTCCTGGTTGTAGACGACTTTCCTACCATGCGTCGGATCGTACGTAGTCTGCTTAAGGAGCTGGGCTTCACCAACGTGGATGAAGCCGAAGATGGTCAAGATGCGCTCAATAAACTGCGCGCCGGCAAGTTTGAATTCGTCGTTTCCGATTGGAACATGCCGAACCTGGATGGCTTGGAGATGCTCAAGGAAATCCGTCAGGATGACGCCTTGAAAAACCTTCCCGTGCTGATGGTGACCGCAGAAGCGAAGAAAGAGAACATTATAGCGGCCGCTCAGGCGGGCGCTAACGGCTATGTCGTCAAGCCGTTCACTGCCGCTACCCTAGAAGAAAAACTCAATAAGATCTTCGATAAATTGGGTATGTGAGTGACTGAGCCTATGTGCTTGGGTAACGAGGAGACAACATTATGAGCCAGAATGAGCAGTCCGATTCTGAGCAATCGTCTGAACAAACGTCTGAGCAAGCCGCTGAAGACCTAATTCATCGCATTGGCAAGTTGACGCGCATGTTGCGCGAAAACATGCGCGAGCTGGGTCTGGATAAAGAAATCGAGAAAGCGGCTGTAGCCATCCCCGATGCACGCGACCGCCTGCACTACGTCGCCACCATGACCGAGCAGGCAGCAGATCGGGCGCTCAATGCCGTTGATCGTGCGCAGCCGCTGCAGGATCAGTTGTCAGACCGAGCAGAAGCGCTGGATAAGCGTTGGGCCGAGTGGTTTGAAGCGCCGAAAGAGCTGGATGAAGCCAAGGCACTCGTGGTTGAGACCCGCACTTATCTCAGCGATGTGCCTGATGTGGTGTCAGCCACTAATAAAGAACTGATGGAAATCATGATGGCCCAGGACTTTCAAGACCTGACTGGCCAAGTGATTAAGAAGATGATGGACGTGATCCATGAGATCGAACATCAGCTGGTTCAGGTGCTTATTGATAACGCGCCGGGGGATCATGCACGAGAAACGCTACAACGCAAGGCCGAGGATCAGTGGAAAAGCGACAATGCACGGCGTAACGAAGAGCTTTTGAATGGGCCGCAAGTGAAGGATAATGTCCCCGATACCGTCTCTGGGCAAGATCAAGTAGACGACTTACTGGATGAATTAGGCTTTTAACGCGCGTTATTAAACGCCCTCTGGGCACGCAAGCACGCTATTCAGCCGTCCCTATGGGCGGCTGAATACGTGATAAGCTTCGCTTCACCTGGCCGGATACCCGTATGGCAGATAACGATAGCGACCAGGAAAAGACTGAAGAGGCCACGCCCAGGCGAAAAGAGAAAGCCCGTGAAGAGGGCCAGGTTCCCCGTTCCCGCGAGTTAAATACGTTTTTGCTTCTGCTGGGCGGTGTGATTGGCCTCTATAGCATGGGCAAAATGCTCTACGACCAGTTGGGTGCGGTGATGGAGCAAGCTTTCTTGTTTGAGCGTCGCCAAGCAATGGAAAGTACGCCGATGTTGGTCAGTGCACTGGATCTTGGTCAGCGCACGCTATTTGCCATGATGCCGCTGTTTTTACTGCTAGTCGTGATTGCATTAGTAGCCCCCGGGCTGATGGGAGGCTGGCTGATATCGGCGAAATCGATGCAGCCCAAGTTTTCCAAACTAGATCCTATTAAGGGCGTAAAGCGTATTTTCTCCACCCAGGCTTTGATCGAACTGGCAAAAGCGATTGCCAAGTCGGTTCTGGTAGGGGGTGTCGCTGCAACGTTTTTGTATTACAACATCGGCAAATTTATGGCGCTGATGGATCAGCCTATCCAGCAAGCGCTGACCAATGCTCTCACCATGGCGGCTCAGGCAGCTGGGTTAATGGTGCTGGTGCTGATCGTGGTCATTTTGATCGATGTGCCGTTCCAGCTCTGGGACAATGCCAAGAAGCTGCGCATGAGTCAGGAAGAGGTCAAGCGCGAGCACAAAGAGTCCGAAGGCGACCCCCACGTGAAAGCGCGCATTCGCCAGCAGCAACAGGCCATGGCGCGGGGCAGGATGATGAGCAAAGTGCCCCAGGCGGACGTCATCATTACCAACCCCACGCACTACGCGATAGCGCTGACTTATCAGGAAGGCAGTATGGGCGCTCCCCGGCTGGTGGCAAAGGGCGCTGATGCGGTGGCCGCGCGAATTCGCGAAATCGCTGAAGAGGCCGGTGTGCCACGATTGGAAGCAGCGCCACTGGCGCGTGCCCTGTATCATCACGTAGATCTAGAGGCGGAGGTGCCTGCCGAGCTGTATACCGCGGTGGCGGAAGTAATGGCCTGGGCCTATCGCCTCAAGCAAGTAGCAAAACAAGGAGGCGAGGTGCCCCCAACCCCCGATAACCTGCCGGTACCGCCGGAGATGGAAAACCCCGGGCATGGCGCCGGTGGTAATGAGGCACAACCATGAAAGGCTTGAGTCAGCTAGTAGGACGGCGCGACTGGATGAGTGATGTGCGCATGAAGCTGCTGGTCGGGCCGCTGCTCATCCTGATGATTTTGGGCATGATGATTGTGCCCTTGCCCCCCTTTGCCCTGGATTTACTCTTCACCTTCAATATCGCGCTGGCCATTATGGTGTTAATGGTCAGCATGTTTACCCAGAAGCCGCTGGACTTTGCGGCTTTCCCTGCTGTGTTGCTATTTACTACGCTGCTGCGCCTGTCGCTCAATGTGGCCTCTACCCGGGTGGTACTCATGGAGGGCCACCAAGGCGGTGCGTCCGCGGGTAAGGTCATTGAAGCGTTCGGGGCGTTCCTGGTCGGCGGTAACTTCGCTGTAGGCCTAGTGGTCTTTCTGATCCTTGTCATCATCAACTTTATGGTTATCACCAAAGGTGCTGGCCGTATTGCCGAAGTCGGTGCACGCTTCACGCTGGATGCGATGCCCGGTAAGCAAATGGCCATTGATGCCGATTTGAATGCTGGCTTAATCGGTGAAGATGACGCCAAAAAGCGCCGTGCGGAAGTCTCTCAAGAGGCTGATTTCTTTGGCTCCATGGACGGCGCAAGTAAGTTTGTCCGTGGCGATGCCATTGCCGGTTTGGTGATTATGGTAGTCAATATCATCGGCGGGCTGTTGATTGGTATGCTGCAGCACGATATGAGCTTTGGCGCGGCAGGCCAAACCTATATGCTGTTGGCGATCGGCGACGGCTTGGTAGCGCAAATTCCGGCACTGGTGATCTCGACCGCAGCGGGTGTCACGGTATCTCGGGTCAGCATGGATACGAACGAAGACATTGGCCAGCAAATGCTCAGCCAGCTGTTCGTTAATCCTCAGGTGCTGATCTTGGCCGCCGTAGTAATGGGGCTATTGGGCATGGTGCCTGGCATGCCCAACTTCGTGTTTCTGCTCTTTACCGGTCTATTGGCTGGTTTAGCGTGGTTTATTATGCGCCAAAAAGATCAGGCGTTGGTCAAAGAGGAAATTGCGACTGCGCCTGTGCCGTTACAAGAGACCCCCGAAGCGAGCTGGGAAGACGTGCAACTGGTCGATACCCTCGGCCTGGAAGTGGGGCATCGCTTAATACCGCTGGTCGACTCGCGTCAAAAAGGCGAACTGCTGGGGCGCATTAAGAGCGTGCGGAAGAAGTTTGCCCAGGAAGTGGGCTTCCTGCCGCCAGTGGTGCATATCCGAGATAATCTGGAGTTGCCGCCGAATGCCTATGTTCTCTCCATGAAAGGCGCTGAAATTGGCCGCGCCGAGGCACAGCCAGGCAAATGGCTGGCAATCAATCCAGGCCAGGTCTCCGGCGAGCTGCAGGGCACTCATACCCAAGATCCTGCCTTTGGTTTGCCCGCAGTCTGGATTGATAGCAACCAGCGTGAACATGCTCAGGTGTATGGCTATACCGTGGTAGACGCTAGCACCGTCATCGCGACTCACTTGAACCACCTACTGCACCGCCACTCTCCCGAGATGTTGGGTCGTCAGGAAGTGCAGAAGTTGCTGGATAAAATGGGTGATGATCAGAAAGCACTGGTCGAAGAAGTGATTCCCAAAGCTATTTCGCTGACAGTCTTGCAGCGTATCTTGCAAAATCTGCTCGATGAAGATGTCTCTATCCGCGATATGCGTACTATTCTGGATACCTTGGCGGAGTACGCCACCCAGCAAAAAGATCCTAACGAGTTGACGGCGCTAGTGCGTGTTTCTCTCGGGCGGGCGATTGTCCAGCAGTGGTTTGCAGGGCAGGAGACGCTTAATGTCATGGGGCTAGATGCACAACTGGAACAGGTGCTGGTACAGGCCATGAACGGTAACGGCGCCATGGAGCCCGGGTTGGCAGAAACATTGATGACCCAGGCGCAGCAGGCGCTGGAGCGTCACGAAAGCTCCGGCGAGCCGCCGGTACTGGTTGTGCAGCACTCGTTGAGAGCGGTACTCTCGCGCTTCTTGCGTCGCCGTTTACGCCATATGTCGGTGCTTTCCCAGGCTGAAATTCCCGATGACCGCACATTAAGAGTGACCACAATAGTAGGCGGACGTTAATGATGACACGCCGTGATAGGCTAGCGTCGACCATTTCCAGAATAGGCAAAAGGTAAATCATGAGCGTTAGACGTTTCGTGGGAGCCAACAGTCGTGATGTGATGCGCCAAGTGCGCGAAACGCTCGGTGAAGACGCCTTGATTGTCGCGAATCGGCGTACCGAAGGGGGCGTTGAAATCTTGGCCATGGCGGACGAAGCCATCGACCACTTTGAACCTTCACCGCAACCCACTCCCCCTGAAACGTCGTCAGCACCTCCACCGCAAGACCCCATGCAGGCGATGAGCGAGCGCCTACTGCGCGAAATGCAGGATATGCGCGCGCTGCTGGCAAACAACCAGCCAGCCAATCCCGCCGCCCAAGCGGCAACAGCACCCACCGGTACGGCGGCGCGACTGCGCCAACTGCTATGGAACGTCGGTTTTAGCAGTGAGCTCGCCGATGAGCTGCTAGCGGGGATGCCCGAACCGCTAATCAGATTAGACAGCGATAGCGAAGCGCCGCTTAAGTGGCTGCGTCAGCAATTAATGGATCGCCTCAGCGTGCTAAGCGACGAGCCAAGCTTCTTTGATCAAACCGGTATTGTCGCCCTGGTGGGGCCGACGGGGGTGGGTAAAACCACCACCACCGCCAAGCTAGCCGCGCGTTTTGTGATGCGCCACGGCACGCGCCCGGTGGCGCTGGTCACCACCGACAGTTTCCGGATTGGTGCCCACGAGCAGCTGCGCATCTATGCGCGCCTGCTGGATACCCCGATGTACGCGCTGGATGCCGAGCAACCCATCGACGATTTGCTGGGCCGACTGCAGGGCAAGCAGTGGGTGATTATCGACACCGTGGGTATGAGTCAGCGTGACCAGCGGGTGATTGAGCAGATTGCTCACCTCCAGGGAGGACGCTCGCGGGTGCGTTTGGTACTGCTGCTCAATGCCGCCAGCCAGCCAGAAACCCTGGAGGAAGTCGTGCTGCGTTATCGCCAGGCAGCGCGAGCGGCGGGCGCAGAGTTAGATGACTGTATTATTACCAAACAGGATGAGGCGGGTCGTCTGGCGCCAGTGTTAGACATTATTATGCGCCACGGGATGCGCGTGCTGTTTGGTTCAAATGGTCAGCAAGTGCCCGAAGATATGGCCATTGCTGCCCCTGCCGCGCTAGTGGATCAAGCACTGAGCACAGCGACACCACAGCGTGAACGGGCGCAAAGTGCAGATGCCCCGATGGGGATGCCGCGCTGGTCGCGGGATGTGCTGGGCCAAGGGCGTCGTTTGTCGTCGCTACTGGCGCGGCTGCGTCAGCGCGTTACGGGATTTACGGAATTAGAAGAGATCTGGAACTTAGCCTCGCTGCCAAGCCGTGTGCAGGAACAGCGTTTGGATACACTGCTCGCCAGCTACCCAAAGGCGGAAACCACCCTCGGTATGGCGTGGTCAGCGCGGCGCAATGAGCGCGGCTGTGACTGGGCAATGCCGGACATTGGGCTGGACACGGATGGCGCATGGCTGGCGCTTCCCTGGCTGCAGCATCGCCATGCCGCGGGATGGCAGCCGCGATTAGCTGCGTTGTCTTCATCAAGTGGCGTCGCGGTGCACCTGCTACCGCGCTTTCCTGAATCGGATGCGCTAGCGTGGCTGGAAGCCGAGCATTTGACCTGGGTCAGCCAAGTAGCCCCCAGTCATAGGGTACTCTTTCACCACGAGCGTCAGACTATTCGCCAGCTGTTCAATGACAGTGTGCTAACGCACCATGTGGGCGTGCGTTTTCGTGGCCAACCGGTGCAACTGTGGACTGCCTACGCTGAAGTTGAGGACGCCGGCGGCACTGCGCTGCTCGCCTGGTACGGGGAGGTACGCGATCCGGAAAGTGCCAAAGTGGTGGTGCGCCGCTACTGGCTGACCCCGGCAAGGTTGGGGGCAGAGGTGCTCTCGCTACTGTTAACACAGCTGCAAAGCGAAGGTTTGGCCGCCTTGACACGGCGTGCTTGGCAGCAGTTAAAAGAGGCTGATAGTGGTGATCTAAACGCTGAAGTTCGCCTGTTAATGGCCAGTGGTGTGGCGTCAGTCGCCGGACATCTCGATGTGGCCGATGATGAGGAGGCACAGACGCTACGCGGTGATCTACTCAACCTATTAGGCACTAGCCGTCGCCGCCGCGATACCGGCATGCTCGACGCGCTGGTCTATGCCTTTATGGCGCGGGATGCGATTCGTCAAATGGGCAGTGTGAGTCGAGAGGGCGTGGCGTGAGCGAACAAGATCAAGCCTCGGGACTGCGCAAGTGGGCAAGTTTGCAGCGCCAACAGCAGCAGAACGAAGGAGCTGTTGATGTCGCGGCGGCAGAGCATGTGCCCGAACACTCTCCTGCCTTATTAACGCCTACGGTGGCGGCAGTGGAAGAGCCAACGACGTTGGCGCCGCCCAAGCCAAAAATTCCGCTTATTGTGGTCGGGCTACCCGGTAGTGGTACACCCCAGCTGAACAAGGTTAAAGCGCGACTGGGACAGTGGTCGGAGCTAGGTAGAAGCTGGGCCGGGGAGCCTGATGATTGGGATATTCGTATCGTAACGGCGGACACTTCCGATCTTGCTGAGTTACGCGCTCAATACAATCGTTGGGCGCTGTGGATCAGTAGCGATGCCGATACGTTTGCCGCCATGTTCCGCACGTTGCGTCAGCTACACGAGCGGGGCGGGCCGCGTCGTTTACTGGCGCTCCATGAGCCGCACTTGCCGCGCCAAGGGTTGCTCAATAACTTGCGCGAGTCCGCTCATTACTACTTAAATATGGAGTTACTCGTACTTGCACGATGAGCGCACTCTGCCGAGGAGAGCAAGCATGCTAAGCTGGCTATTAAAGGGGAGACTGTCACTGATCTTAGTACTAGTGGCAGGGTGCCTACTAACAGGATTCACGGAGAGTGCCCAGGCGGCACCCGGTAGTTGGAGCAGCCAGATATCCGGTCTGATGGTGGCGATGAGTGATCGGGCAAGCGCTAGTCAAGACGCTATCCCACCCGCTTCCGCTAATAACCTACAGTCGGGGCGGCTTGGTCGTATTCATTGGCAGTTTCAGCACCCCCCCGGTGCACTATTAAACGCTTGGCTGTGCCATCCTGAACAGTGTGTTGCATTAACCGGTATGCGTGGTTCTACCACCGCACTGGAGGGGCGAACCGCCGATGAGCCATTGCATTTTCGCTTCGCCTTACGCCCAGGCCAACGGCCTGTTCGTGTGCAAGGGTTGCAATTGATTGTGAACTATCAGTGAAGGCTGGATAGCCGCGAGGCGAGAATATGTACACAGCACAGGGCAGGATCAAGCAAAATGAGCTGTTGACGCAATATATGCCACTGGTGCGACGTCAGGCCTTGACGCTACAGGTTCGATTGCCAGCGAGTATTGAGCTCGATGACCTTATTCAGGCCGGGATGGTGGGGCTGCTGGAAGCGCTGGGTCGTTTCGATGCCACCCAGGGGGCGACGTTCGCCACCTTTGCCAGTCAACGTATTCGCGGCGCGATGGTGGATGAGTTACGCACCCGCGACTGGCTGCCCCGCAGCGTACGCCGCTCGGCGCGTGCAGTGGATAGCGCCGTGCGCCAATTAGAGCAACTGCTAGGGCGAGTACCAGAAGAGAACGAAATTGCTCAACACCTTGAGATGCCGCTCAGCGAGTATCAGCAGCTTCTAAATGACACTAACAGCGGCCAACTGTTGCCATTTGAAGAGCTAGTGGCCGATGGCGGTGAGCCGATCAGCAACGAACTGGGCAATTCCCCATTCGATCAGTTGTTGGATGGTCAGCAGCGGCAAACGCTGATTGACGCGATTGAAGCGCTACCTGAGCGTGAAAAGCTGCTAATGGCGTTGTACTACCAAGAAGAACTTAACCTTAAGGAAGTAGGCGCTGTGTTGGGCGTAACGGAGTCACGCGTTTCTCAACTGCACAGCCAAGCCGTCAGCCGTTTACGCGCTCGCTTACACGACTCGGCATAACACCTCTATTTTACTCACTTGTGACCGGCAAGGAGCCGTGGATGAATCCTTCGACGCTGATAGGCATATTTGCCAGCATACTGCTGCTGGTGAGCGTGCTGTTTTTCACTGCAGAGTCCCCTGAAAGTTTTATCAATTTACCCGGACTGGCCATTGTGGTGACCGGTACGCTAGCGGCGACCTTCATCAGCTACCCGCTGAAAGAGGTGCTCCGCGTTGTACGGCTGGTGGGCTTGGTATTTCGGCGTGAAAACACCTATATGCGTGATGATATCCGCGAATTGGTGGATATGTCTCGGTTATGGTTTAAAGGCGATGTGCGTGCGGTCGAGCGCGAGCTGGAGCATACCCGCAATCCTTTTTTGCGCACCGGGATCCAACTGGTGATCGCCAATACCAAAGAGGACGAAATTTTTGACATGCTGCGCTGGCGCATTGCCCGCCTTAAAGCGCGTGAGCATGCCGAGGCACAAATATTTCGCACCATGGCCACCTATGCACCTGCCTTTGGCATGATCGGTACCCTGGTGGGGCTGGTCAATATGCTGGAGGTCATGGACGCTGGTGACTTACAGGTCATTGGCCCGCGCATGGCAGTGGCCCTGCTCACTACCTTCTACGGCATTTTACTTGCCAACTTGGTGTTTAAACCGATTGCGGTGAAGTTAGAGCGCCGTACCGAAGAGCGGCTGATTACCATGAACATGGTGCTGGAAGGTATTTCGTTGATTACCAAGCGCCGCTTGCCGTCGTTCATTGAAGAGACCCTCAATTCCTTTGTGGCTAATTACCACGATGAGATTCGTGATAACAGTGTCAAACCCAGGCCTGATTCGTCGGTAAGTTCGGCGGCCAAGGGGTAGGCCCGATGCTAGACCGCGATACACGCCACGCGCTGGAAATGACGCCGTCGCCAGGCGATGGCGAAGATAGCTGGTTAACCAGCTATCTGGATGTATTGACGCTGCTGCTCACGCTCTTTGTATTGCTGCTTTCACTGACGCCTCCGGGCGGCGGTGAAGCCGCTGATACTGCTTTCATGCGCTCGGCCAGCGCGGTATCATCACTGCCGCTAGCGTCACTGGCCACCGGCATTCAGCCCCGCCACGCAGGGGTGAAGCCGCAGTTTGACGGGCTAGATATCCCTGGCGTCAGCGTTTCGCAAGGGAGCGAAGGAGTTACGCTGCGAATTGATACCAGCCTGCTATTCCCTAGCGGCCAAGCGGTATTAACCCCTCAAGGGCGAGGCGTGGTCGAAAGCCTTATCGGTGTGCTGACCAACTTTGACGGTCAGATATCGGTGGAGGGCCATACCGACAGCGTGCCTATTTCAACGGCTCGCTTCCCCTCGAATTGGGAGCTTTCATCAGCGCGGGCTATCGCTGTGGTAAGGCATTTAGAGCGCCAAGGGTTCAATATTTCTCGTATGCGGGCCGTCGGTTATGCCGATACCCAACCCATGGAACCTAACGCAACCGCGGATGGCCGAGCTGCCAACCGGCGCGTAGAGCTGCTGCTAAGACAGCAGGGCGAGGGTGAATAGATTGCGAGGCCACGTTTGTGTCCATGTACCACCCGCGATTGCAGTCGTTTGGTACCCTGCTGGTATTAGATGCTGACTGTCGACGCATCCAAGCGAGTAGCACTAACTTAACCCGTTTAACCGGTGTTGAGCGCCCTGAAAATGGGCAGCTCACCCTCGCCTGTGTGTTGGGGAAACGGCTAAGCCAGCGGATTCGTCGCGAAATGCAGGGGCAGCAGCGGCTTTCCGGCCCGCTAGTGTTTATTCGTTCCAAACACAGCAACGTGCGTTTTCAGCTCCATGCTTACCGGGCAGGTGAGCAGGTTATCGTCGAGATTGAACCACTTAATCCCCAGGGCAGGCGTCGCTTGCTCGGCACCGTCAATGAGCGGCTGATGCGCTTAGCTGAAGCTACCCATCAGGAAGAGTTACTCGACTGCTTGGTTAATGCGATCCAACAGCTTACCGGCCATGATCGCGTCACCGTGTGCCATTTTGATAGTGATTGGCACGGTTTGATGGTCGCTGAAGCGCTGGGCAAGCAGCTGCCCTCGCTGTTGGGCCAGCGTTTTCCCGCCAGCGACTTCCCTATCGCCCTACGCAAAAGTTACCAACACTACCCCGTGCGGTTAATTGAAGACGTTAGCGCGGTGCCTGAAACCTTGATCCCCACCCATCCAGCGAGCCTTAGCGGCAGCCTTTTACGCGCTCCTGCGCCGGAGCGGCAGCGCTATTTAAACCGCTTGGGGGTGCGCGGCTCACTCAGTTTGGCAATGCAGGGAGACACCGGCTTATGGGGGCTAGTGTTTTGCCACTCGGCCGCACCGCATTCTGTTGAGCCCCCCTTACGTGATGCCGTTCGAGCCCTCGTGCAAATGGCCACACAGCGCATGCTGTTGCTGCGGGCGCGCCAAGAAGCCCGCTACCTTCAGCGGGTTCAGGATAGTCTGGTGCTCAGTGCACGGGCGCGTAGCGAGCCGAAAAGCCCCCAGCAGTTACTCCAAGAGCAGGCGGCTATCTGGATGAAGCTGTTTCGCGCCCATGGCGTAGTACTATGGGTGAATGGCGGCGCTTATCAAACAGGCGTGACGCCGACCCCGGAAGCGATTAGCCAGTTTGTGCTGCGTCTGGAAAGAGCCCACGTGCATAGCGGGCCTTGGTACACGCGCGAAATCGGCAAAGAGACGTTGACTTCTTCGCTGGCCATGCCCGAGCAGTGCGGAGCCCTGGCGGTGCCGCTACCGATGAGCTCCACCCAGCGCGCCTGGCTGATATTTTTTCGCCCCGAGCAGGTAGAAACGCTCTATTGGGCGATGCAGCCTACAACCAACCCACAACCGATGGCGCTTATGATCCCTTCGGTTGCTTGGCATGAGGAGGTGGTGGGTAAGAGCGAAGCCTGGCAGCGGGTAGAGCGCTTAGCGGCAGTCGACCTGGGTGAAGACCTGACGCTGGCCATTTCAGCCCATGAAATTAGCTCGCTGAATATGCACTTGGAGCACGAGCGTAAAGCCCTTGCTGAGGCCAACCAGCGGCTGGAGCAATTAGCCCATTTTGATCCACTTACCCAGGTGTGGAACCGGTACCGCATTGAAGAGGCGATTAATGCTGAGCTAGTGGCCGCCAAGCGCTACGCGGCCGGCTTTGCCCTATTACTGTTCGATGTGGATAACTTCAAGCAAATCAATGATGCCCACGGCCATAGCGTGGGTGACGATGTGTTGGTAGCCCTGGCGCGCTTAGTGGAAAACTCGCTGCGTGGCTGCGACCACTTGGGTCGCTGGGGCGGTGAAGAGTTTATTGTGCTGGCGACCCACTCTGATATTGACGCCGCTATTGGTCTGGCCGAGCGGCTGCGCTCGCTGGTCGCAGAGCTGCGTATCGAAGGGCTCGAACAAACGATTACGGTGAGTATCGGAGTCGCCATTTGGCAGGTGGGTGACAGCTGTAAAACCATTATCTCACGAGCTGATGATGCCATGTATCGCGCTAAGCATGGCGGGCGCAACCGCGTTGAAATGGCGTTAGAGCCTGTGGTGTCGATTTAAAAATCCATGCTTTATTGAATGGCTGACCCACGGCTTTCACACTGAGTCTGCATTCGCTTAATCGCCGCGTCGGCGCCTTGCAGGCTAAAGGTCATATACCAAGGCTCGCGGTTTTCCTGGTTGAAGCCGATAAACAACTGCTCGCCCTGGCGCATATCGGCCACCAGGGATTCCAAGTCAGTTAAGTAAAAGTGGGCATAAAATCCGTCATCGCCGCGCTCGGTAATAAATTCCGCCATGGTGTCGATAACGGGCTGCTCATCGATGCGAAGACGCGTGGGCACTAGGTTCACCGTCCGGCTCTCACCCTGCTGCTGCTCAAGGGTGACGCGCATCTCCAGCCAGGGTAAGTCACAAACTCCCGGGGTAGCATTTAGGCTTAGCGTCGCGTCTGAGTAGCTGTGGGTTTCCACCGCTCGGTAGTGGCGTTCGCCCCCCAGCGAGAGCGTCATTGACTGCCAATGGTCGTGGTTGGCCACATCGTCGGTATTAAACGTGGCCGCGCTCGCGGCGGGCGCAGTGACTACCCACATGGTCGCTATCACCATAACGGTTAGCGTCAGCATATAAAGAGATGGGGAGTGAACGCGTGGAGAGCGAATTACTGACATGATCAAAGGCATTTAACTCAACCTGCTTTTATTAACCAAAAAGCCAGTCTATAGCGTGTCGGTGGACGTCAAAAGAGTAACACGCTGATTTTTCTATATATGGTAGAAAAAGTTAAAAAAAGTGCCTCATATGGTGGTGAGGCACGTCTATACTTCACCCCTGTGCCACGTATAATCGCCCCATTTAAGCGCTATATTCACCCCGTTGTGAAGGAGTTTTGCGACATGAGCACCGCTGCTAAGGCTATGAAGACCTCTAATGATGTCCCGATGCAGGCCCCTTCGCGGGAAATCTGGGACGCCAAATACCGTCTTAAAGATCGTCATAGCCAACCCGTCGATCAGGACGTGGGTGCTACCTTTGAACGGGTTGCTCGCGCTCTCGCAGCGGTAGAAGGTGACAAAGCGGAAGAGTGGCTGCCGAAATTCCGTTGGGCGCTGGAAAATGGCGCCATTCCTGCCGGTCGTATTCTCTCCAACGCCGGTGCTGAGGCTTACAAGCCCGCAGTGAGCCTGATCAACTGCACTGTCTCGCGCACGATTCGCGACTCCATGCGCGACATTCTCGACTCGGTGGTCGATGCGGGCATGACGTTGAAATCCGGGGCCGGTATCGGCTACGACTTTTCGACACTGCGCCATAAAGGCGCCTTTGTATTTGGCGCTGGCGCGGGCACTAACGGCCCGCTGGCGTTTATGGATATCTACGACAAGATGTGTTTCACCGTGGCCTCTGCTGGTGGCCGTCGTGGCGCCCAGATGGGTACCTTTGATGTGGGCCACCCGGACGTGCGCGAGTTTATCCAGGCTAAGCGCGAAGCGGGGCGCCTGCGTCAGTTCAACCTTAGCCTGCTGATCACCGATGAATTTATGGAAGCGGTCAAGAACAACACTGATTGGCCGCTGGCTTTTCCGTTGCATCCTGGTGAGAAAGAGGACGTGAATGCGCAAGACTTGCTCTATCGTGACTGGCCGGTGGTTGAAGAGGGCTACACGGTCGATGCGGAGGGCCGCGTTGCCTGCCGTATTGTTGAAGTGATTAAAGCGCGGGAGTTGTGGGATACCATCATGTCCTCCACCTATGACTACGCCGAACCAGGTTTTATCCTGATCGACCAAGTGAACCGCATGAACAATAACTGGTTCTGCGAAGATATCCGCGCCACTAACCCCTGTGGCGAGCAACCCCTGCCGCCGGAAGGCGCCTGTTTGCTTGGCTCTATCAATCTAACCAAGTTTGTGATCGACCCTTTTGGAGAAGAGCCGCGCTTCGACTGGGAGCGCTATCGTAAAGTAGTGGCGATCTTCACCCGCATGCTTGACAACGTGGTCGAGATTGCTGGCCTGCCGCTGCCCCAACAGCAGCGTGAAATCGAAGCCAAGCGCCGCCACGGCATGGGATTCCTGGGCTTAGGCTCAACGCTCACCATGCTCAAGATCCCTTACGGTTCCAAACAGTCGCTGGTGTTCACCGATGAAGTCAGCCGCCATTTAGCCATTGAGGGCTGGAAACAGGCGTTGGAGCTTTCTCAAGAGAAGGGTATGGCGCCGGTGCTCGAACAGGAGCACACCATTACCCCCAAAATGCTCCGTGAACGGCCTCAGTTGGCCAAAGATGGCTACGAAGTGGGCGATCAAGTGCCAGGGCGCATTCTGCATGCCCGTTACAGCCAGTATATGGCCCAAGTGGCCGAGCTTGAGCCGGAGCTGGTAGCGCAACTGGCCGAGCACGGCGCGCGCTTTACCCACCACAGCTCAATTGCGCCGACCGGCACCATCAGTCTGTCGATGGGTAACAACGCCTCCAACGGCATTGAGCCGTCGTTCTCGCACCGCTACTTCCGCAATATTATCCAGTCGGGTAAAAAGACTAAAGAGCAGGTCGAAGTGGTGTCGTTTGAGCTGGCCGCCTACCGTCACTTTATCGCCGCAGAGGCGGTAGAAAGCGACTTGCCTGACTATTTTGTCACCGCCGATGCGATCTCGCCTGAGCAACATGTGGCGGTTCAGGCCGCTGCCCAGCACTGGGTCGATTCGGCGATCTCGAAAACGGTTAACGTGCCTACCGATTTCCCCTTTGAGCAGTTTCAGGGGCTCTATTTACAGGCCTACGAAAGCCGTTTAAAAGGCTGCACGACCTTCCGCTTTAATCCCGAAGCCTTCCAGGGTGTGCTGGTGCGTGAAGATGACCTTAAAAACACCACCTACGTATTTGAGCTGGAAAACGGTGAAACGCTAGAGCTAAACGGCAACGAGACGGTGATTTATGACGGTGAAGAGCATAACGCTGCCAACTTGTTTGATGGCTTAAAAGAGGGCACCTACGGCAAATGGTGATGCCGCGCTAAGCGCCTTTATTCACTAACGCACACCTTTGCTAAACGGAGAGATATCCAAATGGCTGTTGAAATTACCTCGAAAATTGTTGGCTACCGTATCAAGCAGCATGAGCAGGCCGCCCCCGCTCCTGAGCTCCAGGATGAAGACCCGCTGACGGTGCGTATTCCTTCCCGTCCGGAAGGCACTTTAGAAGCGGTGTCTGAAAAGATCTCCTACGTAGGTGCGGAGGGGCGCAAGAAAGTCTATCTGCTGGTGTCGTTTATGCCGGTGGAAGGTGTGATTGGCGGCAAGCGCGTGGTGATTGAGCGCCCGGTAGAGTTCTTTTTTCCGTCAGGGCAGCTATCCAGCGAGCACCAGTGGATAACCGCGACCATGCGTAGCCTCTCGCTGGCGGCTCGTGGTGGTTACGTTACCCAGGCGGTGGCGGATCTACGCAAAGTGGCTTGGGACAAAGGCCTGGTGCGCTGTGGCATGAACCGCTGGAACAAGCCGATGTTCCACGATTCGGAAGTAGCGGCGATTGCCTGGTCGATCCAGCAAATTCTCTATCGCCGCGGCTTTCTGGATCGGGACGGTAACCAAGTGCCGGTTGAACAGTTGGTGGAGCGCTATGCTCACCGTATGCAGCATGGCCATGCATGGCAGCCGGAAGAGAGCGTAGAAGCGGATTCAGTCGAACAGGGGGCAGTTGAACCGATTGGTGGAGCAGGAGCCACGGAAAAAAAGCCTGAAGGCAGTGGCCCCGCCACGGTGGGTAACTGCCCCGAGTGCCGCGGCGAGCTGATCATGATGGATGGCTGCCCGACCTGCTATGCCGGCTGCGGTTGGTCGAAGTGTGGTTAGTTTTTAGTCTGGATCGCCTAGCAATGGTCTGACGTTGTCGGTGAGGTAGCAATCATCGAACTCACCTTCGGCAGATAGCGCCTGTAAGTCTGGGATGGTGACATGGTGTCGATCGCGAAATACCAGTCCGTCTTCACTAAGCGCAGTAAAGGTGCGGCTTACGTGCACCGGGCTTAGCCCCAGTACATCGGCTAACTGCTCCTGTGAGAGCGGCAGGCGGAACTGGTTGCTAATATTGGGGTTGGTTTGACGCAGCCGCAGATACATCTCGTAAAGATAATGCGCCATTTTCTGGCGGGCACTACGCCTTGCTAAATTGACCAACCGCTCGGTCATAAGCGCCTGCTGACGACTACTGATGGCAAACATTATTGATGTTAGGGGCAATGACTGGCGGAATATGTCCAGCATGCGTTTATGGGGAAAGTGGCATACCACACCGTCATCAATCATGCGCACATTCTCAAGCCGCTGAGAGAAGGCAAACTCGCGCAACCCGATGATATCGCCTGGCAAAAAGACTTCGAGAATTTGTCTGTCGCCATTTTCCATGTGACGGTAAGAGTAAGCCCAGCCGCTTTTCAGCGTGCAAAACTCTTTGGCCACGTCACCCATCTCCCAGAGTAGTGAGCCTGACTTAATGTTAGAAGGGCTCTCTTCAAGCGAGAGGAGTAAATTTTTCTCCTCTTCAGACAACGAGCAGTAGTGGCTGAAGTGCTTGATAATACAGCTATTTTCTTCATTCATGACGTATCCCTTTAGCAGAGGGTTGCATAATACTGCTAACTATAATCTGCTCGACACTATAAACAATGTGGCCATCTACTGCGTTGCCCAAAGGTACCAACTAGCATGGCTATTTAGTCTGGGGTGAGCGCTGCTCACCCCTCGAAAACCAGCGTCAACGCTTCGTTGCACGCTTGCCTCGCGCGAGCAGCGGCGCTAAGAAGCGGCCGGTATGCGAAACGTCCTGTTTGGCGAGCTGTTCCGGCGTGCCCTCGGCGATGATCTGCCCGCCACCTGAACCCCCTTCGGGGCCAAGATCGACAATCCAGTCGGCGGTTTTAATCACATCCAGGTTGTGTTCAATCACCACAATGGTGTTGCCGTGGTCGCGCAGGCGGTGAAGTACCGTCAGTAGTTGGCGAATATCCTCAAAGTGCAGACCGGTAGTGGGCTCATCCAGGATATACAGTGTTTTGCCGGTATCGCGCTTGGCCAATTCGCGGGCGAGCTTAACCCGCTGCGCTTCACCGCCGGAGAGGGTGGTGGCGCTCTGCCCCAGGCGAATATAGGAAAGCCCCACATCCAGCAAGGTTTGCAGGCGACGGGCGATGGCAGGCACTGGGCTAAAGAATTCCAGCGCGTCTTCTACCGTCATGGCCAGCACTTCGTGGATCGTTTTACCCTTGTAGTGGATATCCAGGGTTTCGCGGTTGTAGCGCTTGCCTTTACACACGTCGCAGGGCACGTAGATATCGGGCAGGAAGTGCATCTCTACCTTGATCATGCCCTCGCCCTGGCACGCCTCACAACGCCCGCCTTTGACGTTAAAGCTAAAGCGGCCGGGTTTATAGCCCCGTGAACGCGCTTCTTGGGTGCCTGCAAACAGCTCGCGAATGGGGGTGAAAATACCCGTGTAGGTGGCCGGATTGGAGCGCGGCGTGCGGCCAATCGGGCTTTGATCAATATCGATGACTTTATCGAGCTGGTCGAGCCCTTCTATCTTCTCATAGGGCGCGGCGGTTAGCGTCGTGGCGCGGTTTAATTCGCGCGCGGCAATCGGCATCAAGGTGCCGTTGATCAACGTCGATTTACCCGAGCCGGACACCCCGGTGATGGCGATAAACAGCCCTAGTGGCAGGCTCAGCGTTACGTTCTGCAGGTTGTTGCCGGTAGCCCCACGCACTATCAGCTGCTTTTCTGGATTGCCAGGAATGCGGTAGGGCGGTACGGCGATTTCCCGGGTACCGGAGAGATACTGGCCGGTCAGCGAATTGGGGTTGTCCATCACGTCCTGAGGCGTGCCTTGGGCGACAATCTCACCCCCGTGAACGCCGGCACCGGGGCCGATATCCAGCACGTGATCCGCGGCGCGAATGGCGTCTTCGTCGTGCTCGACCACAATCACGGTATTGCCCAAATCGCGCAGCCGCTCGAGGGTTTTCAGTAGTCGGTCATTGTCGCGCTGGTGTAAGCCAATAGACGGCTCATCGAGAATATACATCACCCCAACAAGGCCCGCGCCAATCTGGCTGGCTAAGCGGATACGCTGGGCTTCACCGCCGGAAAGGGTGTCGGCGCTGCGCTCCAGATTGAGATAGTCCAGCCCCACATTGACCAGAAACTCTAGCCGGGCGTGGATCTCGTGAACGATTTTATCGGCAATTTCGCCTTTGCGCCCCGGCAGGCTTAGATCGGCAAAGTAGCGCCAGGCATCGCCAATCGGGAAACGCACAATCTCGGCGATGTTATGGTCATCGACATAAACATGGCGCGACTCTTTGCGCAGCCGCGAGCCGTTACAGGTGGCGCAGGGCTGAACGGCGATGTATTTGACCAGGTCATCGCGCACCATGTTGGACTCGGTTTCCCGATAGCGACGCTGCATATTGGGCAGCACGCCCTCGAAGGTGTGTTCGCGGGTTACCTTGCGACCCCGGTCGCCCACGTAGACAAACGGAATCTGCTCATTGCCGCTACCGTTGAGGATAACCTCCTGCTGGTGGCGGGCGAGCTCATGCCAGGGCGTTTCTAGCTCAAAGCCATAGTGCTTGGCCAGCGCCTGGAGCTGGGTAAAGTAGTAGATATTGCGCCGATCCCAGCCTTTGATGACGCCTTCGGCCAGCGATAGCTCCGGGTGGCTGATCAGTTTGTCCGGGTCGAAGTACTGCTGTACGCCCAGCCCGTCGCAGGTGGGGCAGGCGCCCGCCGGGTTATTGAACGAGAACATGCGCGGCTCAAGTTCCGCCAGCGAGTAGCCGCACACCGGGCAGGCAAAGCGTGACGAGAAGGCAATATCGTCGCGCTCACCGTCCATAAAGTGAATCATGGCGGTGCCGTCGGCGAGGTTCAACGCGGTTTCAAAGGACTCCGCCAAGCGTTGGGCGAGATCATCACGAACTTTGAAACGGTCGACCACCACGCTGATATCGTGCTTTTTGCGCTTATCCAGCGGAGCGATGTCGTCGAGCTCCAGCACCTGGCCATCGACCAGGGCGCGCACAAAGCCCTGGGCCCGTAGCTCGGCTAATAGCTGTAAGTGCTCGCCTTTGCGGCCTTTGACCACCGGCGCCAGCAGCATCAACTTGGTGCCTTCGGCAAGGTTCATGACCTGATCGACCATCTGCGAAATGGTCTGGGCCTCTAGGTCTTCGCCGTGTTCCGGGCAGCGGGGTGTGCCTGCGCGGGCGAACAGCAGGCGCAGGTAGTCGTAAATTTCGGTGATGGTGCCCACGGTTGAGCGTGGGTTGTGGGAGGTGGACTTCTGCTCAATGGAAATCGCAGGCGAAAGCCCTTCGATATGATCCACATCGGGCTTTTCCATCATTGACAAGAACTGGCGCGCATAGGTGGAGAGCGATTCCACATAGCGGCGTTGCCCCTCGGCGTAAAGGGTGTCGAACGCTAATGACGACTTACCCGAGCCGGAGAGGCCGGTAATCACAATCAGCTTGTTACGGGGCAGTTCCACATCGATCTGCTTGAGGTTGTGGGTGCGGGCACCCCTGACCAGAATGCTGTCCATCAACACCTCGAATCGCGCGGCAAAAGCGTGATTATACGTTTGTCTGCACCCTCCCGGCAAAACAGCTTTCATAACCCAAGATAACCTGCGGCAACTCGCGACGTTTCCAGCGCCAGCTCAAACCGCTAGAATAGCCGATTGTCTAAGTCCACACTGATTCACCCCATGTTTAACCACCATATAAAAGGGCATTATGCGTAAGGTTTCCGCACTATTGCTGGCCTCTGAACGTCGTGCGATCAGTGGTTTGGCCGGGCTATATGCGTCGCGCATGCTGGGCCTGTTTATGGTGCTGCCGGTGTTAGCGCTGTATGCCGATACCCTTGAGGGTTCAACCCCACTATTAGTGGGCGTGGCGCTGGGTGTTTATGGGTTAACCCAGGCAACGCTGCAAATTCCGTTTGGGTTACTCTCTGACCGCATTGGCCGTAAGCGGGTAATTGCCATGGGGCTGGTGATATTTGCCCTCGGCAGTGTGGTCGCGGCGCTCTCCGATACCATTATGGGCATTATTGCTGGGCGGGCGCTGCAGGGCGGCGGTGCCGTGGCCGCGGCGATCATGGCGCTGCTGGCGGATCAAACCCGTGAGGAAGTGCGCACCGCCGCCATGGCGACCATTGGCCTCTCTATTGGCGTTTCGTTTGCCATTGCCATGGTGCTAGGGCCATGGCTTGCCGCCTGGGCGGGGCTTGCCGGTGTGTTTTGGTTTACCGCACTGCTCACGCTTGTAGGCCTCCTGGTGTTATGGCGCTGGGTGCCCGCTGCGCCGCGGCGGCGACGCCACCGCGATGTGGGCATGGATCGTCAGCAGTTTAAAAGTGTCATCACCCGCCCCGATTTATGGCGGCTGGATATGTCGATTTTTGCCCTGCACTTAGTGTTGATGGCGATATTTGTCGCGGTACCTTTTCGCCTGCTAAACGCCGGTGTGGCGATTGAGTATCACGGGCTGGCATATCTTGGCATTATGGCGTTATCGTTTGTGGCCATGGTGCCGCTGATTATCGTCGCCGAGAAGCAGCAGCGCATGCGCTTGATGTGCCTGATGGCAATTGGCGCTATTGTGCTGAGTTTGGCGGGGCTAGGGTTACCTCTCTCGCCAAGCTACTGGCTGTTTGTATGGCTGTTTGTGTTTTTCACCGGCTTTAACTTGCTGGAAGCGACGCTACCTTCCATGCTCAGTAAGCTGGCCCCGGCGGGGGCGAAAGGTACCGCCATGGGGGTCTACTCCACCAGCCAGTTTTTAGGCGCTTTTTTAGGCGGTACATTAGGCGGCTTGTTGGCGCATTATGGCGGCCTCAACGCGGTCTTTATTGGCTGTGCCGGGCTGGCGCTATGCTGGTGGATTGCCATGTGGCGGATGCCAGCACCGCCACCGCTCTCCAGCGAAGTGGTAGCGCTGCACGAGACCCAGGCAGACGCGCTTGACCTGCTGATGGAACATTTGGCCGATGTGGTCGGCGTCGAAGACGTCATGGTGGTGCCGGAAGAGCGTTTGGTCTATTTGAAGGTCAACCGACAGCAGCTCGATCAGGCGGCGCTGAATAGACTGATGGCACCCCCAAAATCTTAATCCAGCCGTGGCGATGAAGTGTGACGACGGTTGGCAATAAACTCTACTAGGCAGCTATTAAAGGAGCGTCTTATGGCTCGCGGCATTAACAAGGTCATTTTGATTGGCAACCTCGGGCAGGATCCAGAGGTGCGTTTCACCCCCAGCGGTACCGCCGTGGCCAACCTAAACCTGGCCACCACCGATACCTGGATGGATCGTCAAAGCGGCCAGCGCCAAGAGCGCACCGAATGGCATCGTGTGGTGATGTTTAATAAAACCGCCGAAATCGCCCAGCAGTACCTGAAAAAAGGCTCTAAAGTCTATATCGAGGGGCGCCTGCAAACCCGCAAGTGGCAGGATCAGAACGGCCAGGATCGCTACTCGACAGAAATTGTCGCCAACGACATGCAGATGCTGGATGGTCGCAGCGGTGATTACCAGGGCGGCGGCGCGCCACAAAATAGCTATCCTCAGAACGCCCCTCAAAACGCTCCTCAGAATGCTCCCCAGCCTGCACCGGCTCCACCTCATCAGGGCGGTGGGTATCCTCAGCAGGGTGGTGCCCCCCAGGGCGGTAATAACTACCCCGGCGGGCAGAACCCTCAGCAGTCACCTCGTCCCGCTCAGCCAGCGCCGCAGCAGGGCAATCAAGCACCACCGCCGAACCAGCAGAACAGCAGCTACGGTGCCCCGGATCCGGGTAATTTCGACGACTTCGACGATGAAATCCCGTTCTAAGTCGCAGCGTGCCAAAACGCTTAACTAGATAACAATATAGCCCGCTAAAAAGCGGGCTATATTGCACTAGCGGTCTAGCCACAGTGATTAGAACAGCTGTTCACTCGTGAATGGCTCTTGAACCCCCATGACGCTCAGGGCATCTTCCCCAGCATCAACGTTGAGCGCTGAGGGCTGGCTCTCTTCTTGCTCAATAATCAGTGCTTGAAGATCCATCGAGCCACCATTAAAAGTTAGCCGCACCACTTGCTCGCCTTCCTGCAAGTTAAGTGTCACTTCCGGCCCTTGGACATAGTTCTTCCAATCACCGCTATTGGGCACGCTAAGCGGGGAGGCTTGCGCGTAGAACACGCCATCTTTCTCAGCGGCAACGGTTATGCTGCGACCAGACCAAGGTGTCGCGGTAATAAACGAGAAGGTGTGTTCGCCAGCTTCAGCGACATCGACGGTGTACTCTACCCACTCATTATTAGCGATCCAACCGATAGCCTCACCGTTGCCAACGATATCCACACCCTCGCCGCGAATGCTGGCGTTACCCAGTTGCGCTTCGCTGCTGTCGCTATAAGCTATGCCAGCGCCACCCTGGTCGTAGTTGACGGCGTCGAGAAACAGGCCGTCGTCGTCAATCAACCAGGGGGTGCCCTCCTCGTTAAAGGCTTGCTGTACGTTCTCACGTTCAAGGGTGAACGATTGGAAGTCCATCAAGTCGCTGCCCGCTGACCCGTTGAAGGTTAACCGCAGGGTCTGCTCCCCGGCCTGTAAGTCGAGCAACATACCGTCACTGGCAACAGGGTTGCTCCAGGAGCCAGTATTGGGCAGCGGCAGTGAGTTGGCTTGCAGATAAAACGCCCCATCTTTTTCGACGGCGGCAGTGATGGTGACATCGCTTGAGGGAGTCGAAGCGAGGAACGACAGGCTGTAAGTGCCGGATTGGGCCACGTCGATGGTGTACTCAACCCATTCTCCAGCATCAACCCAGCCGATCGCTGTGCCATTACCGACGATATCAACGCCGCCTTCACGGAAATTGCTACCTTCTTGCTGAGGATCGCTATCGCTGTAAGAGATGCCTTCACCGCCGACATCAAATAGTGCGGCATCCAGCGTGAAGCTGTCGCCCACCTCCCAGGGGGTTCCACTGTCATTAAAGGGTGTTTGGTTGTCGGTAGTCGTGATAGGGGCGAGTGAGAACGAGGCCAGATCCTGGGAGCCGCCGTTGAAGGTTAAACGCAGCACTTGAACACCGGCTTCCAGATCAACCTGCACGCTGTCGGTAGGTACAAAGGTTGTCCAACTGCCGCTAAAGCCCACGCTGACCGGTGAGGTGGTGGTGTAGGGGCTATCCCCTTGGGCAAATGACGCGGTGATGGAGCGCGCAGCGCCACCGGTACTGCCTAGTGCCGAGAGAAATGACAGCTCGTAAGTGCCTGCCTGAGCAACATTAATCGTGTACTCAACCCACTCATTATTCTCGATCCAGCCGATGGCCGACCCGTTACCGACAATATCCACGCCGTCGCCGCGGAAGTTGCTGCCCTCCTGGTTTTCGCTGCTGTCGTTGTAGGCAATATCCTGGCCGCCGGTATCGTAGTTGACGGCCGCCAGCACCAGCCCGTCGTTCTCCACCAGCCAGGGTATTTGGTTGGTGTTAAAGGGCTGTTGCTCATCCTCCTCTCCCAGGTCAATGGCCTCGAAACTGAACGACTGCAGATCAAGCTGGCCACCGTTGAAGGTTAGCCGCAATACCTGCTCACCTGCTTCAAGATCGAACGTCAGTGGGCCCACCGTTTGGAAGCTAGTGAAACTACCGGTGTTAGGCAAATTGACCGAGGAACTGCCTTGGAAGCTGCCGCCTTGCTCAAAAGCAGCGGTGATGGATTTGCCGCTTGACACCGCAGAGGTGAGGAAACTCAGCGCATAGGTGCCCGCTGTTTCGACATTGAGTGTGTACTCGACCCACTCGCCATTGGCGATGTAGCCCAGCGCCTCGGTGCCGTTGGAGATATCCACCGCTTCGTCAGAGCGGAAGGCCGCGCCTTGGTGGGCAGTCGTTGTGTCGTTATAGGCCACCCCTTGCCCGCCGTTATCGAACAGTTTGGCTTCCAGCGTTAATCCATTTGCCCCCAGCGCCCATGGTGTTTTGGTGGCATTGTAGGCGGTCTGCTGATCCGGCTCCACAGGTGTGTCCCCATCAAGAAAGTTGGGGATGCCATCGCCATCGCTGTCGTCATAAATATCCACACGGCCGTTGCCATCGGCATCCTCGACCCCGGTGGGGTCATAGGGCTGGACGTTCTCGACCAGGAAGATATTGTCGTTGTAATCGTAGTTCACCCCCGCGTAGTCCTGAATCACAATATAGGTATTGGGGATAACGTTGCCTTCGGCGTCCTTAGCTATATAAACACGAATCAGGTGGCCGTCGTTTTCGTCCCAGTTGAGATTGGCACCTGGGCTGCCGATGGCATCAATCGTGTCCTCGTAGAGGTTGGCGTCGGGGTCAGACCAGGAGATGTAGCCTTGGCGGCCGGTAATATTCGCGAAGAAGCCGAAGGGCGCATCGCGATTTAGGGTAGTGGTGGTTAGTAAGTCGCCACTATTGAGCGCCCGCGGCAGCAGCGTCTGACCGTCCTGCTCGTCGTGGGCCAATATCTCGTCGCGAGCACGGCTATCCACATCGTGAATAAATAGCCGCGCTACGTCGCCCTGGGTGTGATACGCCGCCAATTGGGTAATCTTGATTGGCGTGCTGCCATCGGCACGCTGGAAGTAAGGTGACAGGATTTCATCCCCGTTGGCCTCCACCAGCCCGCCTTTATTCATCTGACCTTCAGCCACATTGGTCGAGAAACCAAAGGCGTCGACGATCTCTTGGACTAGCGGCTCCTGGCCACTTTCCGACTGGCCCTGGGCAAGCCCTGCCAGTTGGATCACTTTCTGCCCCTCGTCTCCGTCGTTGGAGTTAATGATCAGCGTTGACTCATATAGCGTGGCGTCGTTGAAATCCTCGGCAATAAAGCGAACCGTGACATTCAACGATCCACCGACAGGAATCACCAGGTTCTCTGTCGCTCCGACGATTTCAAACAGCGACGGGTCGGCGACCACAAGGCTGCTGATCTCCAGATTGGCGAAGCCATCGTTGGTGATGGTAAAGGTCGATTCATCATGGAATACCTGGTTGGCGTTGGCAGGGTTCTGGATTCGGCTCATCACCAGGCGGTCATCCGACGGTACGCCATCCAGGTTGGTGACCGTTATCTCACCGCCGGAAACCGGTGAGATCCCTTCGATGACAAACATATTATCGTTGTAATCGTAGTTAATGCCGGTGTAATCCATGATGCCCAGGTAGGTATTGGGGATCACGCTGCCGTTAGCATTCAGCGCCTGGAAGACCCGCACGGTATAGCCGCGCTCAATGCCTTCTGCACCCGCTGGGACGGTGCCTCCCCCAGCAGGATTGAGCGATGGATCGGTGGAGAGATTAGCGACTTCAATGCCAAAGATGTCGTTACCGATCCAGCTATCGGGGATCTGTTCGCGGGTAAACGTGGCGGTCGCAAACTGGCCGTTAGACTTGATCGGCAGTAGCGACTGGTTGTTATTGCCCGCGTGGTTGGAAAGTATAATGTCCTGATTTTTATTGCCGGGATTATGAATACCCAACGTGGCCCCCCCGTCGCCATGGTAGGCCGCCAGCTGGGTAATGGTGGCCGATTCAAAGCCATCGGCGATCTTCCAGTAGCGTGACATAACCTCGTCATCGTTGATGGGACGGTAGAGGTCAAAGTCATTGAGCACCGAGTTCTCGCCACCGCCCACGGTAGTGAGCCCCTCGATCACGTTGCCGAAACCGAAGACTTCCCAGACTTCGTTAACGTTGGGCTCCCAGCCGCCTTCATCGCGCGCTTGCCAGAAACCGGCCAGGTGCACCTCGGCTAAGGGGGTGTCCGCGTCGTTGGTGACCAGGCGCAGCATGCCCTCAAATACACCGTCACCGGCATCGTTAGCTGGCGGCGTATAGGCCGCGCGGTCAAACAGCACCTGCACGTCAATCGACTCACCCGCTGCTAGGCTCAGGCCATCAAAGATGGTGGGATTGACGAGAGTGAAGGGGCCATCAAGATCCGCGTCGATAATGACCAGGGTGTTGGTACCGGTATTACTGATGGTGACCGTGGCATCTTCCTTATAGTCACGGTTAGGGTTAGAGGCGCTATTGTTCTCCAGATAGCTAAAGTGCAGGCGGTCAGAGAAGTAGGCGGCATCATTACTTTGGATACCGATATCCGCATCGGGGTCGCCGGGGGCGGGCGAGATATCGAGATAGTCGATTTCATTAACGCCATCCGCGGAGGAAACAACCCGCAGGTTGTAGTTTACCCCCGCCTGCAGTTCGATATAAGCAGACCGCTCACCGGCCTCGCCAACGCCGGGGAAGCTCATATCATCAAAGGGCTGTCCATTGAGTAGCAGCGTTAGCTCACCGCCATTCGGTGCGCCTGCGTTGGCCGCAAGGTCAAGTTTGTAGGCGCCGTCTTGATTGACTGTGAAGTAGAAGTCGGCGGTACGCTCATTAACCGCCCGGGCGCTGTCGCCGCTTTCCAGCTCAATACGGCCACTGCCATCAATGTCGGCGTAGATGGGCTCGAAGGTATCCAGCGGGGTATCTGCGATGCGCAACAGGTCGACGTTGGGACCATTGGCATCCGGCGCCGTGACGGTAATCGTATTGCTACCTGCGCCCAGAGTTAATGAGCTGGATTGGAAGAACCAGTTATTCTCGGCGGCGTTACTCTGGCCTGGAAAATTAAGTGTCCCAATCGCCACCCCATTGACCGCGACGACCATAGGGCGGTCGGCCTTAGTGGCCGCCAGGGCATAGCGGAAGCCAACGTCGTAGGTGCCTGCTTCGCCGACCACCACTGTCCAGGTAATACTCTGATCACCGGTGCCGTTGAAATCAACAAACCCCTCTCCTGAGGCGTTGCGGTCATCCACGCTGTTGGTGACCACCACCGGACCATCAAGCTGGGCATTTTCAGCCTCGTAGTCGGTGTAGCCTGGCGATGTGTCTTCGGGAGCCTGCAGAATCTCCAACTGGTCGATATTGGGGCCGGTATTATTGACGGCCTGGAAGCGTACCGTATTGAGGCCTGAGACCAGCGCCGCAGGAATATCCAGCGTTTGCCACTCGTTCCAAGCAGCGTCGCCGGTAATACCTGTTGGCGGGCTGAAACCGAAGGTGCCTACGCTAACGTTATTAACGAACACTTCCAGTGGGCGGTTCACCGTGTCGCCGTTGCCGTAGCGGACTCGCAGCACTGAATCACCCGCATCGGCGCCTGAGAGCTCGAAGCTGAAAGTGATAAAGTCATTGTTGGTGCTGCCAAAATCGACATACCCTCCCAGTACGCCATCATTATCGTTGTTGTTGCCATCCAGACCGAAGGCGCCGGGGCGCACGCCGGTTGGCTGGTTAGGTTCAGGGTTTGCAGTGGTGCGAATCTGAATCTCCGCGCCACCTCCTTGGGCAATCGATACACTGGTGCCGTCGTTGGGGGTATTGTCTTCGGCCTGGATAGTGAGTAGCGAAACAAGCTCTTCCGGCTCTTCTGGGTCAACGATTACGCCTCCCGGCGCGGGGTCGAGGCGAATGATCTGGCTCTGGCCGTTATTGCGGTTCAACGTTAGCAGGTAGAGCTGGCCGGTGGCGGGGTTCTCGATAATATCCAGCGGGTCTATATAGGTGATGACGTTGCCATTAACATTGCGCAGCACTTCATCACCCACGACATTCCCCGCGGCATCGAGTGTTATGGAGCGTATATCGTCACCGCCGGAGTATTCGGTGAACAGCACGCTACCCTGCAGGTTGCCGCCGAACACACCGCTGGTGTACTCGGTCACACCGTTGGGCGAGCGGTTCTCGCCTAGCGAATAGACGCCCTCAATATCGTAATTGGGGTCAGGCTGTTGGCCGACCGGATAGTTACCCACTTGGTTGGCATCGTTGCCAGGGGTTGGGTTACCGCCATTAAGAATAAATTCATCGCGCAGGGGGTTGGGATGGCCGTAATAGCCGCCTTCCTTGACTGTAAACAGGTAGTCGTCTTGTTTTTCGACGTTACCTACGTATTCATTTTGCGGCGTTGAAGGGTCATCCGGTACATTGCCGCCTGCCGCCGAACCGTTGGTGGGTACGTAGAGGTTGCCATTGGAGTGCCAGACCAAGTCGTAGGCGTTGCGCACGCCGGTAGCAAAAATCTTGACCACGGCGTCTTCGGTGAAGGGGTCATAATAGCTCTCGATCAAGTCTCCATTGGAGTTCTCTACCGTCGCGGTACCGTTGGCCGCGAAGACCAGGAAACGGTCATTGCCCATGGCTATCGGGTCTGCCTTAAAATCAACGCCATCATCGTCGGTAAAACGGCGGTTGAAACCATCTCCAGGCAAGGGCTCGGTGGTTACATCAAAGCCACCTGCTGGCGCTTCGCGGGTTGGATCTATTTCCATGACAGCGGCGCTGAGCAGACGCTCAGGACGGTTACCCCAAGCACTATCGGGTGCCCCCATCGCCGAGTTCGACCCTTGCAGCAGGTAGAGCAAGTGGCTCGGTACGTCTGGGTTGGTGTTGGCATCAAATTCGGGGTTGACGCGGAATTCGAGGCTATTGGTAACGTGGTCGCCGTTGGAGCGCGGCAGTCCGGTGATATAGGCTTCAGCCGTGGCGCTAAAGGCATCCCCTTCATCCAGAGTGATCTTGGAAATGCGCCCACTGAAATCGGGCACCCCGTTATCGCGTCCTGACAGCGGAATCGGGAAGTTATCGCTGACCCATAAAACGTTCGGGTCGGTAGGGTCGAAGGTCAGGCCAATAATCCCCCGCGGCCCTGCTGAATCCCCCGCAAAGTAGTCGAGCGCCAATACTTGCTCGTTGGAGAGTGCCCCGGTTTGTGGGTTAACGTCGTAACGCTTGATCTCGCCCAGCATATTCGAGACGTACATCTTGCTGCCATCCGGGGATAGCTCCAGCGAGGTGAACTGGTAGGCGTTGTCGGCTGCGCCATTGAGCTCAATGACATCGTTGAACGCCACTTCTCTCGGCACAATTTCAGAGGCTTCGCCGGTGACGAAGGTGTTGGTGAACTTCTGAAACTCCCGGGTTGGCGCGTTAGGATCGTCGTTGGCGCCACGATCCTGGAAGCCTTCGATGACCAGGGTGTAGCTGGTGAACTCTTTGAGCATGCCGTTGGGCGAAATGGTCAACGAATCGAAGCCGCCGGTGGTGTTGACGTTGAGCGTGACTTCTTCGCCACTGATGGTTTCAAATAGCCGTACGGAGCCATCGCCCAGACTTTCGAGCAGGGCGCCGCCACGGCCATCGACCACCGAGATACCGACAAAAATATCTGAGTCGGGGTCAACCCCAGTGGGGGCTGTGCCATCTTCGGGGTCAAGCTCGACGCGAATCTCGTTTGCACCCACTCCGGCAATCGCGCGAGGATCGGTGAAGAAAGCGTAATCCTGCGGCGCCGCGCGGTCATCATCCGGGGTGAGGTCGGGAAGCGACTGGATCTCGATATACTGGATCTCGGTGTTATCGCCAAGACCAATCGAATCCAGGGTCAGGCGACCATCGGTGACCTGTACCACGCGGGTGACCAGCTCGGAGCGGAAGCCGTCGGTGTCGTTGCTGGGGTTGTTGTCCGCTGGAAAATCATCCGGCCGGAAGGGCGTAAAGGGGGTGTTGAATTGCTCTCCTTCGGCGTTGATCAGATTGACGCTGTCGTAAGGCCCCGAGGTATCGCCGATAGAAATCGTTACCTCGTAGTAGCCGTCGTCCAGTTCCATTTCCCATCCGGCGCGTACATAGCCTTCTGCGGGCTGGTCGAAGTGGGCGTAAGTGCCCTGGCGAGGATCAAGCCCGGCAATATCGTCGGTACGATCGTTAACAGCGACACCAGAGAGGGTGTTGATCGCCATCGGTATCGTGCCGTTTTCGGTACCATCGGCGATAGAGGCCTCAGTGACCCAGCCGTACTGGTAAACTTGGCCATCGATCACAACGGATTGGTCGCCAAACGCTAAGCCGGTATCGGCGATATAGCCCTCGGGGGTGGCAAAACCATCGGGCTCGAAGTTGATCTTGACGGCAAAGCGCTCACCCGGTTCAACGAAGGGGGGCTCCACTTCACCCTCACGGCTAACACTCAGGCTGTCGATATTGGGGCCAGCGTTACCGACATTCTCAAGTCGTATGGTGTTGTTCCCCGGCATCAGTTCCAGCTCAATGGTGGCGTCTTGCCAGCTCACCCAGCCGTCGTTGCCAGCCCCAGTGATGGGGAAGGCCAGCTCGCCCTGGGATTGGCCATCCACCAGGATGGTCATCGGACGGCTAGCACCGGCGCCATCACCGTTGGCATAGCGTACGCTCAGGGTATAAGTGCCCGCCTCTTCGACGGCAACTGCAAAGAAGGCCGCATCGCCGGCTTCGCCCCCCATATCGAGGTAGCCGCTGCCGGTGAAACCATCCCATAGCCCGTCCGGGCCAGCGGCTGCATTGGTTTCGGGATTGCTAGCATCGCGAACCACTGTGTCCGGGGTAGGCTCATCATCATCGATGGTGAGCGCTTCGCCCTGAATCTCAAACAGGAAGGGCTCGGTGGGTGTTTCACCGCCGTCGTCCTGCTGGTAGTTGAAGATAATCTGATCGATATTGGGGCCGTTGTTGACACCGCCATCGGCCACTGCCGGTATGGCAAATGAGACGCTGTTGGGGCCAGCTTGAAGCTCCATCTCCACTTCAAGCTCAAGCCAGCTATCCCATGGGTCGTTGACGCCATCATTAAATGCCGGCGGGAAAGCCGCTTGGGGAGCAGGCGTTCCATTGATCATTAGGTCAAGGGGGCGGGGCCCTGCGCTACCGTTGGCGTAACGAATTACCGCGGTGTAGGTGCCGGCCACCTCGGTTTCAACGTTGAAGATAACTTCGTCGCCGGGGTTTGTGCCAAAGTCCATATAGGCATCACCGACGGCTCCTTCGCGGTAATTAGTGAAGGCATCGAGATTATTAGGATCTACCACCCGAGTGAAATCGGCATTGGAGGGCACGCCACTATCATTGACGGTGACCAGGGAAGCATCCTCTGCCTGGATAACGATGGGCGCGACAGTGTCTGGAACGGCGTCATCTTCGCTTACGCTACCGCTGGCCGTCGCGGCGGTGCTGTCGATGGCGAAACTGTCACCGATGGCGCCGATAAGGGCGACCGTGACGGTTTCGCTACCGTTATCTTCGTCGTCGTTGGCGACATCAACCGCTAGGGCGGCGGCACCGTCGATAAAGGTGACCGTGCGAGTGTCGGCAACGCCATTAATTTCCAGGGTAAGCTCCACATCACCGCTAAAAGCGTTTGAGGCGCTTAGGGCAAAGCTCAGCGTAGTGACGCCCTCGTCGCCACTCTCTATCATCGGGTCGGCATCGGCGATGCCCAGCAGAATAGTTGGCTCCGGCTCCACGCTGCCCGTGGGCACAAACTCGATATAGTCGATGCGGGCATACTCCAGCGCCGCCGAGCTGGCGCTGAGCGACAGGGTAGCGCCATCGCCCACGGTCATATCGGTAAAGGTAACGGTGCGGAAGTTTTGCGGCTGAACGCCGTTGCCGCTGCTAGCATCGTCATCGAAGATCCAATTGCCACTGAAGCTCTCGCCATTGGCGTCACTGATACTCAGTTGGGCAGTGCTTTCGCCATCGCTCTCGTCGATATAGCCGACGATGACGGTATAGTTGCCGGCCGCCACTTTGCCGTCCAGCGCATAGCTGGCGGTGCCTGTGCTGCTGCCGGGTAAGCGAATAGCTTGGCCGCCATCGGCGGCGGCGATGTTCTCGATGGTGAAGGTGGTAGCGCTGTCGAAGTCTTCTGCCTGTAGGCGGATGGGGTCTGCTGGGACAACGACGTCTTCGTCATCCTCACTCACGCTGCCTGTGGCTGTCGCGGCGGCGCTGTTGATAGCAAAGCTATCCCCGGTGGCGCCGATAAGGGCGACCGTGACGGTTTCGCTACCGTTATCTTCGTCGTCGTTGGTGACATCAACCGCCAGGGTAGCGACCCCGCCAGCAAAAGTGACCGTGCGCGTCTCGGCAACGCCGTCAATGTCTAAGGCGAGTGCCACGTCACCGCTAAAGGCATTCGAGGCGCTCAACGCAAAGCTCAGCGTGGTGACACCCACATCGCCACTTTCCACCACGGTGGCTGCATCGGCGATACCTAGCAGGATGGTGGGTTCCGGCTCAGGATCTGGGTCGACACTGCCGGTGGGCACAAACTCGATATAGTCGATGCGTGCATACTCCAGCGCCGTCGAGATGGCGCTGAGCGACAGGGTAGCGCCATCGCCCACGGTCACATCGGTAAAGGTAACGGTGCGGAAGTTTTGCGGCTGAACGCCGTTGCCGCTGCTAGCATCGTCGTCGAAGATCCAATTGCCACTGAAGCTCTCGCCATTGGCGTCACTGATACTCAGTTGGGCAGTGCTTTCGCCATCGCTTTCGTCGATATAGCCGACGATGACGGTATAGGTGCCGGCCGCCACTTTGCCATCCAGCGCATAGCTGGCGTTGCCCGCGCTGCTGCCGGGTAGACGGATTGCCTGACCGCCATCGGCGGCGGCGATGTTCTCGATGGTGAAGGTGGTGGCGCTGTCGAAGTCTTCTGCCTGTAAGCGAATGGGGTCGACGGGAATGGGTGGGGGGGTAACGCTATCTTCGACATCGCCCACTGCAATTAAGAAGGTATCGCTGACGCTCGCACCCGCCGGGTCGGTGGCAGTGACCTCAAGGCTAACGGAAGTGGTTGTTTCAAAATCAAGGCTAGTGCCACTTTTCAGGCGCAATACGCCACTGGTATCTACCTCGAAGCGTTCGTCGCTGACAGTAAAACTATGGGTGTCGTCATCCTGGTCTTCCACAATGAGTTGACCAATAACGGCGCCTTGCTGGTTTTCCAGTACGCTGTCGTTATCCAGCAGCAGGACGGTGGGTGGAGAAGGTTCTGCTGCCACCAATGCCATCTCAATTTTATCGATATTGGGGCCGTTGGCGCGGCCGCCCAGCCGCAGTAAGTTTTCCCCAGCGGCTAGCGTGAACTCGAGTGTTTCGGTCGTCCAACCTTCCCATTCAGAGGCCGCGGGCGTGCTAGTCGCCACGCCATTGGGCAGGTCATTGAGGTCATCGGGCATATAAAGGGCGGGCGTCGTTTTTGCAAATGCAAAGGTGCCAATGGCGGTTAAGTCACTGCCTTCTACAAGCGACAGGTCGAGCGGTCGGTCGGTGGAACCGGCGTACGTGACGGTCATGGAGTAGGTGCCAGCGGCGGGGGCTTGATAAACGAATTCCCCATAGGCATTTGCATTGTTAAGTGCCCAATCCAGGTAGCTGGCGCCTTCGGCGCCCACCCGAAAAGTATCATTGAGATCAACAATATTTGCCGTAGTCACCGGGCGGTTGGTAGTGGTTCCCGCCGTGGACAATATCGGTGTTGGCGACAAAATTAGCTCTTCACCCTGGATGACCTGACTGCCTAGCGCGGGCTTACGGATCTCAAGGTAGTCAATATTGGGGCCGCTGATGCCATTAGAGGTAAAGCTGACACTGTTTGCTCCCTCCTGGAGCTGCACGATCACACTGCGTTCAGCGAAAGTAGTGAAGTCGCTGGCATTATTATTGCCTTCGGGGCTAGTACTGCGTAGGTCAAACATGCGATCAACTAGCTGATCATTCACTTCCAGTCGCAGTGGGCGGTTACGCTCGCTGGCGACAGCATCGTTGTTACGGCTTAAGGCATAGCTCACCGCCAGTTCATATTCTCCCGCTTCTGGGACATCAACATTGAAGGTAAGGGTCTCACCACTTGGCCCGACAAAATCGGCATAGGCGTTGCCATCGGCATTAACGGCATTGGGCTCGCCGATAGCGGACGTGGTCACGCCGCCCGTCATAACAGCATAATTGCCATCACCATCGGTATTATCAGTATCTTCCGCCTGAATACGGATAGGTGTGAATACGGCGGGTACGGAAATGCTATCGGTAACTTCAAACGCCACGGCCTCACTACCAGATTCGATAGCATTGCCCGCATCATCTAATGCAGTGATGATTAACTGGATAGCCCCATTGGTAAAGTTAGGGAGATCTTCAAAGATAAAAGGTGGCGTCGTGCTGGCTAATGTTACGGGCTCTCCCTCATCATAAATAATGGTCAGTTCGATTGCTTTAGTAAGGTAAAGCGGATCAAGGGCGTCATTGATAATAGGAATGATGCGAATAGCACTGTTTTCTATCTCATTTGCAGTCACTGTTTGTGCGTTGTTTAAGCCACGCTGAACTTCACCCGTTGTTGCATTGATCCAAGTAATAGAGAACATAGGACACCCCTGCGATGTATGTGCTAATTGCAGGCAACGCCTGACGAATTAGGTTTTATTGGTATGGAGAAGGTGCTGCGCATCTAATTCCCTTAAACTACGCATGGCCATGCTTTGTAACTTATTGCTACAACTATTTAAATTAGTTGCTTTGGCAAGGCCCACAAGACTTAAATATCTAATGCTAGCAGGCTGTGATATCGCTTTTTTTAGGTTTGTATAAAAAATAAAGAGTTAAGATTAAGGTTTTGGCATGTTTTATAATTTGATCGGTATAGTGATTAATAAAATAATAAGAAATTAGTGCTTTTTTAGTCTTGTGGGTTTGCATTTTTAATACAGGTTTTAGTCTTTTTGAAAAATAATTGTTTCATTCTGAGTGTAAGGAGTCTCTGATTTTTGAAGCAATGTATGGCAGTTTTTGCTAATGATTTTTATCGCTGCTAATACGTTTAAAAGTTAAAGATTCTCTATATTGCGATTTAAAGTTAGCCATTCAGGCTGTTTTTCCTTGCGAGCAACGTTGGCAAATTAGCTAGGGGAGGGCCAAGTGGAGGCTTCCTACAGGGGGCTAGAACCAGTAAAGTGTACCGCTGCTGCCGCTCAGCGGCAGCCAATGCGCCTTAGCTTGTGCGAAAATGCTGACGTTGGTTGCTGGCACAGATGTTTGTAAATAGCTGTTTGTAAATGGCTGTTTGTTAATAGATGTTTGTAAATTGTGCAGAGGATGGTTGTGAAACTTTTGATATTGGATGCCGGACACTGCTTAAGCTTGGCACTGGCCCGGGAAGCAAGTCGTCGCGCCGATACAGAGTTAGTCATAGAGCAAGGGACGACCATCACGCCGTCGCGCCTTGAGGCGATTGCCCCGGACGCCGTGATTATTCCACCCTTGGCACATCCACTGAACATGGCGCCAGCGGATGTGACGGCCCATGCCGATGCGGTAGATACCTGCTTGGATGCCTGTCAATCGCAGGACGTAGCGTTGATATGGTGTGTCTCTGATCAGCTTTACGAAGATGGTTTGGAAGTCCCCATTGATGAGCATGTGGTGCCCGCGCCACGGGATGACAGCTTGCGCCGTCTGGTACAAACCGGTGATCGCATCCGTGCGGAGTTTCAGCGCCATTTGATTGTGCGCCTAGGCCCGCTATTTGCGCTGGAAGGCAGCCATGCGTGGCTCAATGACATCATCGATAATCTGGTGCTCGGGAAGGCGGTGCGCGCTGCAGAAGATGTGATTTTTTGCCCGACCTCCGCGGACGCTGTCGCCATGGCGTTGATTGGCATGCTACAGCAGCAGGTCAGCGGGGCTGAGGCCTGGGGGGCCTACCATCTTGCGGGCACCGAACCGGTCAGTGCCTTTACCTTTACCTCCATGGTGCGTACCCAACTGTTAACGCACCTTGAGGGGCGCGGCGAGCAGATTACACTCGGCGAGGTTCAGCCGCTTAAACATCACCATGATGCCAAGCTGCGGCGCGTCTTAAACTGTCGCCGTGTGCTGGATGTGTTTGGCGTTCATCAGAAACCGTGGCGGTTAGAGGCGGGGCGTATGCTGGATGCGTGGTGTTTGATCCGTGAAAATAATCGTGTCAGCGATACAGGAGCGTCGGCTTGATAAATGTGGTTCGCAGTTTGGTTTTTTATGCCGGCTACTTTTTGGCCATGCTAATGATCGGCATCCTGTTTCTGCCCATTGCGCCGTTTCTTCCGCTCTCTGGCCGCTACCGCTTACTCAATTTGTATAACTACTTTTTGATGGTGTGGTTTCGTATCGCCTGCGGGGTGCGTTACGACATTCAGGGGCGGGAAAACCTGCCCAGTGGCCCCTGTGTGATTCAAGCTAATCATCAGTGTGAGTGGGAAACCGTGTTTCTGCAGGTAATGAAGCCACCCGTATGCACCGTACTGAAACGCGAATTACTGCGCCTACCGATTTTCGGTTGGGGGTTACGTCTGCTCCGCCCGATCAGTTTGGATCGCTCCAAGCCGGCGCGGGCGATGAAGCAAGTGCTGACTCAAGGTGTTGAGCGTTTGGGTACGGGGCTGTCGGTGCTTATTTTTCCTGAAGGGACGCGGGTAGATCCAGGCATCCGCAAACGCTATAACAAAAGTGGCAGCGTGGTGGCGTGTCGTGCGGGGGTGCCGGTGCTGCCGGTGGCCCATAATGCTGGCGAGCGCTGGCCAGGGCGCCACTGGGTTAAGCGGCCAGGCGTGCTGCGTGTGCGTATTGGTAAGCCGATTGAAACAGCCGGACGTATGCCCGATGAAGTGCTTGCAGATGTCGAAGCGTGGATTGAAGCCCAGCTACAGGAAATTTCAGACGTACCGCGGCCTACCTCTCGCTAGCAGCGTTATGTTTCTTCTTGCAATACGAAAATGGCGCCCTTGGGCGCCATTTTCATTCTGCTTTTTCACATGCTTGTCATTGCAACAGCTTCAATCGTTATAGCGCTGGAACACGAGACACGCATTGGTGCCGCCAAAGCCGAAGCTATTTGATAAGGCGCGCTCTATCGTCACGTCATCTCGGCGTTCGGTGACAATATCAAAGCCGTCGGCCTGCTCATCCAAATCGGTGATGTTCGCCGAAGCAGCAACAAAGTTGTGTTGCATCATCAGCAGCGAATAGATCGCTTCCTGTACACCGGTAGCCCCCAGGGAGTGGCCGGTGAGCGATTTAGTCGAACTCATGGCGGGCGTTGTATTACCAAACACTTCGCGTATGGCTTTGAGCTCGGCAACATCGCCTACGGGCGTTGAGGTGCCGTGGGTATTGATATAGTCAATATCACCCTCAACCGTTGCCATCGCCTGGCGCATGCAGCGCATAGCACCTTCGCCCGAAGGGGCGACCATATCATGGCCGTCGGAGGTGGCGCCGTAACCCACCAGTTCGCCGTAAATCTTGGCGCCGCGGGCTTTAGCGTGTTCAAGCTCTTCCAACACCAGCATGCCACCGCCACCGGCGATAACGAAGCCGTCGCGGGCTTGGTCGTAAGGACGTGAGGCCTGCGCCGGGGTGTCGTTGTAGTGGGTAGAGAGCGCGCCCATGGCATCAAACAGGCAAGAGAGCGTCCAGTGTTCCTCTTCGCCGCCACCGGCAAACACTACATCCTGCTTGTTAAGCTGAATTTGCTCCATGGCACTGCCAATACAGTGCGCTGACGTCGCACAGGCAGAAGAAATAGAGTAATTGATGCCTTTGATTTTAAACGGCGTAGCCAAGCACGCTGAAACAGTGCTACCCATTGTCCGGGTGACGCGATAAGGGCCAACGCGGCGCAGACCTTTTTCACGTAGTACGTCAGCGGCTTCCACCTGATTGGCGCTTGAAGCACCGCCAGATCCGGCAATAAGCCCCGTACGCTCGTTAGATACCTGATCTTCGCTCAGCCCAGCGTCTTCGATGGCCTGGGCCATAGAAACATACGCATAGGCAGCCGCGTCGCCCATGAAACGGCGCAGTTTGCGGTCAATGAGTGCGTCAAGATCAATATCGACGCTGCCCGCTACATGGCTACGAAAGCCTCGCTCGGCATACTCTTCCTTAAAACGAATACCGCTACGCCCAGTTTTGAGCGCATCCAGAACCTGTCGTTGGTCGTTGCCAAGGCACGATACGATGCCAAGGCCGGTGACTACCACTCGTCGCATGGGAGCCTCCTGTTTAGAAATTCGCAGTGGAGGTAAATAGGCCAACGCGCAGATCATTAGCCTGATAAATGTCGCGTCCGTCAACGGATACTGTGCCGTCGGCGATACCCAAGATAAGACGTCGGGTAATAATACGCTTAATATTAATGCTATAGGTCACTTTTTGTGCATCCGGCAGAATCTGTCCGCTGAATTTAACCTCGCCGCAGCCAAGCGCACGTCCGCGACCTGGGTGACCTAACCAGCCCAAATAAAACCCGACTAGCTGCCACATAGCGTCTAATCCTAAACAGCCAGGCATGACGGGGTCACCCGGGAAGTGGCAATCAAAGAACCACAAGTCAGGCGTGATATCCAGCTCGGCGATCAGTTCGCCCTTGCCATGCTCACCGCCTTCTTTGTGAATGTGCTTGATGCGATCAAGCATCAGCATGTTAGGAGCCGGGAGCTGTGCATTGCCGGGGCCGAATAGCTCGCCGCGCGAGCAAGCCAGCAGTTCTTCGCGATCAAAGGAATGTTGCTTGGTCACTGAATCGTTCCGAATATCAAATAGGTTGTGGGGCTAGTCTACTTCCCGAAACCGCTGAATGCACGTAACTGGCTATTTATCGCTAATAACTAGAGATTTTAGCGGATTGGCCGATAGCACTATAGTGGGTCACTTGGCTCAACAGCTGCCGATTGTGCACAATAAATGTTTCATTGCCGTAATATAGAGTATCGAAGTTTCTTCTTAGGCGGCATGATCAGCATGGCACCTAACGCTAATTTTTATCTAGGTTAATTTGTATAGGGTATAGCGAATCGCCATGTGGCTTCCTGTTTCTCTTAATCGTCCGTTAGTTTGGGCCGCACTGGCGGCACTCCCCGCCTGTGTTTGGATACCCGATGCGATGCTACGCATGGTAGCTGCCACGCTGGTCGCGCTTGGGCTGTGGGACGCCTGGAAACAAATGCGTCAACAGCGGCTACGTCTGCGGCTGTCGCAAGATACGCTAAGGCTCGCGAGCGACGCCGTGGTGATTACCGACGCGCAAAATCGCGTGATAGTGGTTAATCCAGCGTTTACCGAAATTACCGGCTACGCCAGCCAGGAGATACAGGGGCTGAAGTTGGAAACGCTGGCAGCCCAGCGCCATGATAAAGCCTTCTATCAAACGTTTTGGAGCACGCTGAAAAGTACCGGTCGTTGGGAAGGTGAAATGTGGAGCCGCCGAAAACACGGCGACGAGTACCCCGAGTGGCTAAAAGTCCGCGCGGTGACCGACAAGCGTGGCAACATTACCCATTTTATTAATCTGTTTACCGATATTTCGGCACAAAAAGCCCGTGAGCGCGATTTGCGCCGTATCGGCTATGAAGACCCTCTCACTGGTCTGCCCAATCGACGGCGCCTTCATGATCTGCTGGCCTCACGGCTGCGCCATTTACGCGCGGGTGAGAGCCTGGATATGGCGCTGGTGGATATTGATGGGTTGAAGTCAGTCAACGATAGCCTGGGGGTTGATCAGGGTGATCGCCTATTGGCGCGCTTTGCCCAGCGGCTTACCGGCTACGTGGCAGGCAGCGTAGTCGGACGGCTGGGCGGTGACGAGTTTATGGTGATCCGCACCACCACCTTTGACGATCATGACCAGTGGGTGGCGACCCTGCGCGAACATATGAGTCGGCCATTTGAAATTAACGACCACTCGCTGCGCTTAGGGCTGACGATTGGCAGCTGTCGCGTGCCCGAAGATGGTAACGACTCAGGTGTGCTCTTCCAACGCTTAGAGTCGGCGCTTTACAGCGCCAAACGGCTGGGGCGTAACTTAAGCCAGCGCTTTCGCCCGGCGCTGGATAAGCAGGATAACCCTCAACTGGCGCTGGTCAGTGATCTCCGCGCTGCGCTTATTTCCGGTGACCAGTTGGAGCTGCACTATCAAACCCAGCATGAGCCCGGCAGCGGTGAACTGGTAGGTATGGAGGCGCTACTGCGCTGGCGCCACCCCAAGGACGGCATGATTTCCCCAGGCGATTTTATTCCGCTGGCTGAGCGGCACGGTTTAATGAGTCAACTGGGCGCCTGGGTGATCGAAAAGGCCTGTGCACAGCAGGCGCACTGGCGTAATAGTGGCATGCCCAAACTGACGATTTGGGTCAATATCTCGGCCCTGCAGCTGTTTCAAGGTGATCTGGAGAGCCAGCTGACAACCTGTCTAAAGCGTTACCAGTTGACGCCTTCGCAAATTGGTTTAGAACTGACGGAGTCGGTGTTGCTTGACGAGCGCGCGGGGGATATGGGGCCACGTCTGCAGGCGCTGCGCGACCAGGGTTTTGCGATTGCCATCGACGACTTTGGTACCGGCTATTCGTCGCTCGGCTACTTGAAGCGCTTACCGGTGGATAAAATCAAACTCGATCGCGCGTTTATAAAAGAGTTGCCGCACGATCAGGCAGACGCCTCGATTGTAAAGGCGGTCTTAGCGATGGCGGAAGGTATGGGATTAGGGGTGATTGCCGAAGGTGTTGAGACTAAAGAGCAGTGTCAATTCTTGGTGAACGCCGGGTGCACAGCCGTACAGGGGTTCTACTTTGCCCGGCCACTCTCCGCCGCTGAGTTGGAAAAACGGCTGGTGCCCACCTCGATCACCACACCCGCCGCCTCTTAAGGTTGGTGAAAACGGCTAATACCCACACAGAGCAGCGCCCAAATGAGCGCCTGGACGGGGAGTAACCAGGCAGCAAGGGTCACCTCTGCCAGTAGCGCGCCGCCATAATAAGACAGTGGGCCACTAATGGCGCCACACAGAGCGGCTAGCAGCGGATAGCGCCACAGCCACGCCAGTGAGTGATAGACCAGAGTGGCAAACAGCGGCCATAGCATCCACAGCCACAGCGGTAGAAGCCCCAGTACCAGCGTTTGATCGTTAAAATCGAAGCCTCCCAGCAGCTGCAAACCGCCATCAATCACCAGCCCGAGCAAGGCAAAACCGGCGATAAACCGCCACTCACCGGGCCGCGCGCAGCGCCATAGATGCCAAGCCAACAGGCTGCTGCCTGCCACCACTGCCACCCACGAACCGCCTAATACACACAATAGCCACCCGGCTTCGAAACGGAGCGCATTTAATACCAGCGCCTGCCACTTTGGGGGGGCCATCTTCTAGAGCGCGCCGGTGAGCGGAATGGGTTTCGCCGCCGGCTTAGCCAGCAGTAAGTGGCAGGTGCCAATGGAGCGCTCGATAAAGCCGCCCTCGCAGTAGCACAGATAGTAGCGCCACATGCGGATAAAGCGTTCGTCGTAGCCCAGCGTTCGCACCTGCTCCAAACTGGCTTCAAAACGGTGGCGCCATTCGCGTAACGTACGCGCGTAATGCGGGCCAATTTCATCCAGGGCGACCACGTTCAGCGACGTTTTTCGCATCACGCTGGTTAACATGGCGTGGTGCGAGGGCAGAAAGCCGCCTGGAAAAATGTAGCGCTTGATAAAATCCATATCGCGTTTAGCCTCTTCAAAGCGCTGGTCGCGAATCGTGATGGCTTGGAGCATGGCCTGCCCATTGTCGTTCAGCAGGCTATCCAGTTTATTGAGGTAGGTATCGAGATACTGATGCCCCACCGCTTCAATCATCTCAACCGAAATAAGCCGGTCATACTGGCCGGTCAATTCACGGTAATCCTGCTTCAGCAGGGTAATTTTATCTTCTAAGCCTTCTTCCTTGATGCGCTGAGCGGTATGGGCATGCTGTTCATCTGAAATGGTCGTGGTGGTGACACGGCAGCCGCGGGTTTTGGCGGCATGAATTGCCAGCCCACCCCAGCCGGTGCCAATCTCTAACAGATGGTGCTCAGGCTGCACGTCGAGCTTTTCCAGCATCAAATCGAGTTTATAGGTGGAGGCCTCTTCCAAACTGGCTTCCGGATAAGGGAAAACGGCGCTTGAATACATCCAGTGGTGGCGATCTAAAAACGTCGAAAACAGGTCGTTACCGATATCGTAGTGGGCGGCAATATTGCGTTTCGAGCCGCTCAGGCTATTGCGCTGAAAGCGGTAGGCGGCACCCAGTAACCAACGAGCAAAGCGGGCGCTGCCGTTCTCCATCTTAGTATTCACCTGCTCAAGATTAACGGCGAACAGGCGCACCAGGGCGACCAGGTCATCGGCGTCCCAGTCGCCGTCCATATACGATTCGGCAGCCCCCACGGTGCCACCAAAGGCAAGACGTTTCCAGGCGCGGGAGTGGCGTATCACCACGGTCACTTGCAGTGGGCCTTGCTGGCCTAAATGATGGCACTGGTTGCCCTCAATCAGGGTGATGCGGCCGCCATGAAAGGCGTCCAGCTGGGCCATCAGTCGTGGCTTTAGCCACTTGGTTAAGCGGTCTTGGGAAACCTGTTGAAGGTTAGGGGGCGTGGAACGCAGGGTCGTCACTTTGAAGTCTCCTTGCGCTTAGGGTGGTTATAAACGGGGACGCGCTTAAGCCACAGGCGAAGCGCTTCAAAATGAATACCCGCAATGGTTTTTAGACTCATCCATGGCTGGCGAGCCAAGGTTTTTATCAACGCCCCGCGGGTGGCGGGCGAGGCGTCAAGGGTTAACGTCGCATCAAAATGGCACTGCTGATCCTGCCAGTTCTCCATATGCAAAAAGAGCTTTTCACCGGGAGCATTAAACTTCCAGCGGTAGGTCATCGCCATTGGGTTAAACGGCGAGACGTGGAGATCTTTAGCGAAATGCGCCTGGTGACTATGGCGTGAAGGATCCACCGCGCTGGCGTAGCGGGTGCGTTCACGCCAGGGCATGTTGGTAACTTCACTCAATACGGCTGATAGTCGCCCCAGGTGGTCGTAGGCGTAATAGACGGAAATAGGGTTAAACATGCAGCCCAGCGTGCGTAGTTGAGTCAGTACGCAAATGCGGCCATTGGGGGCGCTGCCCAATTGACGAATAAGTTCTTCGCGCACGGCGGTTTTCAGCGGTCGGTCAACCGGGCCCAAGTAGTCTTCGCGACGAAAACGCGCCAATGCAGGCCGTCGGGCACTAAAACCGGGCACCTTGTCGAACAGGTCGGGCAATTCGTCCAGATCCAGCCAAGCCATCCATAGCTGATAACTAAAGCTGTGGGATTTAGGCGTAAATCGGCGGTGGCGCAGGGTGCCGCGGTAGATACGTGAACGCGGCCAGGCGGTTATTCCAGCGGTGGTCTCCGTCATCATTCCCGTCATCACCCCAACCCCTCAACGCTCTGGGGCGTTAGCAGTTCATGGGCAGGCAGCGTGGAAGGTTGCTCAGGCGGCGGGGCCGCTTCGTCACAGCCCAGTGCCTGGGCTACCCGCAGCGCGCTCCACACGCCGTCTTCATGGAAGCCATTTCGCCAATAGGCGCCGCAATAGTGGGTACGATGGGCTGTCGACGAAATGTCGGCGTGGCGCGCCTGGGCCGCTTGACCTGCCAAAGTGAACTGCGGGTGGGCGTAGGTATAGCGGCCGAGCACCTTGCTGGGGTCAATGCTGGCGCTGTCGTTTAGGGTGACGCAAAACGTGGTATCACTGTCTATCCGCTGCAGGATATTCATATCATAAGTGACCGATACCCGTGCTTCGCTATCGCGTTGATCAAGACGATAATTCCAACTCGCCCAGGCGCGCTTACGGCGCGGTAGCAGGGCGGTGTCGGTATGCAGCACCACCTCGTTGTCCTGGTAGGGCATGGCGCCAAGAATTTCCTGCTCGGCGCTGCTGGCATCGCCCAGCATGGCCAGTGCCTGGTCTGCGTGGCAGGCGAGCACCACCTGGTCAAAGCGTTGGGAGCCAGAGGACGTAGTGATATCAACGCCGGTGCTGTCACGGGTAATCCGGGTGACCGGCGAATTGAGCTGAATACGCGATGCGTAGGGCGCTGTTAGGCTGGGAATATAGCTCTTTGAGCCACCCACCAGGGTGTACCACTGAGGGCGGTGGTTGACTGATAGCAGGCCATGATTACGGAAAAAACGCACAAAAAACGCCAGCGGGAAGGCGCGGAGATCGCTAATGCTTGCCGACCAAATGGCGGCCCCCATAGGCAGTAAGTAGCGCTGCTGAAAGTCACGATTGTAGTGATGTTGGTCGAGATACTCCCCCAACGTCATGTGGGTGGGCAGTTGCTCGCTCTCAAGCGCTTTTGTAGCTTGTTTATTAAAGCGCAGGATATCGCTTAACAGGCGATAAAATGAGGGATTGATCAGATTGCGTCGCTGGGCAAAAAGCGAGCCTAGCGTATGTCCGTTATACTCAAAATCCCGCGCCGTTTCATGTACCGAGAAACTCATTTCGGTGGCTTGTGAGGCGACGCCCAAGGTGGCCATCAGGCGCTGAAAGTGCGGGTAGGTCCAGTCGTTAAAGACAATAAAGCCGGTATCAATCGCGTAAGGCCGCCCTTCAACGTTCACATCCATGGTGGCGGTATGGCCACCTAGGCGTGAGTCCGCTTCAAATAGTGTGACTTCATGCTGGGCAGAGAGGTACCAGCCAGCGGCCATGCCGCTGATCCCACTGCCGACAATCGCAATACGTTGCGAGGCCCCAGCGTTTATTGATAGCGGGGCACTCATGATGACGCCTTCTGGGCACGTGTCATGCGCAACCCCACCTGACGACGTAAAACGGGTGGCAAAATACCCAGCAATTTGACCAGGTAGGTAAAGCCGCGGGGGAAATGGATATCCAATCTTCCTTTTACTAGGCCTGCAATAATGGCATCCGCCGCTTGCTCGGCGGTGACCTGCATGGGCATAGGAAAGTCGTTACGCTCAGTGAGCGGCGTTTTCACAAAGCCGGGATGAATCAGGCTGACGTCGATCCCTTCTTGGTCTAAATCCAAACGCAGGGATTCTAAGAAGTAGCTAACGGCCGCTTTAGACGCCCCATAGGCTTCCGCCCTGGGGAGTGGTAAGTAGGCCGAGGCGCTTGAGGTGGCGGCTAACCGGGCAGGCAGCCCCTCTTTGCGCGCTGCACGTAACAGTGGTAGGGCGGCTTCAACGCCGTACAGCGTGCCGAATAGATTAGGTTTAAAAACCCGCTCGACTAAATCCATATCGAACTGCTGGGCGTTAAGATATTCGCAGGTACCCGCGTTAAATAGCGCCAAATCTAACGCTCCTAAAAGCTCGCGAAGTGAGTCTCCCGCCTTGATCACTGCTTGGCGGTCACTAATATCCAACGGGAGAGGGTGAGCGTTGGGGTGGCCCTGGCACAGCGCTTCGAGTGCCTCAGCGTTGCGTGCGCTAAGCACTACCTGATGGCCTTGGGCGATGAGCTTACGCGCAAGTGCTTCTCCAATGCCGGACGTGGCACCGGTTAACCAGATGCGTTGGGGCGTTTTCCATGTGCTCATCAAGCCTCTCCTCAAGCCCTTCATGTTGCACCTGACCAGCACACAGAGCCGACAAAAGACCCTAGGCCAGGCGTTTCTTTAACCAGCGAATGACGCTGCCCATTAACGGCAAATGTTCGTAGAGCATGGCACCCGCATCAAAGTAGTCGCGATGGCGCATTACTCTCCCATCTTCGCTAAACGTCAATGCACTACATCCCTCTACTTCTATGGTACGGCCGCCAGCCAACTTTGGATGCACAAATACCATCGTCCAGGTAACAAATGCCTGATTATTCTGCAGCTGGCGAGTGTGGTAGCTAAATTGGCACTGCTTAACATTTTCATACATGCTTAAAAAATAACGCTCTAGCGCCTCGCGGCCTTCAATCTTATGCAGCGGATCGCTAAAAACAACATCCTCAGTATATACCTCGTATAGTTTTTCTGTACAGGTATTGTCTAGTTTGTTGAAAAAGGCACAGAACGCCTCCAGCGCCGCAGGCTCAGCCATGGACGGGTCTCCTTTACTTTATGCGGTCATGCAGTCGCTTTATTTAGACAGTGATTTAAACGCTTCTAAGGCGCGCTGGCGTGCCGCTTTGTGGTCGACAATGGGGGCCGGGTAATTAATATCGGTGAGTAGATCTTGTGGCGGTGCATGGCGCGCCTTGGCGGGCAGCTCGGCAAGTTCAGGAAGCCAATGGGCAATAAACTCACCCTCAGCGTCAAAGCGCGAGGACTGAGTGGTAGGGTTGAAAATGCGAAAGTAAGGGGCAGCATCGGTACCCGTTGAGGCTGCCCACTGCCAGCCGCCGTTATTGGCGCAGAATTCACCGTCTACCAAATGTTGCATAAAGAAAGCCTCGCCGCGCCGCCAATCAATTAGCAGGTGCTTGCTTAAAAACATCGCTGTGATCATGCGCAGTCGGTTGTGCATCCAGCCTGTCGTCATTAGCTGGCGCATAGCGGCATCGACAATCGGGTAACCCGTGCGCCCCTCGCACCAGGCTTGGAAGCCTTCGTCATCGTCGCGCCAGGCTAACTGCTTAGTGTGTTCCTGAAAGGGTTGGTAGCGACACACTTGGGGAAAGCCAACCGCTACGTGCTGATAAAACTCCCGCCACACCAGTTCGTTGACCCAGGTGGAGAGGCCGATATCACCATCGGCCAAATGGCCGCCATTCTCAGCCATCACCGCTTGCAGACACTGGCGATAGGAGATCATGCCTAGTGCCAGGTAGGGCGACAGTTCGCTGGTGCCGCGTACTTTGGGTAGGTCGCGCTGGGCGTTGTAGTGGCGGCCACGAAAGCGCAGAAAGCGGGCAAGGTTATCTGCCGCGGCACTTTCACCGGCAGGCCACAGCCGCCCATCGGTAGGGGGGCTATCAAGTTGGGGTAATTCGGGCAGCGGATCGCTGTTAATATCCAGCGCTGCTTGCACACTGGGGGTATCACGCAGTGCTAGTTGTTCAGCACTGACCTGCCTATGCCACGCTTTGGAAAATGGTGTAAACACCCCGTAGTAGTCGCCTTTGCCGGTTAGCAGGCTGCCAGGGGCAAACGCTACGGCGTCGTGGTAACCATGGGCGGCAATACCGGCCTGTGTAAAGGCGTTCTGCACCGCCTGGTCGCGGTGGCGCTCATTGAGCGCGTACTCATAGTTAAAGTGCAACTGTTCAACGGCGTATTCACGGGCGATGTCGAGCAGCACCTCGGGCGCCTGGTCATAGCGTTCAATATCGCGGTGCAGTAGCGGGATATTCAAGCCGTTGAGCGCCACTTTTACGGCCGCAACGCCGCGTGCCCAGAAGTCCAGCTTATTAGCGCCGTGGCCATGCTCTTGCCACTGGGGAATACTACGCAAAAACACCGCTATCACAGGGCCCTTAGCCGCGGCGGCGGCGAGGGCGCTGTTGTCGTCAATACGCAGGTCACTGCGCAGCCATATCAACTGACGTTTCATAGACTCTCCCGTCATAGGCTCTCCTGTCATAAAGGGCTCCTGCGACACAAAAAAATGGCCGGCCACCGGAGGGTGAACGGCCAGTATGAAAGCGCGCTGGCTAGAGTACGCCTGACTCGCGTAAAAGCGGGCGCAAACGGGCAATGGCCTGAGGCAAATCATCGCCCAGCATATGTACCGGGCCATCGCGCAGGTCGCTTTCGCGCAGACGCGCCACCTCACCGCATACGCCGATGGGTACATTAAGCATCTCGGCCGCCTTAGGCAGCGCTTGGTTAATATAGCTATCGCTTTCCCGCTGACCGCTAGAGAGCAGCACCATCGATGAGTGCAGACGCGCCACGGCCTGGGGGAGATCCTCCAGCGGCAGCGAGTGGTCAAGCATCTGCACCCGATAGCCCTGTTCGCTGGCCATCAGCGCCGACATCAGCACCCACAACGGGCCGGGATCATCGGGCATGGCGTTGAGCAGAATCAGCGGGCCCCGAGTAGCCTGGTTGGCATAGTGCAAACGAATGCCTACCTGGCTGCGTAGAAACGCTTCCAAGGTGCGGCGAACTAGCTGATCTGCCTGAACAGCCCACTTGGCCTCTAAGGTTAAGATAACCGGCTGCCAGAGCTCGTTGATAGCAATGCTTAGTGGGTAGAGGGCCAAGCTCTGGTGATAAAACGCCTCCAGTTTGGCAAGATCCAAGGCTTCGATAATGGCCTGCAACTGCTGGCGCTGGCTCGCCCAATCACCAGCATCCGGCGTCGGCGTCTCAATTGTTTCTGGCTGGTCAAGCAAGTCGGCGACTTGACTGACCGGCACACCACGATTGAGCCACTGCAGAATGCGTTCGATGCGGGTGATGTCGTCCTGGGCGTATAGACGGTGACCTTTTGGCGTGCGCTGGGGGCGAATGAGCCCGTAGCGTCTTTCCCAGGCGCGCAGCGTGACCGAATTCACCCCTGTTAAGCGAGACACCTCGCGTATCGGATAGAGTGGCGTATCAGGTGGGTGGGTCGCCTTAAGACTCATGGGCGCCAGTACCTCTTCGTTAGCTGCAGCGCGGCGCTGCAGGGAGCTGACGTTGTTCGCCGCGGCCAAGGTGATTCATGTTCCATTTAAAGATTGCCTGATTTAAAAACTAAACATTAGCACGATACTGTATGCCCATTTGTACAACTTGTCGCTACCCGGTACAACCTTTATAAGAATCCTTCTTAATCATTTAAGCTCCGTGCTTATTGAACCGACCGACCTATTAGTGCCTCTCCTAAACGCTGGCCGGATAGCCAGGCATCTTCAATTCGGCCGTCGCGAAAGCTGTCGCCGCAAAGCGCTAGCCCGTTCGCACTGTATAAGTAATCATGTTCGCTACGGGTTGACGGTTGCGCATAGCGCCAGCGGTGCGCGCCTATTTCAATTAATGGGGGCAACACTGCTGAAGAAGGCAAAACGCGTTTAAATGCGCTTAAAAGTTGCTCAGCCACGACGTCTGCAGGCTGCTCTAAATGGGCCTCGCTCCAATCAAGTTGGGCTAGCAAACTAATGCTTTCAGGCTGCGCTTCGCGGCCAGGTTTGGTTTGATTGCGCGATACGATATTAAGGGCAGGATCGGCTAGACGGGCCATCTGCCATTGCGGGTCAACACCGGATATTGCCGGAAGCGGCCCGTCAAAAATCGCCCAGCCCGCCCAGCAGGCCCGCTGTTCGAGGGACTGGCACGCCACCGCTAAAGCGTCGTCCCAAGGCTTGACCAGCGGGTGAGCCTGAGGCGGCGGGGCGCTAATAACGACCTGGCCATAAGGCCCGTGGCGCGACCCGTCAGCCGCTAGTAGCAGCCAACCGTTGGTTGAGGGCTCAAGCGCCGCGATGGGCGTGCCGGTATACAGCTCGGTATTGGGTAGGGCCGTTAACGCATCCGCCATATGCCGCGTCAAAGCGCTCATTCTGGGGGTGCCAGTGTAGCGTTTTTGGCCATCATCGTGCGCCTGCCAGCCGCGTGAACTAGCCTGATAAGTACATGTCGGCCAGGCGGCTAGGCAGCCTGCGGCTATCCACCCATCAACGGCGCGTTGAAAATCCGCATCGCGCACGCTGAATGCCTGGGCGCCTAAATCAAGCGTCGCATTGGGCCTGCGTTTACTCGACATACGGCCGCCGGGGCCGCGGGCTTTATCGAATAGGGTAACGCTGGCGCCGCTTCTGGCCAGTACCTGCCCGCAGGCAAGTCCTGCGATGCCTGCGCCGATGATAGCGATCGAGTGATGGGCGGAAAGCGGCGGTAGCGGTTTGGCCATGAACCCTCGCGGCGGGTAATAAAGGTCGAATTAAGTGTTATATAAGCGCATTGTAGCAGTTGTGTATAAATGCCGTACAATTTAGTCATCATTTTATTGATTAAGCTGCGATGCTGTTCGCGTCGCCATGAAGGCTTTCAACGATGTCACCTAAACGATGTCACCTAACTAGGAGCAAACCCCCATGCGCGTATTAATCACCGGAGGCAGTGGTTTTGTCGGCCAGCGGCTGTGTCGGCAGTTAGTCGAATTAGGCCACGAGGTGCAGGTGGTTTCCCGCTCGCCGCACCAGGTGCGGGATCGTTTGCCGAGCAATTGCGACATTCGTGATAGCGCCCAGGCGTTTATTGAGTCGCCGCCGGATGCCCTGGTTAACTTGGCCGGTGAGCCGATTGCCGCCAAGCGCTGGAGCGATGAGCAGAAAGCCAAGCTGATTAACTCCCGGGTCGCGGCGACTGAGCAGTTGGTGGCGCTTTGCGAGCAGTTGAAAGCTAACGGTCAACCTTTGCCCAAGGTGATGGTCTCGGGGTCAGCGATGGGTTACTACGGCGATCAGGGTAAGCGGGTGGTGAGCGAGGAGACAATGCCCAACGACGAGTTCGCTCATCGTTTGTGCAAACAGTGGGAGGCAGCTGCCCGACCGATTGAGGCCATGGGCGTGCGGTTGGCGATTGTGCGCATTGGGCTGGTGCTGGAGGCGGGCGGTGGTAGCCTGGAGAAGATGCTGCCACCGTTTAAGCTAGGGTTAGGTGGCCGTTTTGGCAGTGGGGAGCAGTTTATGCCATGGATTCACCGCGACGATTTAGTCGCGGCGATCCTGTTTCTTATTGATCAAGAGGGGTTGAGCGGTGCCTTCAATGGCAGCGCCCCGCATCCGGTGACCAATGCCACTTTTAGCAAAACCTTGGCCAGCCACCTCAATCGTCCGGCCATTTTCCCAGTACCCGCTTTTGTTTTAAAAGCGGGCTTCGGGGAAATGTCGCGGCTACTGCTGACCGGGGCCGATATGCGCCCCGCGCGCCTGGAAGAGGCAGGATTCAGCTTCCAATACCCCACCCTCGACAAGGCGCTTGAGGCCATACTTTAAGCAACAATAGCTTAGCGGTCAGCATCAACGGTGATAATCACCCGCACGGAATCAAGCCGCAGGCGGGTGTTCTCAATCGCTTCGCTGAGCCCCTTGCGTTCATCTTTCAAGGCGTCGATTTCTGCACTGCGTACCGCTGGGTTGTGCTCGGCAAGTGCCGTTAAGCGGGCAATCTCGGCATCCAGCTGGGCGCGCATGCGCGCTTCGGCGTTTTCGACAATGCTGGGCAGCTGGCGCTCGGCCTCGCCCTCACCTTGAGTGAGCAACTCACGCAGCTGGTCGTGGCGGCTTTTGATCAAATCCCGGGCCAGTGATTTATTCACCTTTTGCAGGTTCTTGCCCAAGCCGGTGAAGGAGATCTTGCTGGTCAGGTTGGCGCCCGATTCATCCAGCAAAATTCGCACGGCGGTAGGCGGCAAGAAGCGGTTAAGGTGCAGTTTCTTGGGCGCTGGGCAGTGGGTGCGGAACACCAGTTCGGCCATCAAACGGCCGCTGGGAATGGCGTCGTGACGCAGCAGGGCCAGCGCCGAATTGCCCATGGTGCCATCCAGCACGCGGCCCATCATCTCGCGCAGCAGCGGGTGCTCCCAGGAGAGCCGTTGGACGTCGTCACGGGCCAGCGCCTGGGCGCGGCTGTAGGTGGCGGTAAAGCCCTCTTCGCCTTTGACCAGGCCGGGCAGGCCATCGAGCATATGTTGGCTGGGCTGCAGGTGCATTAAGCCCTTGCCAATCTCCTGGCTATCCACGCCGAAGATGTCCAGCGCCCGTTCCAGGTAGCGTGGCAGGGCGGCGTCTTCATCGAGTTCGCGCACCGCATCGATCACCTGTTGAGCGCGAGCGGGACGGCAGGCGTTGAGCTCCAGCAGCCGGTTGCGGCCCGCATCGTGTTCCGCCAGCTTGGCGCTAAACATGGTACGGGTTTCGGCGATGATCTCTTCAAGAGCCTCGTCATCCAGCAGGGCGTCAGCCAGGGCGTCGCCAAAGGCATCAAACAGGTCGTTGCCGACCCCGTGGGGGGCGCTGAACGCATCCATACCTTCGTGGTACCAGCGCAGCAGACGCTCGCCGGGGCTGCCTTCAAAGGTGGGGATATGCAGCTCAATGGCGTGGCGCTGGCCGATGCGATCCAGGCGGCCGATGCGCTGTTCGAGCTGATCCGGGTGCTGGGGCATATCGAACATCACCAGGTGGCGGCAGAACTGGAAGTTGCGCCCCTCCGAGCCAATTTCCGAGCACACCAGTACCTGTACGCCTTCGTCTTCATCGGCAAAGGCCGCCGCCGCGCGGTCACGCTCGATCAGCGAGAGGTCTTCGTGGAACACCGGCGCGTGGTAGCCGCCCAGCACCCGCAGCCCTTCGGCAAGGCCTTCGGCGGTTTCCCGGTGGTGGGCAATCACCAGCACTTTTTCGTTGGCAAAACCGCTCTCGCTGTCGTCGCTAAGCTTTTCCAACAGCCAGTTTACCCGCGGGTCGATGTGCCACCAGTCTTCGCCGTTGAGCGGATCATTGCTGAGCTCGCGGTAGGCCGCATCAGGATAGATCAGCACATCGGGGTGATCCATGCCGGTCTCGATAAGCAGCTCGTCGAGGTAGTCGTCGTCGCGCTCCAGGCGGCGCACCACCCGGCGGTAGGCCGAGGGTAGCGCTAACGGCGCGAGGTTTAGACGCCGTTCCGGGAAGCCGCCTACGTGGCGGCGGCTATTGCGGAACATCACCCGCCCGGTGCCGTGGCGATCAAGCAACGCTTCACTGAGCTGAGCGCGCGCGGCGTCTTGCTGCGTTTTGTCGGCTTCTTCGTTACACAGGATGGCCAACAGCGCTTGGCTGTCGCGGTCATCAGCAATGGCAGAAACGTGGCCGCGAGCATCCGGGTTGCCGGGCAGCGCCTCCAGGGCATCAATGGCGCGGGCCACCTCGGTGTAGTGACTCTCTTCGGCTTTAAAGCGTTCCAGGTCGTGGTAGCGCTCGCCATCCAGCAGCCGCAGGCGGGCAAAGTGGCTCTTAATGCCCATCTGCTCGGGGGTGGCGGTGAGCAGCAGCAGGCCGGGAATCACCGCCGAGAGTTGTTCGACACAGCGGTAGCCGGGGCCGCTGCCCTCTTCGCTCCAGTCGAGGTGGTGTGCTTCGTCCACAATCAGCAGGTCGAACTGGCTGGCCAGCGCCTGCTCTTGACGCTGGGGGTTGGCAAATAGCCAGCCCTGGCTCGCCAGCACCAACTGGGCACTCTCAAAGGGGTTTTCACTGCCGTGGGCCTGGCTCTGGGTTTCATCCAGTAGCGAGACGTTGAGTGAGAAGCGCCGCAGCAGTTCGACCAGCCACTGGTGGGTGAGGCTGTCGGGTACCAGAATCAGCGCCCGCTCCACGCGGCCATTGAGAAGTAGGCGGTGCAGAATCAGCCCGGCTTCGATGGTTTTACCCAGGCCGACTTCATCCGCCAGCAGCACGCGGGGCGCATGGCGGTTGGCGACTTCATTGGCAATGTAGAGCTGGTGCGGGATTAGGTCGATGCGCGGCCCAGAGAAGCCCAGCGCGTTGTGCTGCTCTATACGCTGATAGTGGTGCAGGGTTCGAAAGCGCAAATCAAACCAGTCGTTGCGATCGACCTGGCCGGTCAGCAGGCGGTCGCGGGCCTGATCGAACTGCATGGTGTCGGCGAGTTTGGCCTCGGGCAGTTCGCGCAGATTGCCCTCTTTGTCTTCACCGATATAGGTGATCAGGCCGCCGGACTCTTTGCTGTCATCGACGACGATCTGCCAGCCGTCGGCTGACAGCACGCGGTCGCCACTGCCGAACATAACGCGGGTAAGCGGGGCCTGGCGGGTATTGTAGGTACGGGTTTCCTGGCTGGCACTGAACAAGATGGTAACGCTACGGGCGTCGCAGTTAAGCACGGTGCCGAGCCCAAGCTCAGCTTCGCCGTCGCTAATCCAGCGTTGGCCGGGAGAAAAATCGCTCATGATGCCTCGGAGGAGTCTGCAAAACGGGTCGTCTGCCGCCGGAGGGGAGCACCGGCGGCAACAGGGCGGGGGATTCTAACGCAAAGCAGCGGGGGGATTAAGGTGTATCGGCATCAATCTTTTAACCAGCGATCCAGATGGGCGCGAGTAAGCTCGCCAACATGGACATCCAGGGTGTTGCCCTGGCCGTCGAACAGCACGGTGGTGGGTAGCCCAGGTGCTTGAAAAAGCGCCATAAGCTGCTGGCTGGGGTCACGCAGGGCATAACGGAACTCAAGCTGCTGCTCATCCAAATAGCGCACCATGGGTAGCAGATCCTCGCCCTGGTTGGCGACCACCACGCTGACGCCGTCGCGCTGGGCGGCTTCTTCCAGCAGGGGCATTTCGCGCAGGCAGGGCGGGCACCAGGTGGCCCACAGGTTTACGATAATTAGGTCTCCGCTTTCGGTGAGCGATGTCAGCGCTACTTGGTTACCCTCAATATCTTCTAAAGTGACGTCTGGCAGAGCGTCCACAGCAAAGTCATTGCCCAGCGGGGCCAACGTGACCAGCACCAGCCACAGGCTGGAGGCGGCTATTAGCAGCGCCATTGCGCCGCCCATGGCTAACAGTCGTGCGCGCAGCGCCCAGCCCGTCCATACCAAGCCAGCGGCCATTCCCCATAGGCCGTGGTAGCCCGGTTGCCAGACCTTGAGCGCTTCCAGCGGGGCGGCGCTATAGCTCTCCAGATTGAGCACAATATGGCCCACCCGAGCGCCGACTAACCAAATAATAATAAGCCCGGTAAACCAGCGCTGTTGAGCCGGGCGTGGCAGCCCTAATAAAAACCGAGCGCAGAGCAGCAGTAGCAGCGCGCAGCCAACGGCGTAAAGGCGGGGTAGCGAAATCAGTAGCGGGCCGAGAGCAATGGCGTTCATGGCGTTCCAATTCAGGTTTTTAACTTGGGTTTTAGCTTAGGTTTTAACATAGGTTTTAAATACAAGGTTTTAAATACAGGTTTAAAATACGGGATTTTAGCTCATGTTTTTAATTCTGCTTTCCCGTTAAGCATGCCGTGAAGCAGGTACACTGGCAGACCATATCATGCGAGCTGAAAATTACGGAGACGTTATGCCCCCACCCGCTTTCGATAAGCTGCGCGCGCTAGCGATCGGCTCCCAAGCGATTGGCTTAATACTGATTATTACCCTGGAAACCGTGATGGGTGATGCTGCACGCCCCTGGCAGGGTGTGGTGCTGGCCGCCATGCTGATCACGGCGTTAACGATTGCGCTGGTGCGGCTTTATCGCCGCAATCTAGCTCGCAAGCGTTGGGCCGAGTGCCTTGAAGACGGTGCTCATGACAATGATCATGATGATGCCTAGCCCCTATCGTTGGCTTCTCTGGCTGGGCCTGCTGGTGCTGAGTGGCCTGTTGGTGGGGTGCACCCACGCGGTGGTGCGCGAGCATCACACCGCGCTTGCTCCATCAGACGCACGTAATACATGGCTGGGTGGTCAGGCGCATCAGGCGCTGGCAGAACAGACCGACCCAGATGGCTTTGCGCTCCTGGCCGACGGTAAAGATGCGTTTGCCGCCAGAGTGAGGCTGATTCGCCAAGCGCAGCGTGAGCTGGATATTCAAACCTACCTGTTGGGCGATGGCCAAACCACGCGCTTGATCCTGGCGCAGCTGATTAAAGCGGCGGAAGAGGGCGTTCGGGTACGCTTGCTGATCGACGATATAGGCGCGGTTGGCCAGGGCGATCGCTTAGCAGCGCTGGCGAGTCATCCTGGTATCTATGTCCGGGTCTATAACCCGCTGCCGGTTGGGCGTGGGCATATGTTCACGCGGGTTTTAGCGTCTGCGGTTAATCCGACTCAGCAGCATCGGCGCATGCACAACAAACTGTGGGTGGCTGATAACAGTGTTGCCATTGTGGGCGGGCGTAATCTGGGCGACGAGTATTTTGATGCCAACGACTCGCGCAACTTTGCCGATTTGGACTTTGCGGCCATTGGCGATGTGGTGCCCGAGCTTTCGCGCAGCTTTGATATGTATTGGAACCATGGCCTGGCACAGCCCATTGAGCGCTATCACCGAGCAGCGGATAGCGCTTGGCTAACGCTCAAAACCGAGTTGGAGGAGTGGTTAGACGATCATGCTGACTCGCAATATTTCACCGAGCTGCGCCGTCAGTCACGCGGCTCACCGCCCTGGGAGACGTTGCACTGGGGCGAAGGGCAAGCGATGTGGGATACCCCCGGCAAGCTATCATCTGGAACGCCCGAATGGCGCGATACCCTGCTAGGTGAATTAACCGAGAGCATTGAGCTTAACGACAGGCTGGTGGTTATTTCGGCCTACTTTGTACCCACTGAGTGGGGGGTGAGAAACCTAACCGAGCTTGCTGACCGGGGCGTGGCCGTCGAAATTATTACCAATTCACTGGAGTCCACTGACGCTGCCATGGTGCACGGCGCTTATGCACCCTGGCGTGAAAAGCTGCTAGCGCACGGGGTCGCTCTTTATGAACTGCGCCCCGAGCAAGAAGCGGGTAGCGATGAAGATATGGCGGTGCCTGGGGCCTCGGCCTCGGCGCTGCATATCAAGGCCTTGAGCTTTGACGATCAGTTGTTCGTGGGGTCATTTAACGCTGACCCTAGATCAATCTACTGGAATACGGAAATTGGCGTGCTGGCACGCAGCGAATCGCTGATGCAGGCATTTAATGATCTGGTTGCCATCGGTCAAGAGCCTTCGTTGAGCTATCGCGTTGATCTCACGTCAGAACGAGAGCTGAACTGGCACCTAGAGCGCGATGGTGAAATGGAAGTTTTAACCGCTGAGCCCGGTAGTTTTTGGCGCCATTTCAACGCCTGGTTAAGCCACACGCTTAAGTTTGAGCGCTGGCTATAGCACCTTTCGCGAAGTAGCGTTAGAAACCGCAGCTTGTGTTTTTGGCGTTCCAGTTCCAGATTAGTAGCAGCCTTAACGATTGACCGCTGAGGCACACTAACAAAGTGCACAAATTTCTATCTCACTGGGAGCGACAAACAACATGATCAATAAGCGCGCATTAGCCACCGCTGTGGCGGCCTCAACCCTGGCAATGACCGGGTTCGCACAGGCAGAGGTCAAAGTTGGCTTCTTGGGCGGCTTTACCGGGGGAATTGAAAGTTTAACGCCACCTATCTTTGAAGGGGCGCAGCTAGCCGTTGAGCAGATCAACGAGCAGGGCGGAATTTTAGACGGCCAAACCTTGGTGATGCCATCTGGCGATACGACCTGTTCCGATGCCTCGGCTGCCTCGAACGCTGCCGACCGCATGGTCAACTCTGAAAATGTCACGGCGATTGTTGGTGCGCTGTGTACTGGTGCGACCATTGCCGCGGCTAATAACGCCGCCATTCCCGGTGGCGTGTTGATGGTGTCGCCTGCTTCTACGGCACCTGCGGTATCGGAGCTGGACGATAATGATCTCGTCTTCCGTACCGTGCCGTCAGACGCGTTCCAGGGTGAAATTCTTGCTAAGCTGCTGCTCGAAAAAGGCATTGATGCCGTAGCGGTGACCTACGTGAATAACGATTATGGTCAAGGCCTATCTGACGCCTTTAGCGCTGCTTTTGAGGCTGGTGGCGGCGAGATTACCGAAAACCTCGCCCATGAAGATAACCGCGCCGACTATCGCTCTGAGCTAGGCTCACTCTCTGTGAGTGGCGTTGATACCCTCGTCGTACTGGCCTACGCCGACACGTCGGGCCAGACCGTACTTCGCCAAGCCTATGAAAGCGGCATGTTTACCCAGTACGTAGGTGCTGACGGTATGGTCGGCGACAGTCTGATCAACGCCATCGGTGCAGACGTACTGGATGGCATGATCGCCACGCGCCCCGGCAGCCCTGACCTGCCCGGTACCGATATCTTTATCGAAGCCGCCGAAGCTGCTGATCTAGACCCCAGCGCCGTGTTTGCTGCCCAGGCTTACGACGCTGCTTTCCTGATCGCGTTAGCGATTGAGCAAAACGGCAGTGCAGAGCGCGAAGGACTTTCCGAAGCTCTGCGCAGCGTTTCCAGCGCCCCCGGCGAAGTGATTTTGCCCGGCGAGTGGGAGAAGGCGGTTGAGCTGATTGCCGCAGGTACCGAGATCAACTACGAAGGCGCTTCCGGCTCCCACGAGTTTGATGAAAACGGCGATGTACCTGGCGTCGTTGTCGAGATGGTGGTTGAAGACGGCACCTTTACTAGCAAAGGGCAGGTTGATCTTTAATTCTCAGGCTTAGTGTTAAAAATGCCTGGCTTATTAAGCCGGGCATTTTTTATTTGGTATGGTTCACCTTGTTGCCTTATGGCGTTAATTCAGCACAACCCGGCGATTACTCGCCAGCAAATAGCCGATACCCTAGGGAAAGACATACGTACTATTGGCCGTGCGATGGCCAAGTTACAGCAAGCGGGCAGGTTGAGAAGAGTAGGGTCAGATAAGTCTGGCCATTGGGAGGTTATCAATGAGTGAGCCCCCAGCCAGCGCCATGCTTGGTGCAGCAAAAAAAGCTCGCTAGCCGATGCTCCCATGACGTCCGTAACCAGAGGTGACGAGATCATGACGCAATTTATCAACAGCAAAGAAGACGCCGTTACCGACGCGATCGACGGCCTGATCAGGGCATCCGGTGGCCAGTTGGCACGCCTGGATGGCTATCCTCATATTCGCGTTGTGGTGCGATCCGACTGGGATAAGTCCCAAGTGGCATTGGTTTCCGGCGGAGGCTCTGGTCACGAACCGGCTCATGCCGGCTTCGTCGGCAAAGGCATGCTAACCGCGGCTGTCTGCGGTGACGTCTTCGCCTCACCCTCGGTCGATGCGGTTCTGGCCGCAATACTGGCGGTTACCGGGCCGGCGGGCTGCTTGCTGATCGTCAAGAATTACACCGGTGACCGCCTCAATTTCGGGCTGGCCGCCGAGCGTGCCCGTGCCTTAGGGCACAAGGTGAGCATGGTGGTGGTCGACGACGATATTGCCTTGCCCGACCTCCCGCAGGCACGGGGTGTGGCGGGTACACTCTTTGTTCATAAGATAGCCGGGGCACTGGCCGAACAGGGTGCCGAGCTTGAAACCCTGACCAATGCCGCTAAGAGAGTGATCGCAAACACTCACAGCATCGGTATGTCATTGGATACCTGCAGCGTGCCCGGCTCGCCTAAAGAGCAGCGTATTCCCCCGGGGATGGCAGAGCTGGGGCTTGGCATCCACGGCGAGGCAGGTGTTGAGCAGATTGCTTACGACAGCGCAAAAAACGCCATTGCCGCCGTCGCCGCAAAGCTGACCACCGTCATGGATAAACAGCCCCATGCTGTCCTGCTGAACAACCTCGGCGGCGCGTCGGCACTGGAAATGGCGGTCCTCGCCAACGAGCTTTTGACGTCTTCTATTGCCAGCAGCCTGAAACTCATTATCGGGCCAGCGCCCATGATGACATCACTGAACATGCAGGGGTTTTCCGTATCGGTGTATCCGCTCACCCAGGAGGATGAGGCCTTACTCGTTGCCGCCTGTGATCCCACTGCCTGGCCTGGCTGCAAGAGTATCAAGCCAATCACTACACGAGAGCTTCCCGATGGTTTGCTGCCTATTCAACCTATCCCGTCCTGGCATGATCAGACCGCCAACGTGCTGACGAGCTGGTGTCAGGTGCTAATTGATTCTGAAGCAGATCTGAATGCACTGGATGCCAAATCCGGTGACGGTGATACCGGCTCAACCCTCGCTGGAGCCGCCAGAGCCTTATTAAACGCGCTGGATAGAATGCCCCTGGCCGATCATCCCCAGCTTTATCGCGCTATAGGACAGGTGCTTAGCCAGACCATGGGTGGCTCATCTGGTGTGTTGCTGGCTATTTTCTTCTCCGCGGCAGGAGATGCTGCGTCCAGCGGACTACCCAGGGTCGTTGCACTGAAGGAGGGGCTCAATCGGATGCAGCAAATTGGGGGCGCGACGTTAGGCGACAGAACCATGGTAGATGCCCTCAAACCCGCCTTAGATGCTCTCGACGATAGCATCGCCTCCGCCGCCAGAGCGGCGCGGAAAGGGGCAATTCATACCGCTACCATTGTAAAGGCAAATGCGGGGCGCGCCGCCTATATCAACGCCGAACAGCTCCGGGGGCATATTGATCCCGGAGCTGAAGCAGTGGCGCGATTGTTTGAAGAGCTGGAAGTGCAGTCAGCGAAGTAGTGTGATCGTTAGCATCATTATCGCGCCAGATTTGGCGCCCGCCGCTGTGTGTAGTTCGCAGCAAACGCCGCTACCTGCCGGGCTTAGCTTGTCAGTCATACCAATTGCCCCCTCAGCTATGGCTTTTGATCTTCTCGGGTAGCAGCCCTTTGGGGGCAAAGCGCAGCACCATGGTAATCAGCAAGCCAATCACCAGCACCCTTGCCTGCAGGGCGCGGCTATCCATATTGCTTGGGGCATCCCATCCGAACGCTCCTTCGCCGAATGCTACGGCTAACTGCATCAAAAACAGCGCCAGCGGCTCGGACATAATCCAGATGATGTATACCGCCACGGCGCCGAAAATGGTGCCCAGGTTGTTGCCCGGCCCGCCAAGAATCACCATCACCAGCACCAAGAACGTATGGTTGAGCGGCAGGTAGCCTTGAGGGTCGAAGAGGCTGTTGAAGGTGCCCAGTATGCCGCCGCCTAAGCCCATCAGAATGCAGCCCAGCACGAAGATCTCCAGGCGTCGTTTGTTAATGTCTTTACCCATCGCGGCCGAAGACACTTCGTTATCGCGAATTGCCCGTATCATCCGCCCCCAAGGGGCGTTGTAGGCGCGATTGAGCAGAAAGAAAATCACCGCAATGATCACCGCGGTAAACGACAGGTAAATGGCTCGTGAAAGAGTGAAGCCCAGTTCGGCAGGCCCCGGTGTTGGCCAGGGAAGTGGGGAAACCGTGGCGGTGCCGCGGGTAAGCCAATCTGAGTTCTTTAGGAACGCCTTGATGATTTCGGCAATGCCCAGGGTGGCAATGGCTAGGTAGTCGCTGCGTAAACCGAGGCAGATATGACCGATAAAGTAGCCAACGCCCCCCGCCAACGCGCCACCGACAATCCAGCCAATCCAGGGCGGTAAGCCTAGCCCACCGACAAAACCTGCCTGGCTTTCAATTGCATCAGTGACTTCGCGCAGCTGGCTAATCACCACCAGGTAAAGCACGATACCCAATATCACCGCGATAAAGGTACGCAGGGGCTTGGGCACGCCCAGGCGATCCAGCTTGCTGGCACCTACGATCAGTAGGATGGCGGCGGCACCGTATAGCAGCACGCGGCCAAATTCTCCAGGTAGCGCAGTACCCCAGAAAGCATCGTTGACCGGCACGCTAAAGAACATCGCACAGAAGCCGCCTAGGGCGACAAAGCCCATTACCCCTGCGTTGAACTGCCCAGCGTAGCCCCACTGAATGGTTAACCCCAGCGCAAGAATCGCGTAACAAGCGGCTTCAACCAGCATGCGCGTGCTGTAAGCTGCCCCCATAATGGCGTAAACCGCTAAAATAGCGACTAACAGCATGCCAAACAGGATGAGCTCTCGCAGTGGAAAGCGGCTCCCTTGAGTAGCGTCTTTGGGTGTGTAGGCAGGGTTGCGCGTTTCTTCTGAATTGCTCATTAGATCACCTTGCCCTTAAAGAGTCCGGTAGGGCGCCACACCAGAATGGCCACCAGAATGAAAAACGGCACCACAATTTTGTACTCGGTGCCCACGAAGGCCAGGTTTGAAGGCAGTTCAAGCCAGGCGGGCAGGCTGTCGCGGAAGGGGCGCAGCAGCACGTTCCAGTTAAACACCGCCAGTGTCTCGGCAAAGCCAACCACGAAGCCACCGACAATGGCCCCGTAAGGGTGGCCAACGCCGCCGACAATGGCGGCAGCGAAGATAGGCAACAGCAAGAAGAAGCTTAAGTCGGGTTTGAAAGTGACATCCAGGGAGAGCAGTGTGCCAGCAATGGCGGCCAACGCCCCGGCAATTATCCAGGTGACCGCCACAATGGTATTGGTATTGATCCCCGAAGCCTGGGCAAGCTCAGGATTATCCGACATGGCGCGCATCGCCTTGCCTAACCGTGAACGGTTAAGGAAAAGGTGCAGCGCCACCACGGCGACGATGGTGATCACAAACAGGTAGATTTGCGGTTCGGTCACCACGATAGGTGCCCGGACGCCCTCAAAGGGCAGCGCCAGGCGAAAAATCTCTTTGCGGTCATCCACGTAGAGGCTCTGCCCGCCGGTGCCGGAAAACAGCCGGATCAGCCCCTGAAGAATCAAGGTGACACCCAGTGAGCCAATCACCAACACGATGGGCTTTACCCCATGAGCGCGTAGCGGCTTATAGAAGGTTTTGTCGATACCCACCGCTAAGGCGGCGGTGAGCAGCATCGCCAGCGGCAGCATTAACACCGCCGTTGGCACGCCAATGCTGGCGCCCGCTGCCGGGAACAGCGTGGTCAGCAGCAGTACCATAAAGGCGCCGAAGGTCATCATGTCGGCATGGGCGAAGTGGGCAAAGCGCATAATGCTAAAAATCAGCGTTACCCCAATGGCGCCGATCGCATAAATAGAACCGCTTACACTGCCCGAAATCACCACATTATTGATGAAAAAAACCAGTTCGTTCACGTCTATCTCCCTGGGGCTAGCCGCCCAAAAAGCTTTTGGCGACATCGGGGTCGGCAAGTAATGCCGCCCCTGTGTCGGTAAAGCGGTTTTGGCCAGCGGCCAGCACAAAGCCTTTATCGGCGATCGCGAGTGCCTGTTTGGCGTTCTGTTCCACCATCAAAATACCCACGCCAGCGGCGTTGATCTGTTTGACGCGGTCAAAGATTTCATTCATGTACAGCGGAGAAAGCCCTGCAGTGGGCTCATCAAGTAGTAGCAGGCTTGGCTCGGCCATCAAGGCGCGCCCCATGGCGACCATCTGGCGCTGTCCGCCGGAAAGCTCACCAGCGGGCTGGCGGCGCTTCTCATACAGCGGTGGAAAAAACTCATACACCTGAGCGAGCATGCGCTTAACGTTCTGCGGCTTTAAAAAAGCGCCCATCTCCAGGTTCTCTTGCACCGAAAGGCTGGGGAAAACGTTCTTTTCCTGGGGCACAAAGCCCATGCCCCGCTGTACCAGCTGGTTAGGGGGTAAGTTTTGGATCGGCTGACCGTTAAGCAGTATCTCGCCCTGATTGACGTGCAGCAGGCCAAAGACCGCTTTCAGCATGGTGGATTTGCCCGCCCCGTTAGGACCGACGATAACCCCGACTTCATCGGCTTCCAGCGTCATGTTCACCCCATTTAGGATGTTCATGCCGCCATAGCCGCCGTGCACATCCCGTGCGTCGATTAATGGCCTGGTTGTTGATGACATAAGCAAAGTGTCTCAGCAAGGTCGCTGTCTTAAAGCGACATCATTGTAGTAGTTGGCTAGTAGAGAAAACGTCACACTTAAGCGGCATCGGTACCAAAGTAGGCCTCGATGACCTCAGGGTTATTCTGGATATCGTTAATATGGCCTTCCACCATAACGCTACCTTGGGCCAGCACAATCACTGGGTCGCAAAGACGAGCAATCATCTCCATATCATGCTCAATGACCAGGAAGGTGTAACCCATTTCGCGGTTGAGGCGCTCAATATTACCGATCAAGTCGCCCAGTAGAGTGCGGTTAACCCCGGCGGCGATCTCGTCAAGCAGCACCACCTTGGCGTCGGTCATCATGGTACGGCCAAGTTCCAGCAGCTTCTTTTGTCCACCAGAGAGATTACCCGCCAGTTCGTTGCGCACATGGTGTAGGCCCACGAAGTCGATCACCTCCAGGGCGCGTCGGCGTACCTCGTCCTCTTCCTTGCGCACTAGGCCTGGCTTTAACCAGGCGCTGAAAAGGCTTTCTCCCGCCTGGTTGGGCGGCACCATCATCAAGTTTTCCAGCGCGCTCATCTGGCTGAACTCGTGGGCGATCTGAAAGGTGCGCAGTAGCCCGCGATGAAAGCGCTGGTCGGCGCTGAGCGAGGTAATGTCTTCACCATCGAGCAGAACGCGACCGCTATCCGGGGCTAAAGCGCCGGCAATCAGATTGAAAAGAGTGGATTTGCCCGCACCGTTGGGCCCTATCATGCCGGTAATGGAGCCTTTCTCCACTTGAATGGAGCAGTCGTTAATCACCTTTAGGCCGCCGAACGCTTTGTTGACTCGTTGTACATCAATAAGAGGGGTCATGGTGTCTCCACGCGACACAGGCGGCTAAAAGCCGCCTGCGCACTGTTTATTAAGTTGTTTGTCGTGGTTTTTTTAGCCACCGCTGGCTGGCTGCAAAGGCACCGATAATGAGCAGTGCGCCGAGGGTGGGAATAAGGTAGCCCTCCACCTGAGGAAGGGTGCGCAAAAACACAAAGGCTACGGCGGCAGGCGCCACAAAGCGTACTAGGAAACGCCAGATCTTAAACCAGGTGACACTGCTGCCCAGCTCTTTCATCACTTCGCTCTGGGTTAGCGACCAGCCTGCGAATAGCGCTATTAGCAGGCCGCCCACCGGCATAAAGATATTGGTCAGGAGCTCGATAAAGTCGAAAGCCGTGCGCCCAAACAGGGTGTGGAAAATCGTTCCTTCAGCCCAGATGTTGAAGCTAACCACCGTCAGTAAACCCATTGCCCAGGCCGCGATCACCATGATCACGACTGCCTGGGGCCGGGTCATATCAAAGCGTTCCACTAGGTAGGCGGCGACGGGCTCGATTAGCGAAATAGAGGAGCTGATAGCGGCGCCAAGCACCAGAATAAAGAATACACCGCCGATCAAAGCGCCAAATGGCATCTCGGCAAATGCCAGCGGCAGGGTAACAAACATCAGCCCGGGGCCTTGTCCGGTTTCCAACCCAGCGCCAAACACCAGCGCAAAGATGGCCAGGCCCGCCACCATGGCGACGGCGGTATCGACAATGGCAACGGCAAAGGCGGTGCGGGTCAGTGATACGTCGCTGGGCATATAGGCGCCGTAAGCCATGATGGCCCCCATGCCTAGGCTAAGGGTGAAAAATGATTGGCCCATGGCCTGTAGCCAGCCCTCAAGGCTAAGATCGGCGATGTTAAAGGTGAAAAGGAAATTTGCAGCGGCGCCCACATCGCCATTAATTACGCCGTAAGCCAGTACTACCAGCAGAATGACAAACAGCGCAGGCATCATAATGCGTAGGCCCGATTCGATGCCTTTATGAATACCCATACCAACGATCAGCGCTGACGCGGCAATGAAAAGGGTGTGATAGAGCGTCATTAAACCAGGGGCGGCTAGCAGAGCGTCAAAGCCATCGCTAATGGTTTGCGCATCGGCGCCCACCAGCGAGCCGGTCAGCATTAGCCAAGTGTAGTGAATCGCCCAGCCGGCAATCACCGAGTAGAAGCTTAAAATCAAAAACGCCGAGGCGGCGCCCAGCCAGCCGATGGTTTCCCAAGCCCGCGAGGTGCCGTGGGTTTTGGTCAGGTGGCGCATACCCATAATCGGGCTCTGGCGGCTGGTGCGCCCCAGCATGATCTCGGCAATCAGGATCGGTATGCCGACGGCAAAGATTGTCAAGGCGTAGACCAATATAAAGGCGCCGCCACCGTTCTCACCGGTCAGGTAGGGGAAACGCCACAGATTACCAAGACCGACTGCGGAGCCAACGGCGGCGAGTAGAAAGGTGCCTTTATGCGTCCAGACGTTATGACCGCTCATGGGTGAGAGTGTCCGTATTTGGGTGTCAGGATGGGGGTAGTATCCAAACACCTGTATGAATATGGTGATAGCAGCGTGCCTTGGACGCGCTGAATTAACGGTTACTGTGCGATAGAACGCGACTCCTTTCCAGCGTATTAGCGTTTAGGCTGCGTTTAGGGCGCTATCTTGGCAAAGATCTTGGCAAAGGGGAGAGCGCTGGGGACTGAAGTTAGCACAGAGGCGAGCGGGCATAAAAAAACCCGCTTGCGCGGGTTTTTAGACAGCTAACTGCTTAGAGCGGTTGGTTTACTTCTTGCTAAAACGCTTACGCTCGGTCTCTTTCAGCAGCTTTTTACGCAGGCGGATATGCACCGGCGTGACTTCGACGAGTTCGTCGGAGTCGAGGAACTCGATGGCCTGCTCCAGGGAGAACTTAACCGGCGGGGTCAATACGATGTTCTCATCGTTGCCGGTGGAGCGCATGTTGTCGAGCTTCTTGCCTTTAGTGGGGTTAACCACCATATCGTTAGCGCGGTTGTTGATACCGATCAGCATGCCTTCGTAAACTTCCGTGGCGTGATCGATAATCAGCTTGCCGCGCTCTTGCAGTGCATAAAGCGCGTAAGCAAGCGCTTTACCGTCAACCATTGAAACCAATACGCCGTTACGGCGCTCGATAGAGGCGTCGGGCTTCAGCGGGCCGTAGTGATCAAAGCGGCTGGTCAGGATGCCTGTGCCGGAGGTCAGGGTCAGAAACTGGCCACGGAAACCGATCAAGCCGCGGGCGGGAATGATGAAGTCCAGGCGAACCCGGCCTTTACCGTCCGGCAGCATGTTGGTCATCTCACCTTTACGGTAGCCCAGCTCTTCCATGATTGAGCCCTGGTGCTGCTCTTCACAGTCGATGATGACTTCTTCGTAGGGCTCCTGCTTCTCACCGTCGATTTCTTTGATGATCACTTCCGGACGGCCAACAGCCAGCTCAAAGCCTTCACGACGCATGGTTTCGATCAACACCGAGAGGTGCAGCTCGCCACGGCCAGACACCTTGAACTTCTCAGGGGTTTCGCCCTGCTCAACGCGCAGTGCCACGTTGTGAATCAGCTCTTGATCAAGGCGATCCTTGATATTACGGCTGGTCACAAACTTGCCGTCTTTACCGGCGAACGGTGAATCGTTGACCTGGAAGGTCATTGAGACGGTCGGTTCGTCGACAGATAGCGGCGGCAGTGCTTGGACGTTTGCCGGATCGCATAACGTGTCAGAAATCGACAGGTCATCAATACCGGTGATGCAGACGATATCGCCCGCCGTCGCTTCGTCGGTTTGCACACGATCAAGGCCCATATGAGTCATGACCTGACCGATTTTGCCCTTACGCACATTGCCGTCGACGCCGATGACCGAGATCTGCTGGTTCGGTTTCACCGCGCCGCGCTTGATGCGGCCAAGGCCGATAACGCCAACGTAGCTGTTGTAATCCAGTGCGGAGATCTGCATCTGGAAGGGGCCGTTGAGCTCTACTTGCGGCGGCTCAACAATATCGACGATGGCTTGGAACATGGGATCCATGTTGTCCGCCAGCTCTTCAGGATCCATACCGGCAATGCCGTTTAGGGCAGAGCAATAGATGATCGGGAAATCGAGCTGTTCGTCGGACGCGCCAAGGTTGTCAAACAGATCAAAAATCTGGTCGATAACCCAATCTGGGCGAGCGCCGGGACGGTCAATTTTGTTGACCACTACAATCGGCTTCAGGCCCTGGGCGAATGCCTTCTGGGTGACGAAGCGAGTTTGCGGCATTGGGCCATCAACGGCGTCTACCAGAAGTAGTACCGAATCGACCATCGACATGACGCGCTCAACTTCACCACCGAAATCGGCGTGCCCAGGCGTATCCACGATATTGATGTGGTAATCGTGACCATGGCTATCTTTCCATTGAATGGCCGTATTTTTGGCCAAAATGGTAATGCCACGCTCTTTTTCCTGATCGTTTGAGTCCATGACGCGCTCTTGACCTTCTGCTTTACGGTCAAGGGTGCCGGACTGGCTCAGGAGTTTGTCGACCAGAGTGGTTTTACCATGGTCAACGTGGGCTATGATCGCGACGTTGCGCAGGTTATTAACCGCGCTGGAGTTTTGCTGGTTTTGCATGCTGAGAGAGAACTCTTGTGAACACCCGTTTGTCCACGGGTCGGAAAATGCGGGTCGCAAGGGCTGGCAATTTGCCGACCATCTTGGCTCAGGGCTTGCGTCCAGCAACCATTCTACCATGTCGAAGGCTTCGCTGATATTACTGGAGTGCTTATCGACCTTGGTCGCCCCCGGGAAAGTTTTCGCCGCGAACCTTCATCCGCTAGAATAGCGCTTTTCCCACTGGGGCAGGAGCATGACCATCGGCAACCTGATGCGTTTGTTAAGCGATGGCGAGGTTCACTCTGGCGAGCAGCTGGGTGAAACGCTAGGTATTTCTCGTGCGGCGGTGTGGAAACAGTTAAAAAAACTGGAAGCGCTCGGGGTAGAAATTGTCGCTGTGAAAGGCCGTGGCTACCAACTTTCGCAGCGTCTGGAGCCCTTGGAAGGCGCCAAAATCGTTGAGCAGTTGCCCGCTCAGGCGCGCCACCATCTTTCCCGTCTGTTTGTTGAAGATCAGCTACCCTCCAGCAACGAATATCTGCGTCAACGCTTCGAACAGGGCGCCGGACATGGGGAGGTCTGCTTGGTTGAGCTGCAGACGGCGGGGCGTGGACGGCGCGGCCGTGTCTGGTCGACGCCCTGGGGGCAGAGCCTAATGCTCTCGCTGGGCTGGCGCTTTGAATCGGGTGTAGCTGTGTTGGAAGGCTTGAGTCTGGCGGTGGGCGTTGTCGTTGCCCAAGTGCTCGAACAGCACGGTGTAGCACCGAAGCTAAAGTGGCCTAACGATATTCTGCTCTCCGAGCAGGGGGATGGGCCGGGTGATGAGCTAGGCAAGCTGGCCGGTATTCTTATCGAAGTGACCGGGGATGCGGCAGGCCCCTGTGAGGTAGTTATCGGTATTGGTATGAATCTATGGCTACCCGAGGCGCAGCGAGCCGCCATCGACCAGCCCGTGGCAGCGCTTTTCGAGCGGCTGCCGAATATCTCACGCAACCAGCTGGCCTCAGAGGAGGTGGCAGGCCTGTTGGCCATGCTGGCTAACTTTGAGCAGGACGGTTTTAGTGCCTGGCGTGATGCCTGGAATGAACGCCACGCCTATGCAGGGTTGCCGATTCGGGTGATCCAGGGGCAGCAGACCAGCGATGCCGTCGCAGGAGATGTGGATGAGAGTGGTAACCTATGGGTTACCGAAAATGGTCACTCGCGACGCCTAGCCGGCGGTGAGATTAGCGTACGCAGGCGTTTATGATTCTGGATCTTGATATCGGCAACACGCTGTCTAAGTGGCGGCTCAAGGATGCCGAGAGTAGCGAGATACGCTCCCGCGGGGCGGTGTGGACCCGGGAAGAGTGGCGTCCAGGGGCTGATATCCCCGATCTTGATGTGGTCGAGGCGGTGCGTATATCCAGCGTCGCCAGAGCGGCCGTACTTGAAGAGACGGTCGCCTTGTTGCGTCGCCGGGTGCGCCATGTGTACGTGGCGCGCTCTACCCATGAGGCGTTAGGCGTGGTTAACGGCTATGAAGAGCCGGGGCGCTTAGGCGTTGATCGCTGGATGGGGGCGCTGGCGGGTTATCAATTAGCGGGCGGTTGCTGCGCGGTGGATTGTGGTAGCGCGATTACCATCGATTTTGTGCTGCCAGGTGGCCAGCACCTTGGCGGCTTTATTATCCCCGGTCTTCGCCTGATGAAAGAGAGTTTGAAGCTCGGAACCCGCAATGTGGCCATCGACCCTGAAAGCGAGGCCGATGAGCTGCTAGAGCCTGGGCGGCGTACCGTTGATGCGGTCAATCATGGTATCTATATGGCCGCCGTCAGTGCTATTAATCGCATTTATAGCGAAGTGTGTGATCAGGAGGGCGTGGCGCTGCCAATGCTATTAACGGGGGGCGATGCGCGGGTCGTCTCAAGAGGCGTGCAGGTGCCCCATGCGGTATGGCCGGACATGGTATATGGTGGCCTAGAAGCGTGTTTTCCGATGACCTTTGCTGAACGTGCGGGCAAAATGTCGGGCGCGCCGCGGGTGCCTGAGCCTGTGGCGCTAGAAAAGATTCGCGCGGGACTTGCATTCTCAATGCTGCTTTGACAGAATGCAGCGCGTTCGAAGGCGAGACATAAGCGTCTCGCGGTGTTGAAAGTACTGATATTAAAAGTGATGATAAGCTAAGCTTTTCATAGCTAACACTATCTCAGGCTTGACACAATTTTGAGGGCTGGCATAATATGCCGCCACGTTGGAGAGATTCCCGAGTGGCCAAAGGGAGCAGACTGTAAATCTGCCGCGAAAGCTTCGAAGGTTCGAATCCTTCTCTCTCCACCAGAATTAAGTCGCAGCGATTTGATCGATGCGGCTGAATGAAAAGCCGGTAGCGGGCATTGTCTACGATTTATAGCTTGGTAAAAGGTAAGGGCTATAAGGCGGCGCGTAGCGGATTGTCATTCAGGACAGGTTCTGCGGGCGTAGTTCAACGGTAGAACCTCAGCCTTCCAAGCTGATGGTGCGGGTTCGATTCCCGCCGCCCGCTCCAGTTGATGTGTTTAGCTCATGTAGCTCAGGGGTAGAGCACACCCTTGGTAAGGGTGAGGTCGACGGTTCAATTCCGTCCATGAGCTCCATATTGCAGATAAAGCGAGCGAAGCTCGCTTTTTTTGTCTCTGCGGTCAGGTGGCTTGAGTGGCGTCTGAGCGTAAAGAAGGGGTTGTCAGAAGTGGCTTTCTTCGCTACCATGGCGCCCGCTGTTGTATAGGCGATTGAAAAAGACGCTTATCGATAGATATAGATAGTTGTTGTAGAAAGTCAGTACGACAATACAGGCCAGTAGCTCAATTGGCAGAGCAGCGGTCTCCAAAACCGCAGGTTGGGGGTTCGATTCCCTCCTGGCCTGCCAACCTTCCCCAGGTTGGTATGTCTTTTTCCAAAATTCTTTTATCGTTCGCCGCACCCTGAGGAGTCTCGTTTTTATGAAGCCTGGTTCTGTAAAACATGGCGCCGAGGTGCAACAGACGCGCCATGACGGGCTCAAGTGGGCGGCGGTCGTAGCGCTGCTTGTCGTTGCTGTTGTTGGTAATACCTATTTCGCCGATATTGGCCTGCTCTACCGCGTGCTTGGTGTAGTAGTGTTGTGTGTGATTGCGGGTTTGATCGCGCTAACCACTACCAAAGGTCGTGATTTAGTAGAGCTTGCCAGAAGCGCCAAGAAAGAGATTCAGCGCGTTGTATGGCCGACCCGACCCGAAACCATTCAGACCACGGCCATTGTGCTAGTGGCCGTTTTGGTGGTGGGGCTAATGCTGTGGTTGATCGACACTCTTCTTGGCTGGGCGATGTCCGGCGTCATTGGTTAGGAGCTTTCATGTCCAAACGTTGGTACGTCGTTCACGCTTATTCCGGCTTTGAAAAGCATGTCATGCGCTCGTTGATCGAGCGTGTGAAAATGTATGGTATGGAAGATCGCTTTGGCGAAATTCTGGTGCCAACCGAAGAAGTCGTAGAGATGCGTGACGGCAAGCGGCGCAAGAGTGAGCGCAAATTTTATCCCGGTTATGTATTAGTCGAGATGGAAATGGTCGACGAAACATGGCACCTCGTTAATGAGACGCCGCGTGTCATGGGCTTCATCGGTGGAACAAAAGAGAAGCCAGCAGCAATTACTTCCCGCGAAGCAGATGCCATTTTGCTGCGTGTTAAAGACGGTACTGACAAGCCGCGGCCTAAAACGATGTTTGAGCCGGGCCAATCAGTGCGTGTTGTTGACGGGCCGTTTGCCGATTTCAACGGTGTTGTCGAAGAAGTTAACTATGAGAAGAGTCGCCTGCATGTCAGTGTGCTGATCTTCGGGCGTTCTACACCTGTTGAGTTAGAGTTCTCGCAGGTCGAGAAGGAATAAGCTCGCAGGTTGAGAAAGAATAGCTGGTAATAAATAGCTAGTAGTAAATAGCTAGTAGTGAATAGTAAGTAAGCGTTAAGTTTTAATTCGTGTGAAATGGCTGGTTCAGCTGTTTCACTGGTACCGGGGAGCCTTCGGGCGCTATTACCCAATTGGAGCATAAACGATGGCCAAGAAAGTACAGGCTTACATCAAACTGCAGGTTGCTGCAGGTAAAGCCAATCCAAGTCCGCCGGTAGGCCCTGCACTGGGTCAACACGGCGTGAATATCATGGAATTCTGTAAGGCGTTCAACGCCGCGACTCAAGAAATTGAGCCGGGTCTGCCGACGCCAGTCGTGATCACTGTCTACTCTGATCGTAGCTTCACGTTCGTCACCAAGACGCCGCCTGCTGCCGTGCTGCTGAAAAAAGCGGCTGGTATCAAGTCGGGTTCTGGTGAGCCGAACAAGAAGAAAGTCGGCACCGTGACGCGTGAACAGCTTGAAGAGATCGCCAAAACCAAAGAGCCTGATCTGACGGCTGCGAATCTCGATGCCGCTGTACGCACCATTGCTGGCAGCGCTCGCAGCATGGGCCTAAACGTGGAGGGTCTCTGATCATGGCTAAACTGTCTAAGCGTGCGAAAATCATTCGCGAAAAAGTAGACGCCACTAAAGCCTACTCTATTGAAGAAGCGGTAGCGCTGCTCGCCGAGCTGTCTACGGTTAAATTCAAAGAGTCCGTTGATGTCGCCATCAACTTGGGCGTTGACCCGCGTAAATCCGACCAAGTTGTGCGTGGCGCTACCGTCATGCCTAACGGTACCGGTAAAGACGTGCGCGTTGCGGTTTTCACTCAAGGTGCTAATGCCGATGCCGCTAAAGAAGCCGGCGCCGACATCGTAGGTATGGACGACTTAGCTGAGCAAGTGAAAAAAGGCGTGATGGATTTTGACGTCGTTATCGCTTCTCCTGACGCTATGCGCGTTGTAGGTCAGCTGGGTCAGATTCTAGGCCCGCGTGGCCTGATGCCTAACCCGAAAGTGGGCACCGTAACGCCTGATGTGGCAACAGCGGTCAAGAATGCAAAAGCGGGTCAGGTACGTTTCCGTACCGACAAAAACGGCATCATCCACACTACACTGGGTAAAGTGGATTTTGACGCAGCAGCAATTAACGGCAACCTGGAAGCATTGGTTGCTGACTTGAAGCGCCTCAAGCCGAGCGCGTCGAAAGGCATTTACTTCAAAAAAATGACCTTGTCCACTACCATGGGCCCAGGTTTAACAATCGATCACTCAGCTTTCGCATAAGCGGGTAGATCGTTGGTTTTTTTGTAGGAACCGAGCAAGAACTTTGCGGTCCCCCGTTTGGTGGCTATCACTGGCCGGGGCATCGTCAAAGACCGCAGGTGCCGCGCTCAGTAAGTAGGCTCTATTTGCTTACGAGGGCGGCTTAATTGCCCTAAGCGCCTGCGCAGATGGTGTGGCCGCCAGTTGGTTTAGCTTAACGGCTTTCTGGTGAGCACCATCCCCAAGGCTTCCCGCTCTGCAGCACGTTTATGTAGCGTCGAGTGGGAAGAGATGGTAACCACCGGAACCTTCCTGGGTTCCGGCACGAAGGAGTGATCACTGTGCCACTAGCACTTGAAGGCAAGAAAGCGATTGTTGCCGAGGTCAGTGAAGCGGCCAAGGGCGCACTCTCCGTCGTAGTTGCTGATTCTCGCGGCGTTACGGTTGGTAAAATGACCGATCTGCGTAAGCAGGCGCGTGAGAATGGTGTGGAGCTGCGTGTTGTACGTAATACGCTGGCTCGCCGCGCTCTCGAGGGCACTCAGTGGGAGTGCTTGAACGATAGCTTCGTTGGTCCTACGTTGTTGGCTTTCTCTACTGATCATCCGGGCGCTGCCGCTCGTCTGTTCAAAGAGTTTGCTAAAACGGACAAGAACTTCGAAGTAAAAGCGTTGGCCTACGAAGGTGAGCTGATTCCGGCTGCTGACATCGACCGTCTGGCAACCCTACCGACTCACGACGAGGCAATTGCCAAGTTGATGTCGGTAATGAAAGAAGCCTCCGCTGGCAAGCTGGTTCGTACTCTGGCCGCTCTGCGCGACCAGAAGCAAGAAGCAGAAGCTGCTTAAGCAGCGTTTCTTGCAGGCGGCGTGAACGATCACATCGATATGCTGCCTGAACCGAGCAATGAACCCCGAGTCCTCGGCTGACCGAGACTCCCGCAAAGTTAGGAATGAAACAATGGCACTGTCTAAAGACGATATCATCAATGCTGTAGCCGACATGTCCGTAATGGAAGTTGTCGAGCTGATCGAAGCAATGGAAGAGAAGTTCGGCGTTTCTGCCGCTGCTGCAGTTATGGCTGGTCCGGCTGCTGCTGGCGAAGCTGCTGAAGAGCAAACTGAGTTTGACGTTGTTCTGACCGCTGCTGGCGACAAGAAAGTAAACGTGATCAAAGCAGTACGTGAGATCACCGGCCTTGGCTTGAAAGAAGCTAAAGGTGCTGTTGACGGCGCTCCGGCGACCATCAAAGAAGGTCTGTCTAAAGACGACGCTGAAGCAGCAAAAGCTAAGCTGGAAGAAGCGGGCGCAACCGTCGAGCTCAAGTAAGCCTTGTGCGGACGGCTTTACGCGCTGCGTAAGCTTCCACGGCTGGCGGCGGGATATCCCGCTGCCGGCCTTTTTCTGTTGTAACTGATGTTTAATAGCAGCAGTGCTGTTGTCAAATAGCGGAAACGACAGAAAAGTAACAGCGTTATTGAATATAGTGTTATCGACTACAGTGTTATCGAACTAGATTTTCGACGGCGAGCTACCGATTTAGGAGCTTGCTGTCTGCGTCTGACGAAGCCCGCCGGGCAGCGATGACCACGCATCGGTCACCCATGGTGAACAAGCTGGGGAATACAGATGGCTTACTCATATACTGAGAAAAAACGCATCCGCAAGGATTTCGGCAAACTGCCCCAAGTGATGGATGTGCCTTACTTGCTGGCGATCCAGCTTGATTCCTATTACGACTTCCTCCAGCAAGATCGTTCGCCCGACGAGCGTCACGAGGTCGGTCTGCACGCGGCATTCAAGTCCGTGTTTCCGATTGAGAGCTTCTCCGGCAATGCAGCGCTTGAGTATGTCAGCTATCGCTTCGGTACGCCGGCGTTCGATGTTAAGGAGTGCCAGCTGCGCGGCGTGACTTACTCCGCCCCGCTGCGCGTCAAGGTTCGCTTGATCATCTATGATCGCGACTCCTCGAACAAAGCCATTAAAGATATCAAAGAGCAAGAAGTCTACATGGGGGAAATCCCCCTGATGACTGAGAACGGTACCTTTGTGATTAACGGTACTGAGCGGGTTATCGTATCCCAGCTCCACCGCTCGCCCGGTGTGTTCTTCGATCACGATAAAGGTAAGAGCCACTCCTCTGGCAAACTGCTCTACTCGGCTCGTGTGATTCCTTACCGTGGCTCCTGGTTAGACTTCGAGTTTGACCCCAAAGACAACGTCTTTGTACGTATTGACCGTCGCCGCAAACTGCCGGCTTCGGTACTGATGCGTGCGTTGGGTATGAACACCGAAGAGATCCTCGCCGAGTTCTTTGAAACCAGCGTTTTCCATATTGAGAAATCCGGCTTCTATGTGGAGCTGGTGCCGTCGCGTCTGCGCGGCGAAACGGCCACTTTCGACATCAAAGATGGCGAAGGAAATGTGATCGTTGAAGAGGGGCGCCGGATTACCCAGAAGCACATCCGCCTGCTTGAAAAAGCTGGCCTGGAGCGTCTGGATGTGCCGATGGAGTACCTGTTCGGCAAGACCCTGGCCAAAGATCAAATCGATTCCAAGACTGGCGAGCTGATCTGTCCGTGTAATACCGAAATCACGCCTGAAGTGCTTGAACGCATGGCCCAAGGTGGCATTACCCTGGTAGAAACGCTCTACACCAATGACCTTGACTGCGGCTCATTCATTTCTGACACCTTGAAGCTAGACGCGACTAACTCCGCGCTCGAAGCCTTGGTGGAAATCTATCGCATGATGCGCCCCGGCGAGCCGCCCACCAAAGAGTCTGCCGAAACGCTGTTTAACAACTTGTTCTTCAGCGAAGACCGCTACGACCTCTCTGGCGTTGGCCGCATGAAGTTCAACCGTCGCCTGCGTCGTGATACCGACACGGGTTCCGGTGTGCTTGATCGTAAAGACATCCTCGACGTGCTTCGCGAGCTGATCAGTATCCGTAACGGCTTCGGTGACGTTGACGATATCGATCACCTGGGTAACCGTCGTATTCGCTGTGTTGGCGAAATGGCTGAGAACCAGTTCCGCGTTGGCTTGGTACGCGTGGAGCGTGCGGTAAAAGAGCGTCTTTCCATGGCGGAAAGTGAAGGCCTGATGCCCCAAGACTTAATCAACGCCAAGCCGGTTGCGGCGGCGGTGAAAGAGTTCTTTGGTTCCAGCCAGCTTTCGCAGTTTATGGATCAGAACAACCCGCTTTCGGAAGTTACCCACAAGCGTCGTGTGTCGGCACTCGGCCCCGGTGGCTTGACCCGTGAGCGTGCTGGCTTCGAAGTACGTGACGTACACGCCACGCACTACGGTCGTCTATGTCCAATCGAAACGCCAGAAGGCCCGAACATTGGTCTGATCAACTCGCTGGCAACTTACAGCCACACTAACAGCTACGGTTTCCTAGAAACGCCGTACCGTAAAGTGGTTGACCGCCAGTTGACCGACGACATCGTTCACCTGTCAGCCATCGAAGAGGGTGATTTTGTTATCGCTCAGGCGTCGGCAGCGGTAGATGAGTCCAACAAGCTAAGTGATGACCTGGTTCAGGTTCGTCATCGCGGTGAAACGACCTTTATGCGTCCTGAGCAAGTGACGCTGATGGACGTATCGCCACGTCAGGTCGTCTCCGTCGCCGCGGCATTGATCCCGTTCCTTGAGCACGATGATGCTAACCGTGCCTTGATGGGCTCGAACATGCAGCGTCAGGCGGTACCGACCCTGCGTGCCGACAAGCCGCTTGTCGGTACCGGCATGGAGCGCTTTGTGGCTCGTGACTCCGGTGTCTGTGCGGTGGCAAATCGCGGCGGCGTGATTGACTCCGTTGACGCGCGTCGTGTGGTGGTACGGGTTAATGAAGATGAAATCATCGGCGGTGAAGCCGGGGTTGATATCTACAACCTGACTAAGTACACCCGCTCGAACCAGAACACCTGTATGAACCAGCGTCCCATCGTGCGGCCTGGTGATAACGTGGCGCGTGGCGATATTCTCGCCGACGGCCCGTCAGTGGATATGGGCGACTTGGCGCTGGGCCAGAACATGCGCATCGCCTTTATGCCCTGGAACGGCTACAACTTCGAGGACTCCATTCTGCTTTCTGAGCGGGTGGTTCAAGAAGACCGTTTCACCACGATTCACATTCAGGAGCTGACCTGTGTGTCTCGTGACACCAAGTTAGGTTCCGAAGAGATTACCGCCGATATCCCCAACGTGGGCGAGTCTGCGCTCTCCAAGCTGGATGAAGCGGGCGTTGTCTACATCGGTGCTGAAGTCGGCCCGGGCGACATTCTGGTCGGTAAGGTAACGCCGAAGGGTGAAACCCAGCTGACGCCTGAAGAGAAGCTGCTACGTGCCATCTTCGGCGAGAAAGCGTCTGACGTTAAAGACACATCACTGCGTGCCCCCACCGGCATGAAAGGTACGGTCATCGACGTTCAGGTGTTTACTCGTGACGGCGTTGAGAAAGATTCACGCGCCCTGTCAATCGAGCGCACTCAGCTTGACGAAGTTCGTAAGGATCTCCAAGAGACTTACCGTATTGCTGAAGATGCCACTTTTGAGCGTCTAAAGCGCACCCTTGACGGCCAAGCCGTTAATGGCGGTCCGAATCTCAAGAAAGGCGATGTGCTAGACGAGGATTACCTCGACGAACTGCCGCGTCAACAGTGGTTCAAGCTGCGCCTACAGGATGAGTCGTTTAATGAGCTACTGGCTCAGGCCGATGAGCAGTTGGAAATCCGTCGTAAAGAGATGGACGAGCGCTTTGAAGATAAGAAGCGCAAGCTGACCCAGGGCGATGATCTCGCACCGGGCGTGCTTAAAATCGTCAAGGTCTACATGGCCGTTAAGCGTCGCATTCAACCGGGCGACAAAATGGCTGGTCGTCACGGTAACAAAGGTGTTATCTCGGCGATTATGCCGATTGAAGACATGCCGTTTGACGAGAAGGGTGAGTCGGTTGACGTGGTGCTAAACCCGCTGGGCGTACCGTCACGGATGAACGTTGGTCAGATTTTGGAAACCCACTTGGGCATGGCGGCGCGTGGCTTGGGCGTTAAGATCGAAGCTATGCTGCGCGATGCACGCGGTCAGCAAGTCGCTGAAATTCGTGACTTCCTGGGGCAGATCTACAATACCCAAGGTACTCGCGTTGAAGATCTCGATTCCCTGACCGACGATGAAATCATCGCTTTGGCGAAGAATCTAAAAGGTGGTGTGCCGATGGCAACGCCGGTGTTTGACGGTGCTAAAGAGCACGAAATCAAGCATCTGTTGAAGCTGGCGGATATCCCAGAATCGGGTCAGATGGCCCTATTCGATGGCCGTACCGGTGACGCCTTTGATCGTCCGGTCACCGTTGGCTACATGTATATGCTGAAGCTTAACCACTTGGTAGACGACAAGATGCATGCGCGTTCTACCGGTTCTTACTCGCTGGTTACCCAGCAGCCCTTGGGTGGTAAGGCGCAGTTCGGTGGTCAGCGCTTCGGTGAGATGGAAGTGTGGGCGTTGGAAGCATACGGCGCCGCGTACACGCTACAAGAGATGCTCACCGTCAAGTCGGACGACGTCGAAGGCCGCACCAAGATGTATAAAAACATCGTGGATGGCGACCACACCATGCAGGCAGGCATGCCGGAATCCTTTAACGTACTGGTTAAAGAAATCCGCTCGCTGGGCATCGATATCGAGTTAGAGAGCTAGGAGCCGTCACATGAAAGATTTGGTGAAAGTACTCAAATCGCAATCTCAGTCCGAAGAGTTTGACGCGATCAAGATTACCCTGGCGTCGCCGGACATGATTCGCTCCTGGTCGTTTGGCGAGGTGAAGAAGCCTGAGACCATCAACTACCGTACCTTTAAACCGGAGCGGGATGGTCTGTTCTGTGCCAAGATTTTTGGCCCGGTAAAAGACTATGAGTGCTTATGCGGTAAATATAAACGCATGAAGCACCGCGGCATTATCTGCGAGAAGTGTGGCGTAGAAGTGACCAAAGCCGCCGTGCGCCGTGAGCGCATGGGGCATATTGAGCTCGCTTCACCGGTCGCACACATCTGGTTTTTGAAGTCACTGCCGTCGCGTATCGGTATGTTCCTCGATATGACCCTGCGTGATATCGAGCGTGTGCTGTATTTTGAGTCCTTTGTCGTTATCGATCCCGGCATGACCACGCTAGAGCGTGGTCAGCTGATGAACGACGAGCAGTACTTTGAAGCGCTTGAAGAGTTTGGCGACGACTTTGACGCTCGAATGGGTGCCGAAGCCGTTCAAGAGCTGTTGAAAGACATCGATCTGGAAGAAGAGATTAACCACCTGCGTGAAGAGATTCCGCAGACTAACTCTGAGACCAAGATCAAAAAGCTCTCCAAGCGCCTGAAACTCCTTGAAGCGTTCTACCACTCCGGCAATGCGCCGGCGTGGATGGTCATGGAAGTGCTGCCCGTGCTGCCGCCGGATCTGCGTCCGCTGGTACCGCTCGACGGTGGCCGCTTCGCGACCTCAGATCTTAACGACCTCTACCGTCGTGTGATCAACCGTAACAACCGCCTGAAGCGGCTGCTGGATCTCAACGCGCCGGACATTATCGTGCGCAACGAGAAACGTATGCTGCAGGAAGCGGTCGATGCACTGCTTGATAACGGTCGTCGCGGCCGTGCGATCACGGGCTCTAACAAGCGTCCTCTGAAATCACTTGCCGACATGATCAAAGGTAAGCAGGGTCGCTTCCGTCAGAACTTGTTGGGTAAGCGCGTCGACTACTCGGGTCGTTCGGTCATTACCGTGGGTCCGACCTTGCGTCTGCACCAGTGTGGTCTGCCGAAAAAAATGGCCCTTGAGCTGTTCAAGCCGTTTATCTACTCCAAGCTGCAGTCGCTGGGCTACGCCTCAACGATCAAAGCCGCCAAGAAGATGGTTGAGCGCGAGCTGCCGGAAGTGTGGGACATCCTTGCCGATGTTATCCGCGAGCATCCGGTACTGCTTAACCGCGCACCGACGCTGCACCGTTTGGGCATCCAGGCGTTTGAACCGCTGTTGATCGAAGGTAAAGCGATCCAGCTGCATCCGCTGGTATGTGCTGCCTACAACGCCGACTTTGACGGTGACCAGATGGCGGTACACGTACCGCTGACCCTGGAAGCCCAGCTTGAAGCCCGTGCGCTGATGATGGCCACCAACAATGTGCTGTCGCCCGCTAACGGCGAGCCGATCATCGTGCCGTCTCAAGACGTTGTACTGGGTCTTTACTACATGACCCGGGAAAAGATCAACGCCAAAGGCGAAGGCATGGTGTTCTCTGACCTCAATGAGGTCGAGCGCGCCTTCGGTACTCAATCCGTATCGCTACACGCTCGGGTTAAGGTGCGTTTAGACGAGATCGATATTGAAGAAGAGACTGGCGAGCGCAGCTTCCATCGCCGTATTTACGACACCACGGTGGGTCGTGCACTGCTGTTCCGCATCCTGCCCGAAGGTGTGCCCTTCGAGCTGATCGATCAGCCGATGAAGAAGAAGGCAATCTCCAGTCTAATCAACGAAGTTTATCGTCGCGCTGGTCTGAAGCCGACCGTCATCTTCGCTGACCAACTGATGTATACCGGCTTCCGCTTAGCGACCTGGTCGGGCGCTTCTATCGGTGTTAACGACTTCGTTATCCCCGAAGCAAAAACTGAAATCGTTGATGCCGCGGAAGCGGAAGTTAAAGAGATCGAAGACCAGTTCTCTTCTGGCCTGGTAACAGCGGGTGAGAAGTACAACAAGGTTATTGATATCTGGTCCAAGGCCAACGACAAAGTCGCCAAGGCGATGATGGTAGGTATCTCTAAAGAGACCGTTATTGACCGCGATGGTAACGAAGTTGAGCAGGACTCGTTCAACAGCGTCTTCATCATGGCCGACTCCGGTGCGCGTGGTTCTGCTGCTCAGATTCGTCAGCTGGCGGGTATGCGTGGTCTGATGGCCAAGCCGGATGGCTCGATCATTGAAACACCCATCGTCGCCAACTTCCGTGAAGGTTTGAACGTACTGCAGTACTTCATCTCGACCCACGGTGCGCGTAAAGGTCTGGCGGATACGGCACTGAAAACCGCCAACTCCGGTTACCTGACCCGTCGCTTGGTCGACGTGGCACAAGATTTGGTTATCACCGAAGTCGACTGTGGCACCGAAAATGGCTTGACCCTACACCCCATCATCGAAGGCGGCGACATTATTGTACCGCTTTCCCAGCGCGTACTGGGTCGCGTGGTGGCGCAGGATGTCGTGCACCCCGGCACCGGTGAGGTACAGCTGGCGAAGGGTACGCTGCTCGACGAGAAGTGGTGTGCAGAGCTAGATACCATGGGTGTCGACGAGATCGTCGTACGCTCCACGATTACCTGTGAGACCGCACATGGCGTGTGTGCCTCCTGTTACGGTCGTGACTTGGCTCGTGGTCACCAGGTCAACATCGGTGAAGCAGTGGGCGTTATCGCCGCACAATCCATCGGTGAGCCGGGTACCCAGCTAACCATGCGTACGTTCCACATCGGTGGTGCGGCTTCGCGTTCTTCTGCAGTTGATAGCGTACAGGTTAAGCACGGCGGTAAAGTTCGTCTGCACAATATGAAACACGTTGAACGTGGCGACGGCAAGCTGGTCGTTGTCTCTCGTTCCAGCGCATTGGCCGTCGCTGACGACCATGGCCGTGAGCGTGAGTACTACAAACTGCCTTACGGCGCTGAACTTTCTGTACGTGACGGCGACGTGGTTGATGCCGGTGCGACGGTCGCTAAATGGGATCCGCACACCCACCCGATCGTTGCTGAAGTAGAAGGTAAGGCGCAGTTCATCGACCTTGACGAAGGTGTCACCATGCACCGTAGCGTCGATGAGATGACCGGTCTCTCCTCTATCGAGGTGATCGAGTCCGCAGCACGTCCTATGGCCGGTCGCGATAAGCGCCCGATGGTTATGCTGCAAGACAACGCGGGTGAGTACGTCTCTGTATCGGGCTCTAATACCCCGGTGCAGTACTTGCTGCCAGGCAACTCGATTATTTCGGTCGACGATGGCGTGACAATCGGGGTGGGTGAAGTGGTTGCCCGTATCCCGGTAGAAGCCTCGGCGAACAAAGATATCACCGGTGGTCTGCCACGGGTTGCTGACTTGTTCGAAGCGCGTAAGCCGAAAGAGTCCTCTATCCTGGCCGAGATCAGCGGTGTGATCAGCTTCGGTAAAGAGACTAAGGGTAAGCGTCGCTTGACCATTACCCCGGAATCTGGCGATCCGTTTGAGGCGCTGATTCCGAAATGGCGTCAAATCGCGGTCTTCGAAGGCGAAGCTGTGGAGAAGGGCGAAGTGATTTCCGATGGCCCGAGCAATCCTCACGATATTCTGCGCCTGCTGGGTGTTGAGGAGCTTGCCAAGTACATCACAGCCGAAGTGCAGGACGTTTACCGTCTGCAAGGCGTAGGCATCAACGACAAGCACATCGAAGTCATTGTGCGTCAGATGCTGCGCAAGGTAGAAATTACGGATTCAGGCGACTCTGATTTCATTACCGGCGACCAAGCTGAGCTTGTTCGGGTGTTGGAGCAGAATGATCGCCTCGAGAAAGAGAAGAAATTCCCGGCTAAGTATCAGCGTATGCTGCTGGGTATCACCAAGGCCAGTTTGGCCACTGAGTCGTTCATTTCTGCGGCCTCCTTCCAGGAGACAACTCGCGTACTGACCGAAGCGGCGGTGACCGGCAAGCGTGATTATCTGCGCGGCCTGAAAGAGAACGTCGTAGTGGGTCGTCTGATTCCAGCAGGTACTGGTCTGACTCACCACGCAGAACGTCGCCGCAAGCGCGAAGACGTTGAGCAACTGTTCAATCCTTCGGCTACCGAAGTAGAGCAGGAGCTAGGTGCCCAGTTGACGGCTCTCGACTCTGACGACGAGCTGTAGATCTGGTACCTAAAGCAGTAGGTAACATGAGTAAGTAAAACGAGTAGCTGACCTGAAAAGCGTCATCTTGCCGGTAAAACCGCCGGCAAGGCTTGACGAAACATAGGGTCAGCCTTTAGAATGCGCAGCCTTTAACAGTGGGGTGGGTGCGCCCGCATCCGCTGCATGTATTTGTTAAAAAGGCTACTTGTTGAAAGGCAAGGCAACCATTGGAGTCAGCTAAACACCATGGCAACGATTAATCAGCTAGTGCGCAAGCCGCGCAAGCGCCCCGTCACCAAAAGTGACGTGCCAGCGCTGCAGGCCTGTCCGCAAAAACGCGGCGTATGTACACGCGTTTACACCACCACCCCGAAGAAGCCTAACTCAGCCCTACGTAAGGTTTGCCGTGTGCGCCTAACCAACGGCTTTGAAGTGTCTTCCTACATCGGTGGTGAAGGTCACAACCTTCAAGAACACTCTGTCGTTTTGATTCGCGGCGGCCGTGTAAAGGATTTGCCAGGTGTGCGTTATCACACCGTTCGTGGCGCCCTTGACACCTCCGGCGTACAAAACCGTCGTCAGGGTCGTTCTAAGTACGGTACTAAGCGTCCTAAGTCTTAATAGACTAGACGGCTTGGCAGCATGACCGGTCAGCCGGGTGTTGAGTACCGAATTTCACGAATTTGACGGTCTGATAAGAGTAAGGTCGGGCGGCACTTGGCGTACTGAAATATCGTACGCAGGTTGCAGGAGTTCCGGGTTTACCTGAAAGATCCTTAATTGAGGGCTTATCATGCCTAGAAGAAGAGTAGTAGCTAAACGCGACATCCTGCCGGATCCTAAGTTCGGAAGTGAGCGTCTGGCGAAGTTCATGAACCACCTGATGGTCAGCGGCAAGAAGTCCATAGCTGAGCGTATCGTCTACGGTGCGTTGGATAAGGTTGCCGAGCGTAGTAAAGAAGATCCGCTGGAGATCTTCGACAAGGCGTTGGAAGCCATCCAGCCCATGGTCGAAGTGAAGTCGCGCCGCGTGGGTGGTGCGACCTATCAGGTACCGGTTGAAGTACGTCCGTCTCGCCGTCAAGCGCTGGCAATGCGCTGGCTGGTAGACGCGGCGCGTCGTCGCGGTGAGAAAACCATGGTGCAGCGTTTGGCGGGTGAAATGCTGGATGCCGCTGAAGGTAAAGGTTCTGCCGTTAAGAAGCGCGAAGACGTGCATCGCATGGCAGAAGCCAACAAGGCCTTCTCGCACTACCGTTTCTAAGGCCAGCGTTTCTAAGGTCAGCGTTTCTAGAACCTGCGTTTCTAGGCACGGCGTTTTTAAGTACGGCTTTATGGTTTTTATATGCACGTTGTTCAGCATGGCGAAGTGTTTGCTGAGTCGCTCTGTTGTAATACCTAACCGCTACCATGCAGTGGTAGCGGCGGTCGCATAAGCCTCGCTTGCATACGCCGCTAAATTAACGAGCATCGCCAACAAACGGGAGTTTCACCGTGGCACGCAAGACTCCACTAAATCGCTACCGCAATATCGGTATCGTCGCTCACGTCGACGCGGGTAAAACCACGACGACTGAGCGTGTATTGTTCTACACCGGCCTTTCCCACAAAGTGGGCGAAGTGCACGATGGTGCTGCGACCATGGACTGGATGGAGCAGGAGCAGGAGCGTGGTATCACTATCACCTCAGCTGCAACTACCTGTTTCTGGCAGGGCATGAATAAGCAGTTCCCTGAGCATCGTATCAACATTATCGATACGCCTGGGCACGTTGACTTCACGATTGAAGTTGAGCGTTCTTTGCGCGTACTCGACGGCGCGGTTGTTGTACTGTGTGGCTCTTCCGGCGTTCAGCCGCAGACCGAAACAGTATGGCGCCAAGCTAACAAGTACGAAGTGCCACGTATGGTTTTCGTCAATAAGATGGACCGTACCGGCGCTGACTTCTTCATGGTTGTCAACCAGTTGAAAGAGCGTCTGGGTGCTAAAGCAGTGCCGATCCAGATTAACTGGGGTACAGAAGAAGACTTTAAAGGCGTTATCGACCTTATCCAGATGAAGGCCATCCTTTGGGATGAAGAGAGTCTGGGTATGACCTATGACCTCGTGGATATTCCTGCTGAGCTACAAGAAACAGCAGAAAAATACCGCGAAGAAATGGTCGAAGCGGCTGCCGAAGGCTCTGATGAGCTGATGGACAAGTACCTTGAAGGCGGCGAGCTAACGGTTGAAGAGATCAAGGCTGGTCTGCGCGCGCGTACTCTAGCTAATGATATCGTCCTGGTTACCTGTGGTTCTGCCTTTAAAAATAAGGGCGTTCAAGCAGTGCTAGACGGTGTTATCGAATTCATGCCTTCGCCGACGGAAGTTAAGGCGATCGAAGGTGAGCTCGATGATAAAAACGGCACCGTCGATACGCGTGTTGCTGACGATAGCGCTCCGTTTGCGGCCTTGGCATTTAAAATTGCCACTGACCCCTTCGTTGGAACGCTGACCTTTATCCGCGTCTATTCGGGCGTTCTGAAATCTGGTGACGGCGTGTACAACTCCGTTAAACAGAAAAAAGAGCGCGTTGGCCGTATCGTTCAGATGCACGCCAACTCTCGTGAAGAGATCAAGGAAGTACTGGCGGGCGACATCGCTGCTTGTATCGGTCTGAAAGACGTCACTACCGGTGATACCCTGTGTGATATCGATAACAAAATTGTTCTCGAGCGCATGGAGTTCCCGGATCCAGTTATCTCGGTTGCCGTAGAGCCAAAATCTAAGGCAGACCAAGAGAAGATGGGTGTCGCCCTGGGCAAGCTTGCTCAAGAGGATCCCTCCTTCCAGGTTAAGACCGACGAAGAGACTGGTCAGACGATTATTTCTGGTATGGGTGAGCTTCACCTCGATATTCTTGTTGACCGTATGCGTCGCGAGTTTAACGTTGAGGCTAACATTGGTAAGCCTCAGGTTGCCTACCGTGAAACCATTCGCGGCAGCATCGAGCAAGAAGGCAAGTTTGTTCGTCAGTCTGGTGGTCGTGGTCAGTACGGTCACGTATGGTTGCGTATTGAGCCGCTGACAGCAGAAGAGAAGGGTGAAGGCGAAGAGGAATTATTCTTCAAATTCAACTCTGAAATCGTAGGTGGTACGGTTCCTAAGGAATACGTCCCTGCGGTTGAGAAGGGTGCATTTGAGCAGCTCAAAAACGGTGTCATCGCGGGTTACCCGATGATCGACGTTAAAGTGACGCTGTTTGACGGCTCCTTCCACGACGTAGACTCTAACGAGACTGCGTTTAAGATTGCTTCTTCTATGGCAGTGAAAGAAGGTGCCAGGAAAGCCAAGGCCGTGCTGCTGGAGCCGGTGATGAAGGTCGAAATCGTGACCCCCGAAGAATTTATGGGTGACGTCATGGGTGACCTGAGCCGTCGTCGCGGCCTGGTGCAGGGTATGGATGACTCCTCTTCTGGTAAAGTCATTCGTGCGACGGTGCCACTGGGCGAGATGTTCGGTTATGCAACCGATCTGCGCTCACAGACCCAGGGCCGTGCGAGCTACTCTATGGAGTTCTCGAAGTACGACGAGGCGCCCTCCAGCGTCGTTGAAGCCGTCATCAATCAAAACGGTTAACCGTTAGCAACGTAAAGAGGTTATAGCAGTGGCTAAGGAAAAATTTGAACGTTCCAAACCGCACGTCAACGTCGGCACTATTGGTCACGTCGACCACGGTAAAACGACTCTGACTGCGGCCCTAACCCGCGTGTCTGCTGAGGTTTTCGGCGGCGACTGGCGTGAGTTTGATACTATCGATAACGCTCCTGAAGAGCGTGAGCGTGGTATCACTATCGCTACTTCCCACGTGGAATATCAGTCTGAAGAGCGTCACTACGCTCACGTTGACTGCCCAGGACACGCTGACTACGTCAAGAACATGATCACCGGTGCTGCGCAGATGGACGGCGCTATCCTGGTATGTTCTGCCGCAGATGGCCCGATGCCGCAAACTCGCGAGCACATCCTGCTGTCTCGTCAGGTTGGCGTACCGTTCATCGTTGTGTTCCTGAACAAAGCGGACATGGTCGATGACGAAGAGCTGCTCGAGCTGGTAGAAATGGAAGTTCGCGAACTTCTCGACCAGTACGACTTCCCGGGTGACGACACGCCGATCATCACTGGTTCTGCGCTGATGGCGCTGAACGGTGAAGATGACAAGGGCATGGGTACAACTGCCGTTGCCAATCTGATCAAAGCGCTGGATGAGTACATCCCTGAGCCGGAGCGTGCTATCGACCAGCCGTTCCTGATGCCGATCGAAGACGTGTTCTCTATCTCTGGCCGCGGTACTGTTGTTACTGGTCGTGTAGAGCGCGGCATCGTGAAAGCGGGCGAAGAAGTGGAAATCGTGGGTATCCGCGACACCACTAAAACGATCGTTACCGGTGTTGAAATGTTCCGCAAGCTGCTCGACGAAGGTCGTGCTGGTGAGAACGTTGGCGCCCTGCTGCGTGGTACTAAGCGTGATGACGTCGAGCGTGGCCAAGTACTGGCCAAGCCGGGCACCATCAACCCGCACACTACCTTCGAAGCAGAAGTTTACGTACTGTCCAAAGAAGAGGGTGGTCGTCACACGCCTTTCTTCAAGGGCTACCGTCCACAGTTCTACTTCCGTACCACCGACGTAACCGGTACCTGTGAACTGCCGGAAGGCGTTGAAATGGTCATGCCGGGTGACAACGTGCAAATGGTTGTTACCTTGATCGCTCCGATCGCAATGGACGAAGGCTTGCGCTTCGCTATTCGTGAAGGCGGCCGTACTGTCGGTGCTGGCGTTGTGGCCAAGATCGTCAAGTAAGCTTCATGCTTGAGTGATGAAGGGGGCTCTGATGAGCCCCCTTTTCTGCGCACCATCAGCAAATGTTTGACATGTGCAGATGGCGTGCCTATAATGCGCATCCTTTGAATGCGTGGGTAGACGGCTCGCGCCGTCGACATCCATTGGAGTTTAGGGCAAATGCAGAACCAAAAGATTCGCATTCGGTTGAAAGCGTTCGACCATCGCCTGATCGACCAGTCTACAGCGGAGATTGTTGAAACCGCTAAGCGTACTGGTGCTCAGGTTCGTGGGCCGATTCCGTTGCCGACCAATCGCGAGCGTTACACCATTCTGATCTCGCCGCACGTCAATAAAGATGCGCGTGACCAGTATGAGATACGTACGCACAAGCGTGTGCTCGACATTGTTGAGCCGACCGAAAAAACTGTTGATGCTTTGATGAAGCTTGATCTCGCCGCGGGCGTTGACGTGCAAATCAAGCTCAACTAATTACACTAGTCACTTTGCGGCCCAGCGCTCATCACTTGTTATAATAAGTTAGCATGAGCAGCAGCCGCCGCGCCGTGAGGCGCCATACAATGTGCTAGTGGAATGCTCTGGAAAGGGCAGCCATAGCGGGTGATAGCCCCGTACACTATAGGAGACTGAGTATGACTATCGGTTTAGTCGGTAAAAAGGCCGGGATGACCCGTGTCTTTACCGAAGACGGCGCGTCTGTGCCCGTAACCGTTATTGAAGTTGATCCTAATCGTGTTACTCGCGTTAAATCTGTCGAATCTGACGGTTACGCAGCGATTCAGGTCACATCTGGCTCTCGTAAAGCTAAGCACCTCACCAAAGCGCAAGCGGGACAGTTTGCCAAGGCGGGTGTTGAAGCTGGTCGTGCACTGATGGAATTTCGTCTTACAGAAGGCGAAGAGATTCCTGAAGTCGGCGGCGAAATCACCGTATCCCTCTTCGAAGCTGGTCAAATGGTTGACGTGACTGGCACCTCTAAGGGTAAAGGTTTCCAGGGTGCTGTTAAGCGCTGGAACTTCCGTACCCAAGACATGACTCACGGTAACTCTCTGTCGCATCGCGCGCCGGGTTCTATCGGCATGTGTCAGACACCGGGTCGCGTTTTCAAAGGCAAAAAGATGGCCGGTCAAATGGGTAACGCCCGTTGCACCGTGCAGAGCCTTGAGATCGTCCGTGTCGACGCCGAGCGTAACCTGCTGCTGATTAAAGGCGCCGTACCGGGTGCTCCCGGTAGTGACGTTATCGTTCGCAGCGCCGTGAAAGCAGGCTGAAGGGGATAATTACCAATGAATCTGAATCTTGCTGCAGGCGCGGGTACCGTTGAAGTAGCCGACGCCACTTTTGGCAAAGAATTCAACGAAGCGCTCGTTCACCAAGTGGTCACTGCCTATTTGGCGGCTGGTCGTCAGGGAACCCGCGCGCAAAAGAGTCGTTCCGACGTTCGTGGCGGTGGTAAGAAGCCGTGGCGTCAGAAAGGCACCGGTCGTGCACGTGCCGGTACCATCCGCTCTCCGCTATGGCGTAGTGGTGGCGTAACCTTCGCGGCGCGTCCGCAAGACTACACCCAGAAGGTTAACCGCAAGATGTACCGTGCAGCGATGCGCTCCATCTTGTCAGAGCTGGTACGTCAAGAGCGCTTAGTCGCGATTGAAGAGTTCATCGTCGATGCGCCTAAGACCAAGCAGGTAGCTGCCAAGCTGAAAGAGCTCAACCTTGAAAAAGTGTTGATCGTGACTGAAGAAGTTGACGAAAAGCTCTATTTAGCCGCACGCAATCTCCCCCACGTTGACGTGGTGGATGTCGCGGCAGCTGACCCGGTAAGTCTGGTTGCCTTTGATAAGGTGCTGATTACCGTCTCCGCCCTGCGTAAATTCGAGGAGAAGCTGGCATGAACCAGGAACGCGTATTTAAGGTTCTGCTTGGGCCCCACGTGACCGAAAAGGCCGCGATGGCAGCCGAGCGCAACCAGTACGTTTTCAAGGTGGCATCTGATGCTACCAAGCCCGAGATCAAGAAGGCCGTTGAAGCACTTTTCGGCAAGAAGGTCGGCAGTGTTCAGGTACTGAACATGAAGGGTAAAACGAAGCGTACTGCGAACGGCGTTGGCCTGCGTAAGGGTTACCGCAAAGCGTATGTGACCCTGGCTGCGGGTGAAACGCTCGAAGACTTCTCTGGCGCCGAATAAGGGCAGGAGTACGGATAATGGCAATCGTCAAGACCAAACCCACCTCCGCCGGTCGTCGCCACGTCGTCAAGATCGTTGGCGAGGAACTGTTTAAAGGCCGTGCTTATGCACCGCTGTTAGAAAAACAGTCCAAGTCCGGCGGCCGTAACAACTACGGTCGTATCACCACCCGCCACGTGGGCGGTGGTCATCGTCACCACTATCGGTTGATCGATTTCAAACGCACCAAGGATGGCATTCCTGCCACCGTTGAGCGTCTTGAGCACGATCCCAACCGCAGTGCGCACATTGCGCTGCTGAAGTATGCCGATGGTGAGCGTCGTTACATCATTGCACCGAAAGGTGTCAGCGCGGGTGACGTGCTGGAATCTGGTGTTAACGCGTCAATCAAGAAAGGCAATGCCTTGCCGCTGCGTAACGTCCCGTTGGGTTCTACGGTGCACTGCATCGAACTCAAGCCGGGTAAAGGTGCGCAGATTGCTCGCAGTGCCGGTACAAGCGCCCAGTTAGTTGCTCGTGAAGGTAACTATGCCACCCTACGTCTTCGCTCTGGCGAAATGCGTAAAGTGTTGGCCGAGTGCCGCGCGACCTTGGGTGAAGTGAGCAACTCTGAGCACAGCCTGCGTCAACTTGGCAAGGCCGGTGCGAAGCGCTGGAGAGGTGTGCGTCCGACTGTTCGCGGTGTCGCGATGAACCCAGTCGATCACCCGCACGGTGGTGGCGAAGGCCGCACCAGTGGTGGTCGTCACCCGGTATCCCCATGGGGCGTGCCGACTAAGGGTCACAAGACGCGTAAGAACAAGCGCACCGACAAGCTGATCATTCGTCGTCGTAATAAGACGCGTTGATCTAAATTGCCAAGACATTAAGAGGTAACGGCTGTGCCACGTTCACTAAAGAAAGGTCCCTTCATTGACCTTCATCTTTTGAAGAAGGTAGAGGCTGCAGTGGAGAAGAACGATCGCAAACCGATCAAGACTTGGTCGCGTCGTTCTATGATCCTGCCCAATATGGTAGGCCTCACTATCGCGGTCCATAATGGTCGTCAACACGTCCCGGTGCACGTATCCGAGGAAATGGTTGGCCACAAATTGGGCGAATTCGCTGCTACCCGCACTTATCGTGGGCATGCGGCGGATAAAAAAGCCAAACGGTAAGCCAGAGAGGATTGAGAGATGGAAGTCACAGCTAAGCTGCTTGGCGCTCGTTTATCCGCCCAGAAGGCCCGTTTGGTGGCTGACCAGGTGCGCGGTAAACCTGTCGCCGAGGCACTCGACCTGCTGACCTTCTCACCGAAGAAGGCTGCCAAGCTGGTTAAGAAGGTGCTGCAATCCGCGATTGCGAATGCGGAAGAAAATAACGGCATGGATATTGACGAGCTGCGTGTCTCGACCATCTGCGTCGATGAGGGCATGACGCTCAAGCGTATCAAGCCGCGTGCCAAGGGGCGTGCGGATCGTATCTTGAAGCGCACGTGCCACATCACCGTCAAGGTAGCCGAGAAGTAGGAGTCGACCGATGGGTCAGAAAGTCAATCCAACAGGCATTCGACTGGGCATCGTCAAAGACCATGCTTCTGTCTGGTATGCTGAGCGCGGCGCTTACGCCGATAAGCTCAATAACGATCTCGAAGTGCGTAGCTTCCTGGAAGAGCGTCTTAAAAGCGCCTCTGTTAGCCGCATCCACATCGAGCGTCCGGCGAACAACGCCCGCATCACTATTCACACTGCCCGTCCGGGTATCGTGATTGGTAAGAAAGGTGAAGATGTCGACCGTTTGCGTCGCGATCTCACCCAGATGATGGGTGTACCCGTGCATGTGAACATCGAAGAAGTTCGCAAGCCGGAGCTGGATGCCAAGCTAGTCGCTGCTAACGTAGCGGGTCAGCTTGAGCGTCGCGTAATGTTCCGTCGCGCTATGAAGCGCGCAGTACAGAACGCAATGCGTCTTGGCGCTGGTGGCATCAAGATTCAGCTATCAGGTCGTCTTGGTGGCGCTGAAATCGCACGTACCGAATGGTACCGCGAAGGTCGCGTTCCGCTGCACACGTTGCGTGCGGATATCGACTACGCCACTTACGAAGCTCACACCACCTACGGCGTTATCGGCGTCAAAGTGTGGATCTTCAAGGGTGAAATCCTCGGCGGTATCGAGGAAGTACGTGCCAAGGCTAAACAACAGCCTGCCGGCAACGCGCCCAAGAAGAAAGGTTCCAGGTAAGGGGAGAGCGAGTCGATGTTACAGCCCAAGCGTATGAAATTCCGTAAGATGATGAAAGGCCGCAACCGTGGCCTGGCGCATCGCGGAAGCAAGATCAGCTTCGGGGAATACGGCCTAAAAGCTACTGGTCGCGGCCGCATCACTGCGCGTCAGATCGAAGCAGGCCGTCGTGCGATCACACGTCACGTTAAGCGTGGCGGTAAGATTTGGATCCGCGTCTTCCCTGATAAGCCGATCTCCAAGAAGCCGCTCGAAGTTCGTATGGGTAAAGGTAAAGGTTCTGTTGAGTACTGGGTTGCCCAGATCCAACCGGGTCGGGTCCTGTATGAAATTGAAGGCGTGTCGGAAGAGCTCGCTCGTGAAGCGTTTGAGCTTGCCGCACAGAAAATGCCCTTATCCACCACCTTTGCGAAACGGACGGTGATGTGATGAAAGCCCAGGAAATTCGTGAAAAGTCCGCAGGAGAGCTCCAGGAGCAACTCCTCGAACTCCTCCGCGAGCAGTTTAACCTGCGCATGCAGAAGGCCACTGGCCAACTGAGCCAGACTCATCTGCTCAAGCAGGTCCGTCGGGATATTGCCCGCGTAAAGACTTTGCTCAACGAGAAGGCAGGTGATTGAGATGGCCGAAGAAAACACAAAGCGTACGCTCACCGGTAAAGTGGTGAGCGATAAGATGGACAAGTCCATCGTCGTCATGATCGAGCGGCGCGAGCGTCACCCGATCTACGGAAAATACGTTAAGCGCTCCACCAAGCTGCACGCCCATGATGAGGCGAACCAGGCTAAGGCAGGCGATACGGTCTCTATTCAAGAGTGCCGTCCGCTTTCCAAGAAAAAAGCTTGGACGCTGGTCGAGGTGGTTGAACACGCCAAGGGTTAATCCCGAGGCTTGTCAATCAGTGCAGTCAGATTAGGTTTGGAGAAAACCGATGATTCAGACTCAGACAATGCTGGATGTCGCCGACAACAGCGGAGCGCGCCGGGTGCAGTGCATCAAGGTGTTAGGCGGTTCACACCGTCGTTACGCTCGCGTTGGTGATATCATCAAGGTCACGGTTAAGGAAGCGATTCCGCGTGGCAAGGTCAAAAAAGGCCAGGTGCTAAAAGCGGTCGTGGTCCGGACCCGTAGTGGCGTCCGTCGTCCCGACGGTTCGCTCATCCGTTTCGATGGAAATGCGGCAGTTTTGTTGAATAACACCAACGAACAGCCCATCGGTACCCGTATTTTTGGGCCGGTGACTCGTGAACTTCGTAATGAAAAGTTCATGAAGATCATTTCCTTAGCGCCTGAAGTGCTGTAAGGAGCGAGGCGGATATGCAAAAGATCAAACGTGACGATGAAGTCATCGTCATCGCCGGGAAGGATAAAGGCAAGCGTGGCACCGTTAAGCGGGTATTAGAAAACCGCTTTTTGGTGTCCGGTGTGAACATGATTAAACGTCACACCAAGCCAAATCCCATGGCGGGTAATCAGGGCGGTATCGTCGAGCGTGAGGCTCCGATTCACGCGTCCAACGTAGCCATCTTCAATTCGGAGACCGGTAAGGCGGATCGCGTCGGCTTCCAAGTGAAGGAAGACGGTACCAAGGTACGTATCTACAAGTCGACGCAGACGCAGATCGACGCCTAACGCGAGTCGGGTAGCAAAATGGCGAACTTGAAAGAACGTTATCAAAACGAGGTAGCAGCTCAACTCAAAGAAGAGTTCAGCTATGCCAACGTTATGCAGGTACCCCGGATCACGAAAGTGACTCTGAACATGGGTATCGGCGAAGCAGTCAACGATAAAAAGTTGATTGACAATGCCATCGGCGACCTAGAGAAACTCTCTGGTCAAAAACCGTTGGTGACTAAAGCACGTAAGTCCATCGCGGGCTTTAAGGTGCGCGAAGGTTGGCCAATCGGCATCAAAGTAACACTGCGCGCTGAGCGTATGTGGGACTTCTTGGACCGTTTGGTTTACATCGCGATTCCCCGCGTGCGTGACTTCCGTGGTCTCAACCCGAAGTCTTTCGACGGTCGTGGTAATTACTCCATGGGTGTGCGTGAGCAGATCATCTTCCCGGAGATCGAGTATGATAAAATCGATCGCATCCGGGGGTTGGACGTCACTATCACTACGACCGCCAAAACCGACGAGGAAGGTCGTGCGCTTTTAACCGCGCTGAACTTCCCGTTTAAGAAATAGGGGCGAGATCATGGCTAAGAAAAGTATGGTAGAGCGTGAGCTTAAGCGTACTCAGCTGGTCGCGAAGTATGCGACCAAGCGCGCTGAACTCAAGAAGATCATCTCAGACGTGAACACGTCTGAGGAAGACCGCTTCGAGGCGACGCTGAAGCTGCAGCAACTGCCGCGCGACTCAAGCCCGGTGCGTCAGCGTAACCGCTGCCGTATCACCGGTCGTCCGCACGGTTTTTACAACAAGTTCGGCCTCGGCCGTAACAAGCTGCGTGAAGCCGCCATGCGTGGCGACGTTCCAGGACTGAAAAAGTCCAGTTGGTAACGCCACGTAGAATTATCAGGAGCGCACATTAAATGAGCATGCAAGATACTCTGGCGGATATGTTTACCCGTATCCGCAATGCGCAGATGGCCACCAAGGAGACGGCAACCATGCCGTCCTCCAAGCTGAAAGTGCAAGTGGCCCGAGTGCTAAAGGAAGAAGGCTACATTGCCGACTTTGCGGTTGCAGAGGGCGTTAAGCCCGAGCTAACCGTAACTCTCAAGTACTTTGAGGGTAAGCCGGTCATTGAGCACATTCAGCGGGTTTCCAAGCCGTCCCTGCGCCGCTACATGGGCAAGGACAACTTGCCTAAGGTTGCCGATGGCCTGGGTATCGCGATTGTCACCACATCAAATGGTGTCATGACCGATCGTGCCGCGCGCCAAGCGGGTGTCGGTGGCGAAGTCATCTGCACCGTATTCTAGGAGGCTGGAATGTCCCGCATTGCGAAATATCCGGTTAAAGTGCCTGCCGGCGTTGAGATTAAAATCAATGCTGACCAGCTGACCGCCAAAGGCGGCCAGGGCACGCTATCTATGACCATCCACTCTGATGTAGTGGTCGGTCAAGAAGATGGCCAGCTGACCTTCGCCCCGAGCGAAACTGCCAAGAGCTGGGCAATGGCCGGTACAACCCGCGCCCTCGTTCAGAACCTGGTAACGGGCGTATCCGAGGGTTTCACAAAATCCCTCGAAATTGTTGGCGTCGGTTATCGTGCCCAAGCTAAGGGCCAGACGCTCAATCTTTCACTGGGCTTCTCGCACCCGGTCGACTATGAACTGCCTAAAGGTGTTACAGCGGAAACGCCGAAGAACACCGTTATCGTGCTGAAAAGCGCGGATAAGCAGATGCTCGGCCAGTGCGCCGCGGAAATCCGCGCCTTCCGTCCCCCTGAGCCGTATAAAGGCAAGGGTGTACGGTACGCCGACGAGCAGGTGCGTCGCAAAGAAGCCAAGAAGAAGTAAGGCAGGGTTATGAACGCGAAGAAAGAATCTCGTCTCCGTCGTGCCCGCCGCGCTCGCGCAAAGATCCGCGAGCTGGGCGTGTATCGCCTGTGCGTCAACCGTACCCCGCGTCACATCTATGCGCAGATTATCTCGCCGGATGGTGGCAAAGTGCTAGCCAGTGCTTCTACGCTGGACAAAGCACTGCGCGAGGGTGCGACCGGCAACTCAGATGCGGCCTCTAAAGTGGGTGCTCTGATTGCTGAACGCGCTAAAGAAGCAGGCATCACCCAGGTGGCCTTCGACCGTGCTGGCTTTAAGTATCACGGCCGCGTTAAGGCGCTGGCCGACGCCGCACGTGAAGGCGGCCTGGAATTCTAAAGGGTTTTACGATGGCGAAGAACGAACAGCAAAGCGGTGATCTGCAAGAGAAGTTAGTGCAGGTCAACCGCGTCGCCAAGGTGGTCAAAGGTGGTCGTATTTTCGGCTTCACCGCACTGACCGTCGTTGGTGATGGTAAAGGTCGTGTCGGTTTCGGTCGTGGCAAGGCGCGTGAAGTGCCTGTCGCAATCCAGAAAGCGATGGATCAAGCTCGTCGCAACATGGTCAAGGTGAACCTTGCTGGCCATACGCTGCAGTACCCGGTCAAAGCCCGTCACGGTGCTTCCAAGGTGTACATGCAGCCGGCTTCCGAAGGTACCGGTATCATCGCCGGTGGCGCCATGCGCTCTGTACTAGAGCTCGCCGGTGTCCACGACGTACTGGCCAAGTGCTACGGTTCCACTAACCCGGTTAACGTGGTACGAGCGACTGTTAAAGGTCTCTCCTCCATGCAAGCACCGGAAGACGTGGCCGCTAAGCGCGGTCTGTCTGTCGAAGCGATCACGGGGTAAGGCACCATGGCAGCAACGATCAAGTTTACCCAGATCCGGAGCACCATCGGCATCATGCCCAAGCACAAAGCTACTATGAAGGGCTTGGGTCTGCGTCGCATCGGTCATACGGTTGAACTGGAAGACACCCCCGCCGTACGCGGCATGATCCACAAGGTGAACTACCTTGTGCGCGTTGAGGGAGAGTAATCCATGAAACTCAATAGCCTAAGCCCGGCTCCGGGCTCCAAGCACGCCGCAAAGCGTGTGGGTCGTGGCATCGGTTCCGGTCTTGGTAAGACCGGTGGCCGTGGTCACAAAGGTCAGAAAGCACGTAGTGGCGGCAGTGTTAAGCCCGGTTTCGAAGGCGGTCAGATGCCTTTGCAGCGTCGTTTACCGAAATTCGGTTTTACGTCTGCAAAATCTCTGGTCTCTGAAGAAGTACGCCTGGCTGAGCTGGCCAAAGTTGCCGGTGGCGAAGTCACCATGGCATCTTTGAAAGAAGCCAACGTGCTGAAGGATTCTACGCTACACGCGAAGATCATCCTTTCTGGCGAACTGAAAACAGCGGTTACCGTTCGCGGAATCAAGGTCACCAAAGGTGCCCGTGAAGCGATCGAAGCCGCTGGCGGCAAGGTAGAGGACTAAATGGCCAAGTCAGGAAACATGCCGGCGATGGGCAGCGGTCTGAGTGAACTGTGGGCGCGTTTGCGCTTCGTGCTCCTCGCCATCGTGGTGTACCGTATTGGTGCCCACATTCCCGTTCCCGGTATCAATCCTGACCAGCTTGCTGCCTTGTTTAGGGAGCAACAGGGCACCATCTTGGGCATGTTTAACATGTTCTCGGGTGGCGCCCTGGAGCGCATGAGTGTCCTCGCCCTGGGTATAATGCCCTACATTTCAGCGTCGATTATCATGCAGCTCATGACTGCGGTCTCCCCTCATCTTGAACAGCTCAAGAAAGAGGGTGAGGCTGGCCGCCGCAAGATTAGCCAGTACACTCGCTACGGCACGGTGATACTGGCGTTTGTCCAGGCTGTCGGCATGTCCGTCGGCCTGGCCAGCCAAGGCATCGCGTACACTGCAGACTTCAGCTTCTATTTCACCGCCGTGATTACCTTTGTATCAGGTGCGGTGTTTATGATGTGGCTAGGTGAGCAGATTACCGAGAAAGGCATCGGCAACGGTATTTCGCTGCTGATATTTGCCGGTATTGTTGCTGGACTACCCAGTGCCGTGGGCCAAGCGTTTGAGCTTGCCCGTAATGAAGGGGCCTGGAATGTTCTGCCACTGTTAGCGCTGTCAGTGTTAGGTGTTGCGACAGTCGCCTTTGTGGTTTTCATTGAACGCGGCCAACGCCGCCTCAAAGTTAACTACCCTCGGCGGCAAGTGGGCAATAAGATGTATGCAGGGCAAAGTAGCTACCTGCCTTTGAAGGTTAATATGGCCGGCGTTATCCCGGCGATCTTTGCCTCCAGTATTCTGCTCTTCCCGGCCTCTATTGGTCAGTGGGTAGGTGCAGGTGAAGGTATGGAGTGGTTGCAGCGTGCATCTCAGGCATTAGGTCCAGGTCAACCGCTTTACATCTTGCTTTTCGCGGCGGCAGTGGTATTCTTCTGCTTCTTTTACACAGCGCTGGTCTTCAACCCCAAGGATGTGGCTGACAATCTTAAAAAGTCAGGCGCTTTCCTGCCGGGCATTCGCCCCGGCGAGCAGACCGCTCGCTATATCGACAAGGTCATGACACGTCTGACCCTGTTCGGTGCCTTGTATATCACTGCGGTTTCCTTGATGCCCCAGTTCTTGATTGTGGCGTGGAACGTGCCGTTTTTCTTCGGCGGTACCTCGTTGTTAATCGTAGTCGTGGTCATCATGGACTTCATGGCCCAGGTGCAGTCGCATCTCATGTCGCATCAGTATGACTCAGTGATGAAGAAGTCCAACCTGAAAGGCTACGGTAGCGGCGGTATCATGCGCTGAGGCGCCGTCCACCCTATTAAGTTAGAGGGGCGCGCCGCGAGCCGGTTTTTGGAGAAAGATCGATGAAAGTTCGAGCTTCCGTAAAGAAAATGTGCCGTAACTGCAAGATCATTCGTCGCAATGGCGCTGTCCGCGTCATTTGCAGCGAGCCACGGCACAAACAGCGCCAGGGTTAATAGCCTGGGCTGTATTTAGCGGTGCCAGCATACCCCTTGCCTTAGGGCAACCAAAGGGGTATGCTGTTGCGCCTTTTGTAGATGAATAAACGAGCAAGCCGCTCAAATTTCGGAGTAAGCTGATGGCCCGTATTGCAGGCGTCAATATCCCGGACAACAAGCATGCGGCGATCTCGCTGACCTATATCTTCGGGATTGGCCGTACTCGTGCTGAGCACATCTGTGCTGCAGCCGGTATCGCGCCTACTGCCAAGATCCAGGATCTGTCTTCTGAAGAAGTCGACACCCTGCGTTCTGAAGTTGGTAAGTACACCGTAGAAGGCGACCTTCGTCGTGATGTCACGCTTAACATTAAGCGTCTCATGGACTTAGGCTGCTACCGTGGTCTGCGTCATCGTCGTAGTCTTCCGCTGCGTGGTCAGCGGACTAAGACTAACGCGCGCACCCGTAAGGGTCCGCGTAAGCCGATCCGCAAATAACACGCACGTTCTGGCGTAAAGACAGGAATAGACATCAACATGGCTAACCCGCGTAGTAACCGTAAAAAGGTTAAAAAGCAGGTAGTGGATGCGATTGCGCATATCCATGCCTCTTTTAACAACACGATCGTGACGATCACAGACCGCCAGGGCAATGCTCTTTCATGGGCAACAGCCGGTGGTTCGGGTTTTCGTGGTTCTCGCAAGAGCACCCCGTTCGCTGCTCAAGTGGCAAGCGAACGTGCAGCAACTGCTGCAGCCGAGTATGGTGTGAAAAACGTAGACGTACTGGTTAAAGGCCCAGGTCCCGGTCGTGAATCCGCCGTGCGCGCACTGAATGCCGCCGGCTTCCGCGTGCAAAGCATCGTAGACGCGACGCCCATTCCCCATAATGGCTGCCGTCCGCCGAAGAAACGCCGCGTTTAAGGAGACAGATTCATGGCTCGTTATATTGGACCGAAGTGCAAACTGTCTCGTCGTGAAGGCACCGACCTCTTTTTAAAGAGTGGTGTGACTCCCTTCGAGAAAAAGTGTAAATCCGAGCAAATCCCGGGTGTACACGGCCAGCGTCGTCAGCGTCTTTCAGACTACGGCTTGCAGCTTCGCGAGAAGCAAAAAGTACGTCGCATGTACGGCGTACTCGAAAAACAGTTCCGTAACTACTACAAAGAAGCCGCTCGCCTGAAAGGTGCGACCGGTGAAGTATTGTTGCAGTTGCTCGAATCCCGACTGGATAACGTCGTCTACCGCATGGGCTTCGGCTCGACTCGCTCTGAAGCGCGTCAGCTGGTCAGCCACAAGGCGATTTCCGTGAACGGCCGCACCGTTAACGTAGCTTCCTATCAAGTGAAGCCCGGTGACGTTGTTTCCATTCGCGAAAAGGCGAAAAACCAAGCACGTATCCAAAGCGCGTTGTCCATTGCGGCCAACCGTGGCGATATCGCTTGGATCGAAATCGACGCCAAGAAGATGGAAGGCACTTTCAAGGCTCTGCCTGAACGCGGTGACCTGTCTGCCGACATCAACGAAAACCTGATCGTCGAGCTGTACTCCAAGTAAGCAGTTTTCTGTTTCTTGTCGGTCTGGTGCCGGTTTAATACCCGTGCCAGATCGTACCGAGTACCAAGTATCCGTTTGGCAGCCTGAAAGGTGTTCATATGCAGCGTTCAGTGACAGAGTTTCTCCGTCCTCGCGACATCAAGGTCGAAGAAATCAGCGCACATCACGCCAAAATCGTGCTCGAACCGTTCGAGCGTGGCTTTGGTCACACCCTGGGGAATGCACTGCGTCGCATTCTGCTTTCGTCTATGCCCGGCTGTGCCGTGGTAGAGGCTGAAATTGCTGGCGTCGAGCATGAATACAGTGCGCTCGAAGGGGTGCAGGAAGATGTCATTGAAATCCTCCTGAACTTGAAAGATGTTGCGATCAAGATGCACAGCCGCGATGAGGCGGTGCTCACGCTGAACAAGCAGGGCCCAGCCGTCGTCACCGCTGGCGACATTGCGCTTGATCATAGCGTCGAAATCGTCAACCCGGATCACGTCATTGCTCATGTCAATGAAGGTGCCGAGCTGAAAATTCAGCTTAAGGTAGCGCTGGGTCGTGGCTACGAGCCGGCTGACGCGCGTGGCTCTGATGAAGAGACACGTGCCATTGGCCGCCTGCAGCTGGATGCCACCTTCAGCCCTGTCCGCCGTGTTTCCTACTCGGTTGAAGCCGCTCGTGTAGAGCAGCGCACCGATCTCGATAAGTTAATTATCGATCTGGAAACCGACGGTACCCTGGATCCGGAAGAGGCTATCCGTCGCAGTGCGACCATCCTGCAAGAGCAGCTGGCCGCCTTCGTCGACCTGGAAGCTGATAAAGAACAGGAAGTCGAAGAGGAAGAGGATCATGTTGATCCAATTCTATTGCGCCCCGTAGACGATCTTGAGTTGACCGTTCGCAGCGCGAACTGCCTAAAAGCCGAGAATATTTACTATATCGGTGATCTTATTCAGCGCACAGAAGTTGAGCTGTTGAAGACACCGAATCTCGGTAAAAAGTCTTTGAATGAAATTAAAGACGTATTGGCGGCTCGCGGCTTGTCCCTCGGCATGCGGTTGGAAAATTGGCCACCGGCAAGCCTGAAGGACGACAAAGCCTCCGCGTGAGCGTCGACTTGAGTCCCAGTTTGGTAAGGAATTACAACCATGCGTCATCGTAAGAGTGGTCGTCATCTGAATCGCACCAGCTCGCATCGTCAGGCCATGTTCAAGAACATGTCTGTCTCGCTGGTCGAACATGAAGTCATTAAGACAACCCTGCCGAAAGCCAAGGAGCTGCGTCGCGTTATCGAGCCGCTGATCACCTTGTCTAAGCAGGATAGCGTTGCAAACCGTCGTTTGGCATTTGCCCGCACGCGCTCTAAAGAAGCCGTCGGTAAACTGTTTAACGAGCTAGGCCCGCGTTATGCCGAGCGTCCGGGCGGTTACGTCCGTATTCTCAAGTGCGGTTTCCGCACCGGTGACAACGCGCCTATGGCGTTCGTTGAACTAGTTGACCGTCCGGTTGTTGAAGAAGCCGCTGCAGAAGAGTAATCCTCTGCGCTAGGCCTCTTTGGTAGCGAATGAAAACCGACCCTCTTGAGGGTCGGTTTTTTTTATTTTTTTATGCCGCCATTTATCTGCGTTTTTTCTACGCTTAACTACGTATTAATCACCTATACTCGGCTTATTATTAAACGCAGTGAGCGTTACCTTTCCGCCAGGGGAAAGCCTTGCGTTGTATCTAGAGTGTGGCATGGTAGTTAAGCGTCGGTGGATTGGTTATACAGAGATTGAAATTAGCGCATTGATAACAGGCAAGGGGCAGATATGTATGCGAGGGTAAAACAGACCGCCGGTGGAATGTCGGTGGTATGGGCGCTGAGTATGGCATTGCTGCTTACGCTGGCGATGGCCTCCAGCGTTCAGGCCGATAACCCACGCTACGCGGGGATTGTCGTGGACTTGGATAACGGTGAAGTACTCTACGCCGAGAATATTGACGATCAGCGCTATCCCGCGTCACTCACTAAGATGATGACGCTCTATCTGACGTTTGAAGCGTTAGAGGAAGGGACACTGCGCTTAGATCAGCCCCTGCCTGTTTCCCCTTATGCGGCCGCCAAACCTGCCGTCAAACTGTGGTTGGCGGCAGGTAGCTCTATCCCGGTGGATACTGCTATTCGCGCACTCGCGGTTCGCTCAGCCAATGACGTAGCCGCTGTGGTTGCCGAAGCGCTGGGTGGCAGTGAAGCGCACTTTGCGCAAATGATGACCACCAAGGCGCGCGAATTAGGCATGCACGCCACTACTTTTCGCAATGCCTCCGGCTTGCCGGATGACGGTCAAATTACCACCGCACGGGATATGTTAACGCTCTCGGTAAGGGTGATGCAGGATTTCCCCCAGTACTACCACTATTTTGGTCTCCAAGAGTTCAGCTATCGGGGTACCCGGCATACCAGCCACAATCGGTTGGTACGTGATTACCCAGGAGCCGACGGCTTAAAAACCGGTTTTATTCGCGCCTCAGGGTTTAACGTTGCGACCACTGCGATGCGTGGTAATCGGCGTTTGGTGGGCGTTGTAATGGGCGGTTTTTCATCCCAGTCCCGGGATACCCATATGGCTAACCTGCTCGATCGCAGCTTTCTACGTGCCTCGCTGCGCGACCAGCAAAACTGGATGGGCGACACTGATTTCGCGCGCGAATTTATGGCCTTCGCGCCACGTGCGCAGCCGGTTTCGCCACAGCAGCCTGCGCCACGCCAACCCTTGCTTGCCGTTGTCGAAACCACCACCTTGTCACGCTCAGCGAACGTGGCACCTGCCGCGCCCGTTGTAGACCTTGAAGAGCAGTTGGCAGGTATCGCCACGATTCAGCGGCCCGCCCCCGAAAGCGAGGCTCCGCAGCCCGACCCACTGCAGGCCTTTATTGAGCGCGAGCGGCAGTTAGCTGCTGCCAACCAAACTGGTGGAGCCTGGGGTGTGCAGGTCGGTGCCTTCAGTCAAGAAGCCCAGGCGCGTCAGTTGGCTCAACAGGCGGCTCAGCGCATCGCCCAGAACTTAGGTGGGCGAGTAGCCGTCGACACCGTAGAGGGCCAAACCCCGGTGTATCGCGCCCGGCTAATGGCGCTAGATGAACAGCGTGCCCGCCAAGCGTGTCGCGAACTACACTCTCAGGGGATGGACTGTATGGTGGTTAACGCCAGCCTATAAGCTGGTGTGTGGCTATTACCCCGCCAATGGCAAGTTGGCGGGGTTTTTTGCTTTTAAGCGATAATAAAAAAGGAGGTTGCGGTGACAACGTCACTCAAGGGCATACTCTGCATGTGTTTGGGCGTTCTGTTTTTAGCCCTAGGCGACGCCGTTTCCAAATGGCTAGGCGAGGTGCATTCGCCGCTGCAGATTATTTTTTTCCGTGCGTTAGTCTCGCTACCGATGATTGCAGTGTTGGCCCATTTTGCCGGTGGTTTGCGCAAGCTGCGAACGAAACGACCGGGCGTGCACTTTTTGCGCGGATTAATTTATACCGCCACCATGGTCTGTTTCGTTTGGGGCTTAACGCTGTTACCCCTGGCTGAAGCCACGGCCATCGCTTTTGTGGCGCCGCTGTTTGTAACCCTGCTCTCGGTGCCATTGTTGGGTGAGCGAATTGATCCGCCGGTTCTCATTGCGTCTTTAGTGGGGTTTGCTGGGGTACTGATTGTGGTTCGCCCTAACGGTGATGCCTTTCAGGTGGGCGCATTAGTGCTCGTGGCCGCCGCGCTATTTTATGCACTGATGATGATTACCGCTCGTCGCTACGGCGCTCGCGAGCACTTATGGGCAATGCTGTTTTACATGACCTTTGTGCCATTAATCGTGACGGGACTGACTCTGCCGTGGGTGTGGCAAACGCCGCAGCCTTGGCACTGGATGGGTTTTTTCGCGTCTGGCATGCTTGGTGTCGCTGCCACTGCTTTTATCACCTTGGCCTTTCGGTTTGCGCCTGCGGCCATCGCCGCGCCGTTTGATTACACCGCCATGCTCTGGGCGGTACTGTTGGGCTGGTGGTTCTGGGGCGAAATGCCGGATCTCTGGGTTTGGGTAGGCAGCGCCTTAATAATGGGCAGCGGGCTAGCGGTGGCGTACCACGACCGCCGGACGACCCTAAAACGCCGCCCCAGCGCATAGCAAAACGCTTAAGCGAATTGATAGACGTCCATAGCAAGCACACCGTGCTCCACGCTGTGGTGTAGCTGGCGGGCTTCTCCTCCTGCCCCCATGGCCACCATCAACGGCTGGAAGTGTTCAGGGGTCGGGTGGTTCTTCAGCGCGTTGGGTGCGCGCTCCCAGCTAAGCAGTGCCTCACGATCGTTGGCGATAAGGCGGTCGCTCACCCAAGTGGCAAATTCATCTACCCAGGCGGGCATAGGGCTGTCTTGAGGCATGATTTCATATAGGTTATGGGTCAGGCTGCCCGAACCGATCACCAAAATCTCTTCTTCCCGCAGTGCCGACAGGCGCTCGCCCAGTGTTATCAGCTCTGCATTGCTCCAGCGCACCGGAAGCGACAGCGAAACAACCGGCACAGTGGCATCAGGAAACATCAGCGAAAGGGGCACCCAGGCGCCGTGATCAAGGCCGCGCTTTACCCGCTCTGCGCCCAGTGACACGGCCAGCCGCTCAGCCAGTTCAGGTGCGCCGATTGCAGGGTACTGGCACTCGAAAAGCGCCCGTGGGAAGCCGCCAAAGTCGTGAATGGTTTCTGGCTTGGCACTGATACTGACCTTGAGCGCCAGGCTCTCCCAGTGCGCTGAGACCACTACGACTGCCTTGGGCGAAAGCTGTTTGCCCAGTTCGCGTAAAAAGGCATGAGCCGGTGTTTTATTAAGCGCCAGCATAGGCGAACCATGGGAAATAAATAGGCTAGGTAACATGCGTCACTCTCCACCGCAGTGCCAGCGCTGGCGGTGAGGCAAGCGCTGGCGATAGGATTAGGTGTTAGGTGTTAGGTGTTAGGTGTTAGGTGTTAGGTGTTAGGTGTTAGGTGTTAGGCGAAGCGGGGGCTTATCACCCAGCGGCCGCTACCCAGCCCCGCTTGCACGATCAGAGCAATTGCCCAGAACACGGGGAATTCCCAACCGCCGCCGGGGTTAGAAAACATCCAACCGTTGCCAAAGTGCACCAAAGCAGCTCCAAGCAGCACCGGCACCAGGGCTAGGCTCACCCAGCGGGTATACACGCCAAGCAGCAGGGCGATACCGCCGCCGACTTCCGCAGCAATGGTCAAGTAGGCCAGAAAGCCTGGTAAACCCAGTGATTCAAAATAGCCGACGGTGCCCGGCAGGGTAAACACAAACACCTTGAGTAAACCGTGGGAAAGGGTCATAACACCCAATGCGATACGCAGTAGCGAGATGGCATGGGTCTGTAGAGAGGGTTGTAGAAAGGGCTGTAGAGAGGAGGAGTGAGTATGTGTGGTCATCGTAGTAGCTTCCAGCGAGTGGTTGATGACGCTACTTTACAGCCGAACAAGATCGGGATAATCAGCGCATTATGCACATCACTGTTGCGATATTGGCGATAATCCAATGTTCTGCTCCCACACCGGCGGATCGCCCCACGCGTCTGTGAGCAGGTCGATAAAGCGCTCCACCTTGGCAGGCAGGTAACGCCGGGCGGGGTAGAGCGCGTGAACATCGAGCCGCACCGGTGGCTCATTGATCAAAATGGGCACTAAACGCCCGCTGGCGATACTCTCCGTGACCAGAAAGCTGGGCTGCTGAGCGATACCTAGGCCCGCTTCTGCGGCGTGGGTGAGCACATCGCCGTTATTGCTTTCCAGCGGGCCACTGACTGCCAATGACTGCGTGTCAATTTGCCAGTCAGCGCTTTGCTGGCCGCTGCGATAGCGTAGGCAGCGGTGCTCAGCGAGGGCTTTAACGCTGCTGGGTTCACCGTAGGTGGCAAGATACTCAGGCGATGCGCAAAACAGCAGACGGCAACGGGTCAAGCGGCGCGCCACCAGGCTTGAGTCTGGAAGGCTGCCGATGCGAATTGCAACGTCGTAACCCTCTTCCAACAGATCAACGCGGCGGTCATTTAGATCCAAGCGCACTTCAAGCGCCGGATGGGTCTGCATAAATTGAGCAACAAGAGGCGCTAGGTAGCGGGTACCAAAACTCATCGGCCCATTAACACGCAGCCGCCCACGCACATCGCTGGTGCCTTGGCCTACTTCGGCGGCGGCTTCATCGAGTGCTAGCAGCACTCCTTGGGCGCGGGCTAAATAGCGCTCCCCGGCTTCCGTGAGATGCAGTCGCCGGGTAGTGCGCTGTATCAGTCGCGCCCCCAATGCCTCTTCCAGTGCCATGACCTGGCGGGATACTCGGGTGCGCGAAATATCCAGCGCTTCAGCAGCGCGGGTATAGCTGCCCAGCTCGGCCACCCGCACAAAAGCGACGATATGCTCTAGCTGGTTCATGGCGCCGTAACGGCTTGAAAAACCTGAAAAGCCCGCGCTGCCTGATAAGGGTTGGGCTGGCCACAAATAGCCGAGATTACCGCCAGGCCGTTGGCTCCCGCGCGCTGCACGCTAATCGCATGGTTGGCTTTCAACCCGCCAATGGCGACGCTGGGCAGCGGGCAGGCCTTGACTAACGATGCCAAGCCGCCAAAGCCGATAGGCTGGGCGTGATCCTGCTTGCTCTCGGTGGCAAACACTGGGCCAATCCCCACATAATCAAGCAGCTCAAACGGAGTGGCTTGCAACTGAGCGATAGTATTGATCGACAGGCCGATAATCGCCTGCTCGCCTAACACTCGGCGCGCTTCCTGAACGGCGGCGTCGCTCTGGCCGACATGCAGGCCATCCGCTTGGCTTTCCAGCGCTACTTGCAAGCGGTCGTTAATGATCAGCGGCACACCGGTGCCCGCCAGCACTGCTTTGAGCCGTTTGGCTTGGGCAATCATGTGTTCATCGCTGGCATGCTTATCACGCAACTGCACGATGGTCACGCCGCCCATTACCGCTTCTTCGACCGTCTGCTCCAAGCCAATATTGCGGCACAGCGTTGCGTCGGTCACTAAATAGAGCGATAGATCAAGCGGCATGAAGGGCCTCCAGCTGGGCATGGGTGGTGAGGTCGTCAGGGGTGAGTTGATACAGCGCATCCAGCAGTGCGACCTGAAAGCTACCAGGCCCCTGGGCGTTGCTGCCGGCACGCTCGCCTGCGACAGCAAAGCAGGCCAGCGCGGCGGTGGTGGCTGCCAAAGGTGCCTCACGATTGGCAGCCACAAAGGCCGTTACCAGCGCGCTTAGCCCACAGCCTAGGGTTGTCACGCGGGGCATCAAAGGGTGCCCTCCATTAATAAGGTAGTGCTGCGTGCCGTCCGTCACCCAGTCGCTTTCACCGGTCATCGCCACAATACAGCCGTGTTGTTGCGCCAGCGCTATCGCTGCGTCGACGGCTTGGCCGGTGGCAGCGGTGGAATCCACGCCGCGGCCTTGGCTGGCTAAGCCGTTCAGGGCAAGGATTTCCGACGCATTGCCGCGAATAACGCTGGGTTTAGACGCAAGCAGCTGCGTGCAGAGCGTTTGGCGATAGCGCGTCGCGCCAACGGCGACGGGGTCTAATACCCAGGGGATCGCGTGTCGATGGGCGGTTGCTGTGGCGGTCAGCATCGCGTCAGCCCAGTGGGAAGAGATCGTGCCGATATTAATGGAAAGCCCTGCAGAAATAGCCGTAAATTCGGCGACTTCTTCTGGCGCATGCAGCATAGCAGGCGATGCACCAGTGGCTAGCAGCAGGTTGGCCGTACTGTTCATGGCCACATAGTTGGTCATGCAGTGAACCAGGGGTGTCACTGCGCGCAGCGTCTCAAGGTGATCGCCAAGCGGGCGTAGGGTCATAGCATCCTCCCGGCAGGGAGGTGGTAAGCGGTACCACGACTCCCTACGCCGGTATTATCCGGTTCAGGTTCAAAGGGTGCGTCTCAGCCCAGCCGTAACGGAGGGCGCCCCTGTCGAAGGCTTACTATCCTTGCCTGAAGTAGCCCTGTAAAGCCCCGGATGCGGACGATGGCCATCTAGCGAAACGAAATACGGGTACCGTAGGTGAGCATCTCGTCAGGTGTTATGGCTTTACCCTCAACCCCAATCATCTCATCGCCGCACTGGTCGGCGAAGGTCAGCACGCCGTGGGTTAGGCCGAGTTGGCCGAGGGTGTCGCGTATCTCACCCGTACCCAGAAAAGTGCTGACATGGCCCTTGTTGTCGCTCAGGTCAGACACGCCGTTAGCGTGATGAAAGCGCACTTTGTAAATACCATCCATGGACTCGACTTCTACAATGGGTGAAAAGCCGTTATGCAGGGCATTGGAAAGTTGCTTTAACGTCAGCTGGTCACCCAGCGTCATATCAATTGCACTCATGGAAAACTCCTAGAGGACGCTGTCAATGAAGAGCGTCGCTTATGTGGCAGGCACCATTTTTGTAAAGCTTGTGAATAATAAGTGTAGGGGTTTTGTTTATGATTGCCAGTGCGCTTATTGGTAGTCTGATGTGACGCTGCCTATGTGCTTGTAGGGGCTGGTATTATGGTGCTAAAGCCCCCATGGTAAGCGGTATGTAAGAGACGATAATCCACATCAACGAATGGTTCACATCAACGATAGGAGAGCGAAATGAGTTTTCAAGGCGAGCAGCATCCCGGCGTCGTCGCCACACCACCCCAAACCCAAGGGTTTCGCTTAAACCACACCATGCTGAGGGTGAAAGACCCTGAGCAAGCGCTGGCGTTCTACTCAAAGGTGTTTGGCATGCAGGTGATGCGGCGGCTGGATTTTGAAGAGATGCAGTTCTCGCTGTATTTCCTGGCCAACGTGGAGCCCAACGACAACGTGCCGGAAGATGCGCAAGCGCGTACTGCCTGGACGTTTAGTCAGAAGGGGCTGTTAGAGTTGACCCATAACTGGGGCACCGAGCATAAGGACGACTTTGCCTACCACGATGGCAACGCCGAACCCCAAGGCTTCGGACATATCTGCTTTAACGTGCCGGATCTAGCGGCGGCCCAAGCGTGGTTTGACCAGCATGATGTCACGTTTGTGAAACGCGCCGATCAGGGCAAGATGAAAGATGTTATCTTCGTTAAAGACCCTGACGGCTACTGGATCGAAGTGATTCAGGCAGACCTGATGGCGGGGAAGGGCGACGCTTGAGGCACACCAATGGCTGAACTACTGTTCCGGCTGCGCCACGTGACCGACGAAGAAGCCATGGAAGTGCGTGACCTGCTCGCCGCCCATGGCTTCGATACCTATGAAACCCAGGCGGGTTTTTTCCGCCTGGGCGTTGATGCTATCTGGCTGCGCAACCCGCACCAGCACGACGCGGCCATCGCCGCGTTAGAAGCCTATCAGGCGGAGCGCCTTGAGCGTGCCCAGCGGGAACATCAGGCAGCGGTTGAGCGGGGCGAGCAAATGACGCTATGGAAACGTTTGGCAGCCCACCCGCTGCAGGTGGTGCTGGTACTGTTAGCGGTGGGCCTGATTGCGGCCCTAACGCTGCTGCCCTTTCTGGGCCTGTCGCGTGCCTAAGCCGTTGGCAGGTGGCCACGCTTGAGGTACATCATCACGCCATCATCGCCGGCGGTTAACGCCGGTGCCGCGCCGCTAGGGTAACGACACCAAGTGCCCGCCGTGTAACTCTGCTCGCTATCACTCAGTGTGCCTTCCAGAATCAAAAACTCCAGGCCGCCGCGCAGGGTGGGGTAGGCAATAGACGTGCCTGCCGACCAGCGTTCCAGACTGGTGCGTTCCTGTTTATAGGTATGCAGCATCTTATAGGCAATGCGCGGGCGCCGGTCTGGCTGCCAGGGCAGTCGGTGGGCAGGCACCGCCAGTTGTAGCGTGTCGTTAGGGTCAAACTGGTGTAGTTTGACAAAGATCAGCGCACCCTCCTCTCCAATCGTTGGCGTATGCCCGGTGCCGATGGGGTTTCTTAGGTAGCTGCCCGCCGCGTAGCGTCCATGCTCATCGGCGAACACGCCCTCCAGTACCAGAATCTCTTCGCCGCCGCCGTGGGTATGCCGCTCAAACTGGGTATTGGGGGCATAGCGAACAAGGCTGGTGGCGCGGGCTACTTCGTCGCCAATGCGGTCAAACATCATGCGTTCTACCCCCGCGCTGGGGGAGTCGACCCACTGATACTCTTCCGGGGTAACACAGGCAAAGTGGCTAAAATCGGCGTTTAAACGCATGGGAAAGGGCTCTTCGCGGTGAAGGTTAGTAACGGGAAGGGGTGTTAGCAGGCTGCTAGTCTCCTTATCAACAGCGAAAAATGCAACCCAAAAGCCGCCCGAAGGCGGCGGCAAGGTGTCTGAACGCTTATTCAGGGCGCTTCAGTGAGCGCGGAAAGGATATGGTGGGCTGCCTCGATGCGTGCTGGGGTGGGGTAGTTGCGGTTGGCCAGCAGCACAATACCAATTTGCTCGCTGGGCACAAAGGCCACATAGCCGCCAAAGCCATTGGTCGCGCCGGTTTTGTTGTAGAGCGCTTGCTGTCTGGGGGCGAGCGGCGGGGTTAAGCGGTTGGCAGGGTTGGGCTGCAAAATCATCTCAAGCGAGTTGCCCGCCAGTAATTGCTCAAGAGCCACCGGGTAGGCATAGCTTTCCCAACCCAGCCCTTGGGTCATATCACCGAACTCAAAGTAGCCTGTGCGCGTAGCTGCCAAGGCTTGGCTAAGTGTCTCGTCGGGCGTGCTCGCATCTTTTGTCTCAAGCCCCGCGCCGCTCATATGGGCTTCCACGAACGTCAGCACGTCGGCGGCTGTTGATTTCAAACCGTAAGCTTGAGCATCCAGCATGCCTGGGTTGACCCGAATGGGCTTATCCTCTTTTGAGTAACCATAGGCGTAGTGCGCCTGCTGCGCTTCCGGTACCTGGTAATAGCTATGCTCAAGCCCTAGCGGGGCGAACACTGCTTCTTCCATCAGCGTCTCGAACGGTTTGCCAAGGCGTTGGGCGGTTAGATAGCCCATCAGGCCTATGCTCGGGTTGGAGTAGAGGCGTTGGCTGCCGGGGGCAGATTCAGGCTGCCACTGGTGATAGTAGTCGAGCATTTGCGCTTCGCTTTGTACCGCATCAGGAAACTGCAGCGGCAGCTCGCCTGCCGTATAGGTGCCCAGTTCCAGTAGGGTGATCTCATCGAAGACGCTGCCTTCAAGGGCGGGCAGATACTGGCTGGCCGGGTCGGAAAGCGAAAGGGCACCGCTGGACTGGGCATAGCCTGTTAACGCCGCCGTGAAGATCTTACTGATGGAGCCGAGCTCGAACAGCGTCTCATCGGTAACTGGAATGCCCGCTTCTTGGTCAGCTTCCCCATAATTAAAGTAATGCTGTTGGCCACCGATGCTCACAGCGACCGCCATGCCTGGAATACGGTGCTCCGCCATCAAAGGCGCAATAGTGTCGTTCACCAGCGCCTCGACATCGGCGTTTTCAGCAGTATCAGATGCCCATGCATAGCTGCCGATAAGAAGAGAACCTGTCATGATAAGTCCGGATTTTGCTGATAATATCTTACCCATACCAATATCCTGTTGTGTTTAGCGTTGAGAGAAAGCTGGGTGTTATCACCCGCCGTAAAGAGCGTGGCAGGAGTTAATTTACGGCGCGCTGTGTGAATTCACAAACAGCGATATTTTGCCCGAGCTATTAGAAAAATTTGGGGGTCAAGGTGGTGCGTCCCTACCTGCCGTTAAAAGCGTTGCGCGCCTTTGAAGCGTCGGCCAGGCATCTAAGCTTTACCCGAGCATCTGAAGAGCTGCATGTCACCCAGGCGGCGGTCAGCCATCAGGTCAAGCTGCTCGAAACGCAGCTGAAGGTGCCGCTGTTCAAGCGCTTGCCTAGGGGGCTAATGCTGACTCAGGAGGGTGAGCTGCTGCTGCCGGTATTGAAGAGTTCATTTGATCAGATCTCCCATACCCTGGAACGGGTGGGCGAGAGCAGCTACCGGGAAGTGTTAAACGTCGGGGTGGTGGGAACCTTTGCCGTCGGCTGGCTGCTGCCAAGGCTGGCGGATTTTCAGGACAAGTACCCGTTTGTCGATTTGCGTCTTTCCACCCATAACAACCGCGCAGATATTGCCGGTGAAGGGCTCGACTTTGCTATACGTTTTGGCACGGGGGCCTGGCACGGCACCGCGGCGCAGCCGCTGCTACCGGCGTCACTGTCGGTCATGTGCACGCCTACCATTGCTGCACGGCTTAACACGCCTGCCGATCTATTAGGCGAGACCTGGCTGCGCTCTTACCGCGCCGATGAGTGGACTGAGTGGCTATTAGCGGCGGGGCTACCGCGCAGCGTTGCGATGACCAACGGCATTGTGTTCGACTCTTCCATCGCCATGGTAGAAGCCGCGATACAAGGGGTAGGCGTGGCGCTGGCGCCACCTCTTATGTTCCCCCGCCAACTGAGCAGCGGCGCGCTGGTACAGCCTTTTGACACTGCTGTCAGTTTGGGAGGTTACTGGTTGACTCGCCTGCAAACACGCCCGGAAACCCGCGCTATGGCGTCTTTCCGGGAGTGGCTGCTCACGGCGATTAATGCCTGAGCAGCGCTTGTTTATCCGGCCCGCTTAGTGGCTATGCTCACTGTGGTCATGGTCATGGTCATGGTCATGGTCATGGTCATGGTCATGGTCATGGTCATGGTCATGGTCATGGTCATGGTCTTCGTGATCGTGACTGTGCGCATGATCGTCATGGCCAGCCTCTTCATGCCCGTCTTTATGACCACCAGGCTGGGCCAGCGCATCGTGCAGCACATGGGCATTGTGGCGCATCATGCCCAGGTAGGTGCTGGCTTCGCCTTCCGAAGCTAACGCATCGGCGTAAAGCGTGCCGGCGATCGGCAGGCCGGTTTCTTCGGCGAGCTGGGTGATGATCGACTGATTGGTCATGTTTTCATGGAACAGCGCCTGCACGTTCTCCTGCTCAATCACATCCACTAGCGCCGCCATGCTGGCGCCACTGGGGTCGGCTTCCGTAGAAAGCCCTACCGGAGAGAGGAAGGTTACCCCATAGGCGCTTGAGAAGTAGCCAAAGGAGTCGTGGCCGGTAATCACGCTGGTGGAGGCCGGGATCTCGTCAATCAGCGCACGAATCTCGGCGTCTACTTCAGCCATTTCCTGTAAATACTGCTCCGCGTTGGCGCGATATTCGTCGGCGTTGTCAGCGTCCGCAGCGATTAAACCATCGCGGATATTGGCCACATACACCTCGGCCTGGTGCATATCCTGCCAGGCGTGGGGATCTTGACTGCCATGATCGTGACCGGCGTGCTCATCCGCATGTTCTGCGTGATCATGCTCATCATGGTCATGGTCATGGTCATGGTCTTCATGATCGTGGTCGTGCTCTTCGTGGGCATGCTCTTCATGGTCATGCCCATGCTCGTTATGCCCAGCGTAGGAGAGCGGCTCAATACCGTCAGTGGCGGTGACCAACGCGCCCGAGTAGTCGCTGGCGCTAATTAAGCGCTCCATCCAGCCTTCAAACAGTAGGCCGTTGAAAACCACTAAATCAGCATTGGCCAGGGAACGGGCATCGCCAGGGCTAGGGGAGTAAACGTGGGCGTCGCCATCGGCAGCGACCAGAGAGGTCACATCAACGTGCTCGCCGCCTACGTTTTTCACCATATCCGCCAGGATAGAGAAGCTAGTCACCACCTGAACGCGCTCATTGGCGACGGCCGCAGGCAGCGCCAGCATGGCGGAGACGCCGACTAACCAGCGCGATGAAGAGGCAAAAGACATACAGCACTCCTTACAGTGAAGCCTTACGTTTAAACCTCATGTTTAGACATAAGGTAAACATAAGGGCTAAAAATTAAGCCCCGTGCTCAACAGTTAGCGGCGTTGTTTTACGCCGCAGTTTGGCTGCCAAGCTGTGGTAACGACCAAACAGGGCTGAGAAGAGGTAACCGAACCCGGCCAGCAAAATAATGCTGGGGCCCGAAGGGATATCCAAATGAAACGACAGCAGCAGGCCGCCTGTGCTCGCCACCATGGCCAGCACAATCGCAATGCCGATCAAGCCCTCTAAGCGTTTGCTCCAAAAGCGCGCCGAAGTGGCGGGCAGCATCATCAGCCCCACTGCCATCAGCGTACCCAGGGTTTGAAAACCGGCGGTTAGATTCAGCACCAGCAGGCCTAAAAACACGCTGTGTACCCAGCCACTGCGACGGCTCTGGCCGCGTAAAAACAGCGGGTCAAGGCACTCCACGACCAGGGCACGGAACACCACCGCCAGGGTCACCACAATTAGCGTGCTGATACCCGCGATCAGCAGCAGCGCGGTAGAGTTGATCGCCAAAATCGAGCCAAACAGCACGTGGGTAAGATCAACACTGCTACCGCCCAGCGAAATCAGCATCACGCCCGCGGCTAGTGAAATAATAAAAAAGCTCGCCATGGCGGCATCTTCACGCTGGCCGCCCATTTTCGACACTGCCCCGGCCAGCAGCGCGACCATTAACCCAAACAGCACCCCGCCAATACTCATAATCGGCAGCGAAAACCCTGCCAGCAGGAAGCCCAGCGCCACACCGGGCAAAATCGCGTGGGCCATGGCGTCGCCAATCAGGCTCATGCCGCGCAGTACCAAAAATACCCCCAGCGGCGGGGCGGCCAGCGAAAGCGCTAAACCACCCACCACCGCCCGGCGCATAAAACCGTAATCGAACGGGCTGACAAACCAGGCGTTAAGCAGATCCAACATGGCGTCCTCCCATGATAAACGGCACCACTTGAGCAGGTGCATGTTGGGGATTAAGCGCACTGGGCGCCACCCAGCGGCCATGGCCGCCGTTAAGCATCAGCACTTCATCGGCCAGGCGGCGCAGGTGATCCATATCGTGGAGCACGACAATAATCGTCGCACCGTCATCCGCCATCTGGCGTAGGATACGGATTAAAATATCCACGGTTTCACTATCCACATTGGCAAACGGTTCATCGAGCAGTAACAGCTCGGCTTCCTGCATTAGCGTGCGGCCAATCAGGGCACGCTGGCGCTGGCCGCCGGAAAGCTCGCCCAGCGGGCGGTGGGCTAAATGGGAAATACCCAGCCGCGCCATAATCTCGCGGCCTTTGCGGTAATGCCCCGCACAGTAGCCGGTTAACGCGCCGTGGCTGGGCCAACTGCCCGTCATCACCAACTCTTCCACGCTCATGGGGAAGGTCAGGTCTAACGCCAACTGCTGGGGCAACCACGCCCGGCGCTCCTTGGGCACGGTGCACACCACTTCGCCACTAATGGGCCGAAGTTCGCCCATAATGGCCTGAATTAGCGTGCTTTTGCCGGCACCGTTGGCGCCGATCAGCGCGGTAATGGCGCCCGGCTTGAAGTCACCCTCAAGGTGTTCCAGCACCGTGCGACGCGCCTGGGCCAAGTGCAGATTGTGCAACTGCAAGCGAGATAAAGCGCGCTGTCTCATCCCAACCACCCGCCAGCCCAAACCACCAAACCCCATAGTGCCAACAGCGGCACGGCAACAAACAGCAGCCGTTTAGTAGCTGATAGCGACATCAAGGAGAAGTGGCAGGGGCCCTCCTTGTTATGGCGGTGCGTATGCTCACTCATCAAGCGGCCTCGTATAATGGCGAATAGGTTATAACATAACGTTTGGCAAAGCCAAAAAATTGCTGGGTATTTTACTCCCCCATACCGTACTCCTCCATACCGAGCTGGCAATAATTAAGCGCTGGCGACGATTTGCCGCCAGCGCTTTAGAGGTGCACAAAAAAGGGGGGAGTGGCGTAGGCCGTTTGCCTGAAAGCTAGTAACGCCAGGTAGCGCCAATTTGCTGAGGCGCCACATGCAGCGCATATTCACCGGGAATCGTGATCGGCCCCAGCGAGAGGTTGGCGGGCTGGAAGCGATTAATCGCTGACGATGCCTGATTGGGCTGCGACCAAATCTGCACCTCATTGACCAGCATGCCGGTAGCAAAGTTAATGGCGCCGTCGCTTTCCCGGCCATCGGCGGCAATCACCGCGCCCGCCACACCGTTCACCAACAACGAACTTACCCGAGCACCCCAGCCACGCCGCTCGCGCTCGGCTTGAGCGAGCTGCAAGCCCAGCGCCTGCACGCCGCTTAAATCGCCGCTGGCTTTCAAACGCTCATACTCGGCCAACGCCGCCGGGTGCGGCTGGCGATCCGTCAGCATACCGGCCACGGCCAGGGCTGATTTCACCACGCCTACCCGGGCATCAAAGCGGTCATCTGGGGCGCTCGCCTCGCTGGATTGGTACGCATTCACCGCCAGGCTGGTGGCGTAAATGCCCGTCCAGCCCCACTGCCAAACGTTGGCGTGGCTAGCGCCGTTCTCAAATACCGCATCGTATTCACTCCACTGCACGCCGGTTTGAGTCGGCGTTTGTGCCTGGGCTTGTGCTTGTAGAGAGACAGGCAGAACGACCACCAGGGTGGTCACCAACGCGGCGAGAAGACGAGAAGCATGCATGAAGAGGTGCCTATATAGGGGAGCAGTAGCGCTAAGCGTAGCACGCAAAACCAATCAGACGAGGAGGATTGAAGGTTGGCGAAGTATGACTAAGGTCAATGGCGTTGCACTATAAAGGATGATTAGATATGGAAAATGACAACCAGGAGCGCCGCATGGATGACTTTTCGCCCAGTGACCTAAAAACCATTCTTCACTCCAAGCGCGCCAACCTCTATTACCTGCAACATTGTCGGGTGCTGGTGAACGGTGGTCGCGTAGAGTACGTCACCGATGAGGGCAGCAAATCCCGCTACTGGAACATCCCCATTGCCAATACTACTTCGATATTGCTGGGCACCGGCACCTCGATTACCCAGGCGGCGATGCGCGAGCTTGCTAAAGCCGGTGTATTGGTCGGGTTTTGCGGTGGTGGAGGTACGCCGCTATTTGCCGCCAATGAGGTGGATGTAGACGTTGCCTGGCTGACCCCGCAAAGCGAGTACCGACCCACGGAATATCTGCAATATTGGGTGCGCTTCTGGTTTGACGATGTAAAACGCCTGGATGCCGCCCGCGCCTTTCAGCAAGCCCGCCTTGCCCGCATCGAAGCCCTATGGACAAGCCGCGTGATGAAAGACGCAGGCTTTAGTATTTCCACCGATCACCTGCACAGCGCACTGACTCACCACCGCGAAGCGATCAAAAAAGCCCCCAGCACCGTTGATCTGCTCACCCTGGAAGCGCGGTTAACCAAAACGCTGTTCAAACTGGCGGTGAACGCCGTCGACTACGGTGACTTCACCCGCGCCAAGCGAGGTTCGGGCACCGACCCCGCTAACCGCTTTCTCGATCACGGCAACTATTTAGCCTACGGCCTGGCGGCAACCGCCACTTGGGTGCTGGGTATTCCACACGGGCTTGCGGTACTCCACGGTAAAACCCGCCGGGGTGGCTTAGTGTTTGATGTGGCCGATTTAGTCAAAGACGGGGTGATTCTGCCCCAGGCGTTTATTTCTGCTATGCGTGGCGATGAAGAGCAGGAGTTTCGCCAAGCCTGTATCGAGCGCTTAACCCGCACCGAATCCCTCGATTTTATGATCGACACGCTCAAAGAAGTCGCCCAAGAGCTGGGGAGCGGCGAAGTATGAACGTGCTGCTGATTTCCCAGTGCAACAAGAACGCCCTCAAACAAACCCGCCGCGTACTAGATCAGTTTGCCGAACGCCGTGGCGACCGCACCTGGCAGACACCGATCACCCAAGCCGGGCTGGATACCTTGCGCAAACTGCTGCGTAAAACCGCCCGCAAGAATACCGCCGTTGCATGCCACTGGATTCGAGGCCACGACCATAGCGAGCTGATGTGGGTGGTGGGGGATGCCGCTCAGTTCAATCTCAATGGTGCAGTACCGACCAATACCACTGCCCGGGATATTCTGCGCCGCCAGGATGAAAACGACTGGCACAACGGCGAAGATATTCTTCTGCTTACCGCTCTTGCTGCGTTATTGCACGACCTGGGCAAAGCCTGCGACGCCTTTCAGCAGCGGCTTAAAGGCAAGTTGGAAGGGCGCAACTTATACCGCCATGAGTGGATATCGTTAAGGCTGTTCCAAGCGTTTGTGGGGAGTGATGACGACGCTACTTGGTTGGCGCGACTGGCCGAAGGCGGCTATCAAGAGCAGGACTGGCTGGAGGGTTTAGAGCGTGACGGATTAGATAGCCCCACCTCGGCGGTGTTTAGTCGCTTGCCGCCGCTGGCTGCTGCACTGGGTTGGTTAGTGCTTAGCCACCACCGCCTGCCGTTACAGCCGCCGGAAAAGGATGGCAATACTGAAAGGCGCTGGGGAAGAGGAAAGGCGCCCCTTCAGGCGGAGCATCTGGGCGGGCTATTTGCGTCTATTCATGCCGAGTGGAATGAGATTCCCGAAACCCAAGACCCTAAGCGTATCGCCCCGTACTGGAAATTCAGCGGTGGGTTGCCGTTGAGTACGTCACGCTGGCGTGAACGTGCCGCCAAACTTGCCACGCGGCTACAGGCACGGCTAAAAGTGGATCGTCACTGGCTGGAAAGTCACTACGTCATGCACTTGGCGCGGCTAAGCTTAATGCTCGCCGACCATCACTACTCAAGCCTGGAAGACCTACAGCATCGCGTGCGTGGCGAACCCAACTATCCGCTAATAGCCAATACCGTGCGCAAAACTGGCAAGCCCAATCAGCCCTTGGATGAACATATATTGGGCGTGGAAAAACACGCCGCCGCGATTGCTCGCGCACTGCCTAGCGTCGACAGCCATCTGCCGCGTTTAGCGCGCCATAAAGGCTTTCGTAAACGCAGCAGCCACCCGCGCTTTCGCTGGCAGGATAAAGCCTTTGACCTTGCTCAATCGCTAAGGGAACGCAGTCAGCGCCAAGGTTTTTTTGGCATCAATATGGCCTCCACTGGCTGCGGTAAGACCCTGGCGAATGGGCGCATTATGTACGCGCTGGCTGACCCTCAGCAGGGCGCGCGCTTCAGCATTGCGCTGGGGCTGCGCACGTTAACGCTGCAGACCGGTCAAGCTCTTCGTGAACGCTTGCATCTGGGGGAGGATGAACTCGCTGTTCGTGTGGGTGGTAGTGCCAATAAAACGTTGTTTGAGCACTATGAACAAGAAGCCGAAGCCAGTGGCTCGGCGTCTCAGCAGGCGCTGATCGAAGAAGACGCCCACGTGGTGTTTGACGGCAATTTCGATAATCACCCGGTGCTGCGCCGCCTGAATAATGAACCGGGCACCCGCGCCCTGATTGCCGCGCCCATTTTGGTATGTACCGTTGACCACCTGGTGCCTGCTACGGAGAGCACCCGCGGCGGGCGGCAGATCGTGCCCATGCTGCGGCTAATGAGCAGTGATTTAGTGCTCGATGAAATCGACGATTTCGATATCAACGACCTGCCTGCACTGACTCGATTAGTAAATTGGGCGGGGCTGTTGGGATCGCGGGTGCTGCTGTCATCGGCCACCTTGCCGCCCGCATTGGTCGAAGGGTTGTATGAAGCCTACCGCAGCGGCCGCGAAGCCTTTCAACGCCACCGAGGCGAACCGGGCTTGGCAGTGGATATCTGCTGCGCCTGGTTCGACGAGCACGATCGTCAGCATGAAAACTGCGCCAGTAGTGAGACCTTCAAGACCGCGCATCATGCTTTTGCCAAGCGTCGGTTAGAGCGTCTATCGACTAGCCCGGTGCGCCGCCGTGGCGAGATTTTAGCGTTGCCGTCGCTGGGTAAACGGCCAGAAGAAATAAGGCCTGCAGTTGCAGCGCTTCTACGCGAGCATGCGCTGGCGCTGCACCAGCAGCACCACTCCGTTGATCCCCACACCAGCAAACGCGTCAGTTTCGGTTTGATTCGCATGGCCAATATCGACCCCTGGGTGGATGTGGCCAGGGCGCTGTTTCAGCAGGGCGCTCCTGAAGGTGTGCGCATCCACCTCTGCGTCTACCACTCTCGTCACCCGTTGGTGATGCGCTCGGAAATTGAACGCCGGTTGGATAAAACGCTGCAACGGGCCGAGCCCGAGCGCGTTTTCCAGCAGCCCAATATCCGCCGCCTGCTGGATAGCAGCGAAGAAAACGACCACCTGTTTATTGTGCTGGGCTCGCCGGTCACGGAAGTCGGTCGCGACCACGATTACGACTGGGCGATAGTCGAACCTTCTTCCATGCGCTCGATTATCCAGTTAGCGGGCCGGGTGCGTCGTCACCGTGAACAGTCCTGCGAAGTACCCAATATTTTGCTGTTAGAGACCAATCTAAAAGACCTTGAGCGACCGGGAGAACCTGCTTTTCATAAGCCAGGCTTTGAAACAAACGCTACCTGGCGTCTCAAAAACCACTCACTGAACACCTTGTTAACGCCGAATGAGTACCAGGTGATTGATGCTCGCCCCCGCGTGCTGGCGCGGGAAACGCTGCAGGCCAAGGAGAGCCTCGTCGATCTGGAGCATGAGCGGCTGCATCAACTGATGATCGAACAGCCCGCCGAGCCGTTAACCAAAAAAGACATAAGATTAAAAAAGCAGCCCAAGCCACCGCCGCTAGGCGCATACAGCTGGCATGTCATGCCGCAACTGCACTTAACCGGTGTATTGATTCAGCGTGATCCATTTCGCAAGCAGCTCGAACCTGAAATAACCCTAGCGCTGCTGCCCGATGAAGGCGGCGAAAGCTGGACGCTACACCGCGTAGACGACGGCGCAAGGCGGGGTGAAAAGCTTTATGTGCCGGTAGAAGAGAGCCTGCTGGTGCGAGTAGACCTAACAAAAGAGCAGGGCGAGCGGATTCAGCCTTGGGGTGCCAGCGACTATTTAGCAGCGCTCGCCGACTTAGCAGAAGACCTGGATATCTCCCTGGATCGCGCCGCCCGAACCTTCGGCACGGTAACGGCCTCGGCTAGAAACCAGCGGTGGGGGTATCACCCAGTGTTGGGGTTTTGGCGGAGCAAATGAGGGCCGGTAAAGATACCGGCCCGCTGCCTGTGCGGCAGAGTATCGTAGCAAATGAACCCAAAGGGGTAATTTTCTAAGCTACCTGTTCGGTTTTTATCCATTACACCTATAGGTGCGTATGCAATCTAGTTAGCATAATGTGCTTGACGTAGATCTTAGAGCACACTAAAGTAAACCCGTGAGCGCTGCAACGCTCACGGGCAAAAAAAGTAAGGAATAATTGACTGTATCTGACTCTCCCAGTTGAGGAAGAGAAGGAGGATGCTAGTGTGGTTAATTACCACATCGTTAGAAGAGTAGAGCAGCGGGTTAGTTAACAACCCGCTTATGCCCAGAGGTTTCGACCTCGGGGCATATTTTGCACGATATCCGCATTGATGCAAAGAGGCTCTGCTTTATGTCTGATTCCGCAAGTGAGCAACAATCGAGTTTAGAATTTACAATAAAAGAGTTTTTGGGCGAACGTTTTCGCTTAAAGAGTGAAAAGCTACTTCCCGATGATCCGAAATATCAGGCACTGGTTGAGCAGTTCCAGTTCGATAACTGGATCAACGATGCAGCAAGGCGCGTTGGTCAGCTGCAAGTCGTTACCCACTCCCTCAAACCTATCCACCCCGATGCCAAAGGCTCCAACCTTTACGCTCCTCCCGAATCGCTAATCAACCATCGTCTTGTCGGCAGCCACGTGCTACCCGCTGATTTTGCTGGCGATGTTGTTGGGAACGCCGCAGCCTTGGATGTGTATAAGTTCTTGAAGCTCCAGTTCGAGGGAAAATCGCTTCTTGAGCGTGCGCTAGAAAATGATAGCGAGTTTGCCAAAGCATTAAGCGATAAACCCGAACAAGCCCAGGTGTGGATCAACGCCTTTGCGGCGATTACCGAGCCGCGCGGTGAGCACGCCTCACATACCCGAGGCAAACAGCTCTACTGGCTGGTGGGTGATGAGGCCTTGGAAAATGGAGACTTCCATCTGCTAGCCCCACTCTATGCCACCTCGCTGGCCCACCGCGTATTCCAAACCATTAACCATGACCGCTTTAGCGAAGAGGCTAAAGAGGCACGTAAAGCCAAGCGGGAAGGCAAATACGCCGAGCAACCCGTGCACAGCTACCCCAACTTAGCTGTACAGAAAATGGGTGGCACCAAGCCGCAGAATATTTCGCAACTGAATAGCGAACGGGGCGGCAATAATTATCTCTTAGCCTCAATGCCGCCTAGTTGGGAAAAGCAAAAGGTCAGCCCGCCATATAACGTGGATTCTATTTTTCAGCGTTTTGAAAAATTAAACAGCGTTAAGAAAATTTTAAGCACTCTCTCCTGGTTCCTAGCAAGCGATCCATCCCCGAATGTTCATACCCGTTCTCGGGTGGATAATATTCACGGCTCTCTGATAGATGAGCTGATGGTTTTCACAAGCCAGTTTTATGAGTTGCCAGCAGGTTGGAGTAATAACGACCAGTGCAAGTTGCCAGACGAGGAAACTTACTGGCTTGATCCAGAGCGTGCGGAAGATGATGAACAGTTTAGACAAGCTCGCAAGAACACCGATTGGGCAACTACTGTGCGCCAAAGGTTTTCCAATTGGCTTAATGGAAAATTAAGTAAAAAACTGAGCTTAGGTGATGTTGAGTTTCGCCATTGGCAGAAAAAACTGAAAGAAGACTCTACCCATCAGCGCGTTTTGGATCGTGATCGCCGCTGGATGGCATCGCTGGAAAAAGAATTAGATGCATGGCAAGGAGTGCTAGACGATGAGTGAAGTAAAAAATCTCCTGGTTCTACCACGCCTGCGGGTACAAAACGCCAACGCGATTTCCAGCCCAATGACCTGGGGCTTTCCTGCCATGAGTGCTTTTGTAGGCTTGATGCACGCCCTGGAGCGCAAACTCTATGCAGCAGGTATCAACGTTTCGCTCGGTAACGTCGGCGTTATTTGCCACGACTTTGACGCCCAAGCCACAGAGGGCGGCTATATCCGAGGCTTTCATCTGACCCGTAATCCAGTGGATAAAACCGGCGGCACGGCAGCGATTGTAGAAGAAGGGCGCGTCCATCTGGATATTACGCTGATCTTCACAATTGATTCAGCGGCGGCGGAAAGTGAGCACGAGCACATTGCCGAAAAAATTGGTGAGATCGTTGCGGGTATGCGTATTGCTGGAGGCAGCGTCATCCCCAATCTCGCCGTGCCAAGCCACAAACAACGCCCGCAATGGGTCACACTTGATGACGATGAAGACGAGCGTCAAAAGCAGTTCGCGCGCCTAAAACGCCGCTGGCTGCCGGGCTTTGCGTTAACTCTGCGCGATGACTATCTCACCGAACACCATCAGACGCTGCAACAGCAAAACCCGGAGGCCAGTTTGCTGGATGCGTGGCTAGACCTTTCACGGCTTAACCACTATTGCGCCCTTGAAAATAAAGGTGAATCCAACGAAAAGCCTGTTTGGCAGGTGCAGCGCCCCTATCGCGGCTGGCTGGTGCCTATCCCCGTAGGTTACGGCGCTATTTCTGATCTTTTTAATCCTGGAGAAGTGGCTAACGCCCGGGATAACAAGACTAAGTTTCGCTTTGTTGAAAGCCTCTACTCCATTGGCGAATGGGTCAGCCCCCACCGCATGAAGCAACCTGAAGACCTGCTTTGGTACGTTGAAAACGACGAAGAAGCGGGACTTTACCGACTCAACAACGATTACCACCTTCGCGCCTCAGCACAGTAAACAAGGAGCTTAATCATGGCTAAAAACGACACCCTTAAAACCGCTTCCGTCCTCGCCTTTGAACGCAAGCTTGACCCTTCCGATGCCCTGCTTTACGCCAGCAACTGGGAAAAGCGGCAAGATGATCAGCAGTGGCAGCCGGTAGAAGTGCGCGAAAAATCGGTGCGCGGCACCATTTCCAACCGCCTGAAAGCCAAAGACCAAGACCCCGCTAAGCTAGACGCGGCGATTGAAAATCCCAACCTGCAAACTGTCGATGTCGCCACGCTGCCCCACGATGCAGATACTTTAGTTACTCGTTTTACGCTACGTGTATTGGCCGGTGCCGGAACGCCTTCAGCCTGTAACAACGCCGAGTACCAAGCCAAGCTGGAACAAGCCGTCGCCGAATATAAGCAGGCGCAAGGCTTTGGCGAGCTGGCGCATCGCTATGCCAATAACCTCGCGAATGGTCGGTTCCTATGGCGCAACCGCATGGGCGCAGAGCAAGTCGAGGTCAGTGTTCGCCAATTGGCCCAGGGCAAAACCACCAAAGAGTGGACGTTTGATGCACTGTCGCTCTCGTTGCGGGCTTTCGAGAATACCGCCGAGCTTAAAGAACTCGCCGATGTTATCGCCGCCGCGTTGGCCGGTGAGCAGCACTTGCTGCTAGAGGTAGTGGCCTATGTGCGCGTGGGCAGTGGCCAAGAGGTGTTCCCATCTCAAGAGCTGATTCTAGACCGGGGCCGAGGCGATAAGAGCAAAACGCTTTATCACGTGAGCAAAATTGCCGGTATTCACTCGCAGAAACTGGGTAACGCCATTCGCACCATCGATACCTGGTACCCCAATGAGAACGATGAAGACCTCGGGCCTATTGCTGTGGAGCCCTATGGTTCGGTGACTACCCAGGGCAAAGCGTACCGCCAGCCCAAGCAGAAGGCTGATTTCTACTCACTGCTGGATAACTGGATGATCAAAGACCAAGTGCCTTCCAAAGAGGATCAGCACTTTGTGATGGCAACGCTGATTCGCGGTGGCGTATTCGGCGAAGCGGGGTAAGCCATGGATCACTATATCGATATCCGATTAAGGCCCGATCCTGACTTCGCCCCGGCAATGTTGATGGGCGCGCTTTATAACAAGCTGCACCGGGCGCTGTTTGATTTTCAGGCTGTGGATGTAGGCGTCAGTTTCCCAGGCCATAAGCACGGTGTTCGTTCCCGGACACTAGGCGACCATCTTCGCCTACACAGCACGCAAGCGCGTTTGCAGCAGCTAATGAGCGCCGACTGGCTAACGGGTATGCGCGATCACACCCAGGTGAGCGAGGTGCTTGCAGTACCTGCTGATGCTCAACACGTCAACGTGGCGCGTAAGCAGTTCAATACGGGCAGTGAAAGCCGAGCCAAGCGCTACGCTAAACGGCATGATATTTCCGAAGAAGAGGCGCGGAAAATTTACGCTAAGTTGGCCGAACGGCGCATTGAGCTCCCCTTTGTGCAGATCAATAGCCGCTCCACACAGCAGCGTTTTAGCCTGTTTATTGAACATGGCAAACCGGCCGCGTCTGCCACGGATGGCACGTTCAGCCATTACGGGCTAAGTCCCAACGCCACGGTGCCCTGGTTTTGACCCTTTTTCTCAGCAATAAATTAGGCCACCAATAATCAACCACTTAGCGGTATCGCTCAAAAAAGGGTGATACCGCTTTTTTCGGCTAAAGCTCTTTAACAATCAGCACATTAATTTTGATATGCTCTAGTGCGCTGCCGCCCAGGCAGCTCAGAAATGAGATTTTGCGCATGAATGCTGCAGTACAAGGTGCGCTGCCGCCCAGGCAGCTCAGAAATCGCTTAAAACTATCTCCGACTCTATCAATCAGTGCGCTGCCGCCCAGGCAGCTCAGAAATCAAACGCTTTATTGAACTCGCTGTAATTGATGTGCGCTGCCGCCCAGGCAGCTCAGAAAAGAACGGGCGCGGGGTTCTGGTTGAATCGCCGGTGCGCTGCCGCCCAGGCAGCTCAGAAAAATATGGATCTAGTTGGCCCTAGTGGTACTGAGTGCGCTGCCGCCCAGGCAGCTCAGAAAGCCACCACGCCTCGATCTTCGGCCACCTGCTGGTGCGCTGCCGCCCAGGCAGCTCAGAAACAGTCTGTTCGATACGCTAGAGGATGATGCCGGTGCGCTGCCGCCCAGGCAGCTCAGAAAATGCACTCCAAGCGCTTGAGCTACGGGAACGGAGTGCGCTGCCGCCCAGGCAGCTCAGAAACGCTCATGTTCGGCGGCATTACTTGTCAAATCGTGCGCTGCCGCCCAGGCAGCTCAGAAAACTGTAACGCTGCCCTACACGCCACTCTCAAGGTGCGCTGCCGCCCAGGCAGCTCAGAAAACCCCGGCTAAAACGCGGCGCGCATGGCAAAAAGTGCGCTGCCGCCCAGGCAGCTCAGAAAATGGCCCCCAGGAGTCCGCAGTTGCACCCCTGGTGCGCTGCCGCCCAGGCAGCTCAGAAATATTGGTAGAGTCAAGGGGTGTCGCCGGTGTCGTGCGCTGCCGCCCAGGCAGCTCAGAAAAAAGAGCTCACCTGCACGCCAAAGGGTGTCCGGTGCGCTGCCGCCCAGGCAGCTCAGAAATAGCGTCGACATTGCGTTCAACGAAGCTATCCGTGCGCTGCCGCCCAGGCAGCTCAGAAACGTTATTCAACAGATGCTAGGGCATGAACAAAGTGCGCTGCCGCCCAGGCAGCTCAGAAAGTGAAGAGAGGGGTTCAGGTTTAGGGGTTCATGTGCGCTGCCGCCCAGGCAGCTCAGAAAGCGAACAGCGCGGAAGCATAATCACACTGAGAGTGCGCTGCCGCCCAGGCAGCTCAGAAAAGCTCAAGCCGACGAATTTCCGCTGAATCGCCGTGCGCTGCCGCCCAGGCAGCTCAGAAAAGCAGCCTGGGTATCTTCATTGCCAGAAAATTGTGCGCTGCCGCCCAGGCAGCTCAGAAATAGCCACGCTGAATAACTTCGGCACCGTGCGCGTGCGCTGCCGCCCAGGCAGCTCAGAAAGCACTCATGGAAGTAGTGCAGTTCGCCCGAGAGTGCGCTGCCGCCCAGGCAGCTCAGAAATGGTAGATCAGCTTTGCCGTGTTGACGAGTACGTGCGCTGCCGCCCAGGCAGCTCAGAAATCAAGAGAGCCGCCTGTCGCCTTGCGAACGCAGTGCGCTGCCGCCCAGGCAGCTCAGAAAAGCCCCGCCGAAACCCGAAAAGCGCTTGAAGTGTGCGCTGCCGCCCAGGCAGCTCAGAAATATCGTCATGAGGTGTGCATTTCGGTGTTAGAGCTCGCTGCCGTGCAGGCAGCTCAGAAATTGCGGGTACGGCCAGGAATCCCCAACCTTCTGTGCGCTGCCGCGCAGGCAGCTCAGAAAACTCCGTAAGCGGTAGTTGCTCTAGCGGCACCGTGCGCTGCCGCCCAGGCAGTTTCAGATAGATTTAAGGTATGTGCATCTGGCACCGCTGCGCGGTGCTTCCGTGGGTGCACTGACGCTTACGCGCTACTCGGAATGTGCATTGGGCGAGCAAGATGGTCTGTTAACGATGATATGACTTAATGCTCGACAGATTGAAATGTGACTGCTTCATCGAAACCGTACATGCATTGCTCTGGAAAGCTCGCTACCAGTCTCAATCGCTGCTGCGCGGCGGGCATCTCCATACGCTTCGTTCATCAGCTCAGGTAGTAATGCTTTCAAGCTGGGGTTGTCGTTAAGCAGGCGGGTTGTTTTGGCTTGGGCATCGATGATGGTCAACCGCCAGCTACGTGGGCGCCGTTCAGGCTGGTGATCCCATTTAAGCAGGTGCATTAACAGGCGAGCCATTTGGCTGACCAGCACGCACCGTTCGGTTTTGCCCATGCTTTCAATCTCCTCGGCCAGATGCTTAAGATCAAGTTGTTCCAGTTTTCCTGCCCGCAGAAATCCTGCTTGCTCAAGCGCCCAGGCCTAGGCATCGTGTTCATAATGTACGGCCATAGTGATACTCCTCTAAAACCGCTTTGCATCTGTTTAGTGTAAACGTAAGACGACAGCCGGCGAAAAACTTGAAGTGAATATAAGTTAACGGGATGGCTTCTGTTTACTGCTGTTAAAGCGGGATGCGGGGATAGTCTGCCTGCTAATTTGTGTGGTTATAATTAGTTTTGTGCTAATGCTCAGACAGCTCAGAATCAAAGCGACAAAAGCTATCACCCCAGCATCCTTTTCGCTGCTGCCTAGACAGCTCAGAAAATGTCTAAACGTTGGCCCACCTCAAGAGATCAGTGCGCTGCCGCCCAGGCAGTTGTGGTTAGATATGTGCCCTTGGCACCGCTGCGCGGTGCTTTCGCGGGTGCGCCTGAGGCTTACCGCGCGCTACTCGGAATCTGCATAACGGGTAATAATTGGCAAGTGAGCGTTGCTGCTCAGGATTCTTAGGAGAAATGTGGGGGTTCGAGTCTCCCCATCCGCAGTGCGTTTCAGCCAAGGCAGTTTTAAAGCTGGCTTTAAGGTGTGTGCCCGTGGCACCGCTGCGCTGACGCTACTCGATGTGTTGCTTGGTTGGTTAACTTTGCGCAAAAAAAGCCACCGCGGTGGTGGCTTGTCTGGTGAGTTTAGAAAACGCAAAACCCTAATCTTCTTGTGGGGGTGTTTCCATGGCGCGTTTATCGTCGGGTACTCGGACGATGTGGCCGACTTCCAGCTTGTGGTGGCTTTGGTGGCGGCCGCCTTTGGTATCGATGATCGCGGCGACTTCGCCGATGCTGACGGCGTCATCTTCTCGGTAGGCTTCTACTTTGACGCGAACCATGGCGCCTTGATAGCGGGCGGAAATAATGTCGCCTGGGTCAGGTTGGCCGCTCTGCTCCGGGTGCTTTTTAAAGTACAGCACAATACTGGCGTTGCCGGGTTCGTCCCATTCAATATGCTGATGCATCGCTGTCTTCCTTGGTTAAATAAGCGTGTTTTTGAAGCGCATTGCCTTAGTGTAGTGCCTTCAACGGGGTTGTGTTCTGTTTATCCAAGGTTCTGTTCTTCCACCGCCGGTGGGCTGTTTTCCTGCCCCACGTACTGAAATAGAAAGTTAAGCGCTGCCGGTAGGCTGGCGCGCCATACCTGCCATGTGTGGCCGCCGGGGTAGAGATCAAGCCGCACATCGTTGGGCTGGATGCGTTCCATGGCTTGACGCAGGATGCGCGCGTGAAATTCCGCGTCATAAACGTCGCTACGTCCCGCGCTGATATACAGCGGCACGGGGGGAAGATCGCCCTCTTCCTCAGTACCGCGGGGAGTTACGCGCAGGCGGTAGTCTTCCAAATAGGCGGTGTAGTTAAGGCTTTGCCAAAGTTCGCGATCAAACCGCCCCTGATCATTGATAAATGAGGGGTGGCGCCAGGCGGTGGAGTTACGCGGCGGCAGGGGAGCGTAGCTTGCGGGGCTTAACACGGCGACTGCGGCAAACAGCTCAGGCCGCTCCAGAGCGAAGTTGAGTGCCCCATAGCCGCCGGCCGAATAGCCCGCCACGCCACGCAGGTGGCGTTCTTGTCCCACGCGATAGGTTGCTTCCACGTGAGGCATTAGGTCGTTAAAAAACGCGCTACGGGCAGGTTCGTTGTGACCATCCACCCACCAACTGCGGCTGCCGGGCATAATGAAAACGGCCGGAGGAATATGTCCGGCGCTAATTAACCTATCCGCCACCTGCTGCAAGTTGCCGCGAGAAACCCAATCGCGGTCAGTATTAAACGAGCCGTGCAGCATATACACAACGGGATAGGCGTCTGTCGCTTGGGCGTCATAATTGTCAGGTAAATAAACGCTGTAGGGGTAGTCGTAACCTAGCGTGGGCGAGAAAAACTGATGGTGCTCAACCTCGCTGGCTAAACTATGGCCACTGAATGTTAGCCACCCAATAAATGCAGTGAGTAGGGCGTTAAATCGGTACGAAAGCAGCGGTGGCTTGGGGATGAACACGTTTCCTCCGGGAATTAAAACTGTTCAATAGGGTCGGACAGCGTGAAGGCCCTCATTGTTCATCATAGCCATATAAGACAGTCAGTTAGCATAGTCATTCATCATCGCCATTCAAAATGCCAGGGTAGGAATAGGTAGCGGCGGGAGGCCCAATGCGGAAAATTGAAGAGATCTATTGGTTGCGTGCTTACGGCTGTATGGCCGTTTTTTTGTTTCATTTATTAGATCACGTCAATCAACGCCTCGATAACGTTGCTACCGATTTGATGCGCATACCGTTGGTGTTGGGCACGCCGATTTTCCTGTTTATTGCTGTCTTTGTGTTTGCCGTTCGCTACGACAAAGCCGTGCCGGAAGGCTTTCTGGCCCAGCGTGTGAAGTATGTAATGGTTCCGTATTTTGTGTATGGCTTTATTTATTCGACGGCTGAATGGGTAAGGTTGCAGGCATCAGACGAGCCGGTAGGCTTCGTGGCCAACGCTGTTGAGTATTATATTTATGCGGGCTGGCATGGCTATTTTCTAATCATTGCCATGCAGTTTTATGCCGCCTATTGGTTGTTTACCCGCTGGCAGCTGTGGCGCTTGAACCCGGTGCCGTGGCTGTGGGGCGCTTGTGTCATCAGCATGGCGTATTGGGGCCTGGCTTATTGGTTTGACGTTGACTGGCCCGGCTATCTGCTGTGGATTGCCCCGCTGGGGTGGATCTATGTATTTTTCCTGGCGCTGGTGTTGGTGCGCTACTACCCGTTAGCTCCTGAGGGCTTGTTTCTGGCGCGGCCTGCCTGGATGCAGCAAATGGCACGCCCGGTATGGCTGGCGCTGCTGGTGGCGCTGATTATTGCCGCGACCTTTGCGGGCTGGCTGGCATTCTCTTCTAAAGAGGTGTGGGTGATTCCTTTCTTCGTGCTATTTACGCTTTGCGCCATGCGTTACTTGGCCGGGCGGCCTGCGCCTATGTGGGTGCGCCACATCAATGCGTATTCGTTTGGTATCTACTTGGCTCACCCGATGTTCTTTGTGCTTGCCGATCTGGCTATTGAGCCTTTGTCGCTACCGATAGGAGCGTATGCCCTGGTGCTTTTGGTGGTGGGCGTAGTGGGGTCGGCGTCGCTTAATAAGCTGGCTAATACCACCACACTTGGCGCGATGCTGTTCGGCAAGCGGTTGAAGGTAAGTTAGTAAAGCAAGGTTAGTAAAACAAGGTTAGTAAAGCTAGGTTAGTAAAGCTAGGTTAGTAAAGCTAGGTTAGTGAAGATAAGCCAGTAAAGACAGCCCAGTTAAAACAGGCCGGTAAAGAAAGCGCTAGTGAGTAGCGGCAGAAAGCGTATCAGGGACGAGGCGTGCAAATCGTATCGGGTGCGTTAGGCAACGTGCGGGTAGCTGGCTCTTCTGCTTGGCTAAGCAAATGTCCGCTGTAGCTTTTCAAACGGGTGGGGAAGGCGTGTAAACGCTGCAGGAAATCATCTATCGCTCTGCTATCGTCCAGCTCAGGGTCAAAGCCGCCCAAGCGTTCAAGCCACGCTCGCCTAACGGCAATGTAGGGCGGGAATATCAAGGCGCTAACCAATAAGCGCCGTAGAATGCGTTCCGGCAGCGATGGTTGGGTGAAACCGATAATTAAGGCGTCAAGACTGTAGGTGTTGAGCTGTGGGTAGAGCGCACCCCAGAGGTCGGATGGCAGTGGTTTTTTCTGCAGCGCAATGATTAGCCACTCTGCTTGACTGGCAGACGCCGCTTTATTGAGGCGAGCCCCTAGGGGCCGCACCGGGGTAATTAGCGAGTGAGTGTGGTAACGCTGCTCGATAGCACTCAGCCGTTCTTGGGCATGAGTGGCCGTCACCAAAATAGGCAGCAAATGGTCGGCAACACCGGATTCACGTATGGATTTTAAGTGGCGTGGCAACATTTCACCCGTCACCATGGCGTCAACAATAAAGCAGACCGATCCCATTTGCCGACTCCGACTGTGAGCAAACCTATCAAATTGTAATTTATTGTAGTATCTGGTTTATTTGGGTAGCAAGTAAAAAAACTTGCGAGCCCCAAAAGAGTATTCAGTATATTTAATGCACTAAAAGTGCGCATAAAGAATTATTTTTGTTCTATTTTGGTGCGTTATGGTTTTTTTAAGCGGCTTTAGAAGCCTGCTTTAACAATTATGCGTCATCAAGAGGCATTGAGATCCATTTTTTAATAGTTATAAAACAGTTAGTTGTTGTCTTTTTATGCCATATTGGTGCAGTGTTGGCATGCTCTCTGCATTATATTTGGAAGCGGCTAGCGGGCCGTAGGCATAAGCCTTGCGGCGTGCTAAAACGATAGCCGGTCTGAAATGCTCGCTGAGCGATTTGTGAAAAATGTCAGGCAAACGTTGAGCGAACAAGAATGACAAACGTGCGGTTTAGCACGTATTTTGTCGAACAACACTTTTATCGGTAGCTTACTGTCGTTAGCTTTAAGCCACGCTCATACCGGAGGACACTATGTCAGCCAAGACTCTCGCGCTAATTGAAGAACACGATGTTAAATGGGTAGACCTGCGTTTTACCGACACGCGCGGTAAAGAACAGCACGTTACCGTGCCCGCTCGCGATGTGAACGAAGAATTTTTCGAGAATGGCCAAATGTTTGATGGCTCTTCTATCGAAGGTTGGAAGGGCATCAACGAATCCGACATGATTCTGAGCCCGGAAGATGGTACAGGCTACCTCGACCCCTTCACCGAGGATGCAACGCTGGTTCTGCGTTGCGACATCATCGAGCCGGCCACTATGCAGGGCTACGATCGTGATCCGCGCTCCATTGCCAAGCGCGCCGAAGCTTATCTAGAGTCTACGGGTCTGGGTGATACCGCGTTTTTCGGTCCTGAGCCTGAGTTTTTCATCTTTGACGAAGTGCATTGGAAGTCTGACATTCAGGGTTCCATGTATAAAATTACTTCTGACGAAGGTGCCTGGGCAACCAATAGTCAGGTAGAAGGCGGCAACTTAGGTCACCGTCCGCGCGTTAAAGGCGGCTACTTCCCGGTTCCTCCGGTGGACAGCTTCCACGATATTCGTGGTGCGATGTGTAATACCCTGGAAGCGATTGGTCAGACCGTCGAGGTTCACCACCACGAGGTTGCTAACGCGGGTCAGAACGAAATCGGCGTCAAATTCAACACGCTGGTGAAGAAAGCTGACGAAGTTCAGGAAATGAAGTACGTGATCCACAACGTAGCGCATGCTTACGGCAAAACGGCGACCTTTATGCCGAAGCCGCTGGTAGGTGATAACGGTTCGGGTATGCACGTGCACCAGTCGTTCTGGAAAGATGGCCAAAACCAGTTTGCCGGTGACGAGTACGCTGGCCTGTCTGAAATGGCGCTTTTCTATATCGGCGGCATCATCAAGCACGCTCGTGCACTGAACGCCTTTACTAACGCTTCTACTAACTCTTACAAGCGTTTGGTGCCAGGTTTTGAAGCGCCGGTTATGCTGGCTTACAGCGCCCGCAACCGTTCTGCTTCAATCCGTATTCCCTACACGGCAAGCCCGAAAGGCAAACGCGTAGAAGCGCGCTTCCCTGATCCGACCGCCAACCCTTACTTGGCCTTCTCTGCCATGTTGATGGCCGGTATCGACGGCATCAAGAATAAGATCCATCCTGGCGACGCCATGGACAAAAACCTGTACGACCTGCCGCCAGAAGAAGGCAAGTTAGTACCGACTGTCGCGCACAGCCTGGATCAAGCACTGGAAGCCCTCGACGCTGACCGTGCATTCTTGACCGAAGGTGGCGTGTTCACCGACGAAATGATCGATGCCTACATTGAACTCAAGATGGAAGAAGTGGAGCGTATCCGTATGACCACGCACCCGATTGAGTTTGATATGTACTACAGCTGTTAATGAGTCACGGTGATTGTTAATAGAACCCCGCTCCGGCGGGGTTTTTTATTACTGGGGGCTGAGCAGCGCTGCAAGGGGTGCGATGAGCATTAATACAGTAGCGATGCGCGGCGTGCGGGTAGCCCTGTTGGGCGCAGCGCTCGCTGGCAGTGCAGCAACGGCGTTCGGGCAAACGGTTTACCGGGTGACCGATGAGCACGGCAACGTTACCTTCACCGATAACCCTGGCCGCGGTGGCGAGGCCTTGGAGTTGACGCCGTTGCCAAGCCTGCCGCCTGGGTTAAACGCTGCGCTCGCCAATCCTAGCGCCCCAACACCGGCTGCTGCACGACTGCGCGGTAAACCGGGGCAGCCCTTTATGCCCTATGACCACTTCTCGATTGCGCTGCCCCAGCAGGGCGCACGGGTGGAAAACGGTATGACCGCGGTGGAAGTGGCTATTGCGCCACCGCTGCGCGACGACCACCAGGTACGGCTGCTAGTGAATGGCGATATTAGCCAGACAGCGCTGCACAGCAACGTTTTCTGGCTAACGGGGCTTGCCGCAGGGCGGCACGAACTTCAGGCAGAGTTGCTGGATAGCCACCAACGTTTGCAGCACCGTACAGCAGCCGTGACGATTACGGTGCCTTAATGCTCGTTTCTTAAACGCGGTTTATGAGTAAATCCGGCATTAGAATTCCCTACCATCGCCTGTATGCACTAAAGTGGTGCATCAATAGGTGCATTTGCCGTTGTGGGTGCGCTAAAACGATTCGTCCCTGTACCCGGCGATGCCCGCAAGCCGTGCAACTGGGCATAGATGCATAGTTGGCGCGCTTTTTGCAGTTCCCTCATTGATCATCCACCTGTAGGTCTGTAACGGCGATGGAAGACGTGATTTTTCAGGACACCACCATGCATCAGCGTTTGCTTGAACATCTCACCACGGCGGTATTGCTGCTAGACGGCGAGCTGCGTGTGCGCTGGATGAACCCTGCCGCTGAAGCGTTGTTAGCGGTCAGCCTTAGCCGTGTTCACGGGATCAGCCTGGATACGCTGCTCGGCGGGGATGAAAGCATTGACGATGTATTGGCTAAGGCGCGGGATGCGTTTCACCCTTATACCCAGCGCGAAGCGCGCATTACGCCGCTTAATAGTGAACCGCTTACGGTTGACTACACGGTGACGCCGCTATCTGACGATGAGTTGCTGTTAGAAGTTGAGCCGCGGGATCGCTTGATGCAGATCTCCCGTGAAGAAGCGCTCACCACCCGTCAGGAGACCATCAAGGTGCTTGCCCGCGGGCTTGCCCACGAAGTCAAAAATCCCCTGGGCGGCATCCGTGGTGCCGCCCAGCTATTAGAGCGGGATCTGGACGACCCGGCGCTGCGCGAATATACCCATATCATTGTGGAAGAGGTGGATAGACTGCGCGATTTGGTCGACTCCATGCTTGGCCCTAACCGTATTCTTAAGCACGAGCCGGTCAATATTCACAAAGTGCTTGAGCGTGTGCGAGCGCTGCTGATTGCCGAGCACCCTTGCGTAACGATCAGCCGCGATTATGACCCCAGCCTGCCCGACCTTTCCGGCGATGAGGCGCAAATGATTCAGGCGGTGCTCAATGTGGCTCGCAATGCGGTGCAGGCCATGAGCGATGCGCAAACGCCGGAGCCTTCTTTAATACTGCGCACCCGCGCCCGCCGCCAATTTACCCTTGGCGCTGAACGCCACCGACTGGTCAGTGAAGTTGCGGTGATCGATAACGGCCCCGGCATTCCCGTTGCGCTGCAGGAAACGCTGTTTTACCCCATGGTGTCGGGGCGTGCGGAAGGCAGCGGACTTGGGCTCTCTATCGCCCAGTCGATTTTGCACCAACATCAAGGATTGATCGAATGCGACTCACGCCCTGGACACACCGAATTTCGTTTACTGATTCCCATGGTTATTAATTTCACCGGAGAAGCGTCATGACTGAGGCTGCACGTAATGATGTTGCGCGGGTGGTCATTGTCGATGATGACCGCGCTATCCGCTGGGTGCTGGAGCGCGCATTAGCGCAACCCGACCTGGACGTTGAGTGTATTGAGCGCGCCGACGTTGCCCTGACGCGTTTGCTGGAAAGCCCTCCGGACGTGCTGGTCACCGATATTCGTATGCCGGGTATCGACGGACTTGATCTGATGGCGCGCGTGCGCGAGGCGCATCCCGACCTGCCGGTGATCGTGATGACCGCGCACTCCGACCTGGACAGCGCCGTGGCTTCTTATCAGGGTGGGGCATTTGAATACCTGCCCAAGCCGTTTGATGTTGACGAGGCTCTGGCACTGGTGCGTCGCGCCGTGGCCCACGCCCGTGAACGTCAGCGTCCGGTCACCGTGCCGGAAGGGTTAAACGCTGAGATTATTGGCGAAGCGCCGGCGATGCAGGAGGTGTTTAGGGCCATTGGCCGCCTCTCCCACTCCCATATCACGGTGTTGATTAACGGCGAGTCGGGTACCGGTAAAGAGCGCGTTGCCCAGGCGCTTCACCAGCACAGCCCGCGGGCGGGTAAGCCGTTTATCGCCCTCAACATGGCGGCGATCCCCCGCGACCTAATAGAGTCTGAGCTGTTTGGTCACGAGAAGGGCGCGTTTACCGGGGCGGCCCAGCAGCGCCAGGGGCGCTTTGAACAGGCCAATGGCGGCACGCTGTTTTTAGATGAAATTGGCGATATGCCGTCTGAAACCCAAACGCGCTTACTGCGTGTATTGGCCGATGGCGAGTTCTATCGCGTTGGTGGGCATACGCCGGTCAAAGTGGACGTACGTATCATCGCCGCTACCCACCAAAATCTAGAAGTGCTGGTGGACGACGGACGCTTCCGGGAGGATTTGTTTCACCGCTTGAACGTAATCCGTATTCACCTGCCCAAGCTTGCCGAGCGGCGGGAAGATATTCCCCGCTTAACACGGCACTTTTTAGCCGAGGCGGCGAAAGAACTGACCACTGATATCAAGGTGCTGACCAGCGAAGCTGAGGCTCATCTGACGCGCTTGCCGTGGCCCGGTAACGTGCGCCAGTTAGAGAATATCTGCCGCTGGCTGACCGTGATGGCCTCGGGGCGTGAAATTCTGGTTGAAGATCTACCCCCGGAACTGCGCTCACCCAGCGCTTCCGAAAGCAGTGCCCACGGCGATTGGCGCACGGCGTTTCGCGATTGGGCGGATCATGCTCTGGCTGAAGGCCATACCCACCTGTTGGAAGAAGCGGTGCCGGATTTTGAGCGGATTCTGATTGAGACGGCGTTAAAACACACCGGTGGACGCAAAGGTGAAGCCGCCGAGCTGCTAGGCTGGGGGCGCAATACGCTCACGCGTAAACTGAAAACGTTGCTACCGGCACTCGCTGACGAGTAATTGTTAGAAGTCAGACAGACTCCTAATCGTCAGCGAGTATATATACCGCATCGGCTAGGGTGGGGTCGGGCAAGGTGCAGTTGCTCATTTGCCAGGGCAGCAGGCTAGCGGTGTCGTTAATGCCCATGGCATTGAGCTGATAGGCAACGCCTTCGTTGTAGATCACATGGCCTAGCCCCATTAGGCCCACCGCCAGGGCGCCGCTCTCTGTGGCTTCGGCCAAGCGCTGGGCCATGGCGGTATCCCAGGTGAGCTGCGCCTGAATAAAACGCTCAAGCGACTCCGGATCCTCGCCCATGGCGTGCTGATTAAACACCTCGGTGAGCCGTGAGCGGTAACTAGCGCTGGCGGGCTGTGGCGGCGGGATCGCAAAGCGCTCATCCGCGGGTACGCGCTCCCAGCCATCAGTGACCAGCCGCTGGCGCAGCTCCGGGGCGATATTAAGCGCAACCAACGGTATCTGTGCCATTCGGGCAAACGCTAAAATCGGCATATACAGGGCTGAATCAAATCCCCAGGCCTCGTCCCACTGGGTTTGTTCAAGCAGCGTATTGTCATCCAATTCACCGGCTATCCAGGCATCCAGAGCAGGCTGAGCGCTGCGCGGTAGCATTTCCAGGCCAATCACTAAATCATCGCGAAGGGCATGCAATCCCGCTAGGGTATGCAACTGCCAGCGGTGATGGGCAATGTCATCGTGCTGTTCACCGAGCAATACCACCTGCTGCTGGGCCGCCGTAGTTAGCAAATCGCTGTTCGCGAGCGGCCGCTCATTCTGCCACCACTGCCCTGGGCTGGGGCACCCCGCCAGCGCTACGCTGGTCTGTAGGCTAACAAGCGCAAAAGCCGCGAGTAAGCTGTAGCGTTGTCTACTGCCGAAACGACTATTCTGTCGCTTCAATGCGCCGTATCTCGGCAAGCAACGCTTCTGCTTCTTCGGTAAGCGTGGCATTGGCGCGCATATCGCCATTGCGTGAAGCCTCCATGGCCGCTTGAAGTTTACGCTCATACTCTTGCTGAAGTTTCTTTTTGGGGTCGCGCTTAAACATGCCTAACATGAGCAATCTCCTTTCTCTATAAGCTCTAGAGCTATATAAACTCTGGTGCAATATCCGCTTTATGTACACCATTTGTATAGGTTTTGAGTGCTCGTGTCGAATGTTTGTTTTATCTAGGTTTACGAAGCGTATTGTTCAGGCGCGCTGCACTGACGTAAAAAGCGCTCAAAATCGCACAAAATAGTCTCCAGGCTGGCATGCAAACGATGATCGTCGTCTACCATTCGCAGCGATAGACGCTGCAGGCGGGCCCGCTCGATGACCGGTTCCGGGGCGACGACATCATCCCGCCAGCCGTGAATGATATGCGTGTGCCGGGCCTGAATAGTCGGTGACGTTTCTGGGTAGTCGGCTAAGCCTAGCGCGGGTGCCAGCAGAAAGCAGCCCAACACCGGCTGTTGTGCACTCACCGCGGCGCTTAGCCAGCCCCCCAAACTTGAGCCTGCCAGCACACACCGGGCAGGGTCGTCACCGCGCTCGGCTAATACCCTCAGCAGATGTTGCAGGCGCAGCTTAGGCTCTGCTATGTCTCGATAGTCCATGACCACCGGTTCACAGTCATCCAGCTTTTCCGCTACGCCTTTCAGCGCCTGGGTTTTTAGTGCTCCTGGCCCGCTCTCAAGGCCATGGGATAAATAAACAGTCATCATAGCGTTTAACTCGCTGCACGCTGGATAGCTTCGCCACCCTGTTCAAGGTCTTCACCCGCACCGCGGAGGGTATTACAGCCACTGACCAGCAGTAGGGTGATGATGAGTATGCTTAGAGCAACTGGACGTTTCATATAGCTCTCCTCGAACGTATGGGGTCAACCGTAGGAAGTAAAGAGGCGGCTTTTGAAGCCTGAAATTTGGTGAAAAGCTGAGTGATAATTTAGGGCCTGTTGACGTTTCACTCACGGCCGCGATGAAACGTCAACAGGCCCTAGCCAAAATAATACCTGCGCGGACTTTTCGCTATAGCCCAGCTGGAAAAGTGTGCCCCTAAGGCCTGTGCTCATGTCGCATGTGTCACTTCTATACATGGTAAAGAGGGTTGAAATAGATTTTCTTATCAATTTTTATTTTTATAAGGTTCTGTTTATTAATAGATTTTGTTTATATTGGCATGGGTTGGCTCACTGCCTGCATGTACTTATGTGAGTGTTTAAGCGCTAGCCAGTTAGCTAAAAATTCAGTTACTTAGCACTAGCCATTTTGAAATGTTTAACCAGTAACTGAGTGAGTGGGCTGACAAGCAAAAGGAAGGCAGGACGCCGAAAGACCAACAGGATGTTAAAGGACAATTAGCCCACTCACTGGTTACAGCGCAGGGAGGCGCTGTTCATCAAACACAGGAGTGGACTGATGCGAAACGACCATCTCATGAAAATGAGGTGGTTTTTTCGCGTGCGTAATTTTTAATAAGTCATTAATTTTAAATTACTTTTTCGACGAATCTTGTTGCGCGGTACCTGCACGGATCGCTACCGCACAGATTAATGGATTGTTTTAGTCTATCCTTCGATGAAATCAAAATGCTGCGGTTAGAAAACGTCAACGTAACGACCGCTTACTATCAGGGACAAGATTATGGCAATGGCATTGATGTTGTGCATGTTTGTTTTGTTCTTAGGGTTCTCAGGACTGGGCGTGTATATGATGTTTAAGACATCATTCATGGCTAGAGCTGATGAGTGTGATGATATGCCGCCCGATATCTAACTTTTTGCTTTGAAAGGAAAAACTGAAACGCCCGCTGATGCGGGCGTTTCAGTTTTTGAGGCCGAGCTTTTGGGCAGGGCTTTTGAGCTTAGTTTTTGGATAGAACTTTTGGATCGGGTTAGTTTTTCCAGCGGCCCTTCCCGCGATCTGGCACCATGCGTCCGAAATAGAGCAAGCCAAACGCGAGCCATCCGACTGTTAATAAGGCGGCAAAAATCAGTACGGCTAAGGCGCCAAATTCGGCAATCAGTGGTAAGGCCGCGGCTGTAAAAAGCCCACCACCCACAATCGGTTCAAACATAAGCTGTTTATAGCCAAAGCTCTCTAGCGCGCCAGACTCGTTCTTGGGGTCTGCCATGCGCATCAACAGCAGGCCGGTAACGGTCACCCCCATTGATTGCCCAAAATCGCCTACCCCTCGCTCAAACCAGTTTTCTGGAATCACTCGGGGCGCTATAACGATCAGCACGAACAGTCCCCAGGCAATTCCCGTCACAGCGAGCAGCAAAAAGGGCAGGAAGTACTCGCCTAAAGTAGTCAGTGAAAGAGTGGCGAGTGCGGCCACGATAGTAAAGTCCAGCGCGGTACCTGCAATGCGCGACATGGTACGGCTAGATACATGGCGTTCTAATCCAAACCGCATCACAATCAGTTGCACAATTACCCCACCAATCATGGCAATAGGGAAAAGCGGCACATGGGCGAGGATTTCCAAGCCGCCGTCACGTGCCCAGGTGACTTGCTCAATCCATTGCAAGCCCGACAGTATTAGCCAGCCGATCACAATAGCGATACCCACTAAACCGATATGTAGGCTGAGCGGATCGGTGGTGCCTGACTCTTGCACCAGGTCTTTTTTAAATTCGCTGAACTCTGCGGTAGAAGGGCGCTCATCTTCACGCATTAACTCATCGGGATCTTCTGGCTGGTGGTTGTCATCATTGAGTTTGATGATGCCGCGACGCGCGGCAATATTAATCAGTAGCGTACCAATCAGTACCCCTGAGACGATGCCTACTGTCGCCAGCCCTAGGGCTAGATCGGCGCCTTCTTCAAAGCCCAATTCAGTGAAAGTGTCTGCCATGCCCGCTGCGGTGCCATGGCCGCCTTCAAAGCCAATTTCGATTAATGCCCCCACCATAGGGTTCATATTAAACACCGGCACCAACACCAGCAGCGCCAAGCTCAACCCAACCACATACTGGCCCCACGCCATGGTTTGGCCGACGACGACTTGCGGCCCTGCGCGCAACCAAATCGTCCTGAGTCCGGGAATCGCTTTTCCAATAAACAATGCCGCGAAGACAACATTAATCAATAGCCCCGGCAGCGCTGCCCAGCTCTCCTGCACATAGGCAGGAAACAGTCCGGGGCTTTCTTCAAAAAAAGTGGGTAGAGCTCGGCCCAGCACATCAGGGCCCATTAGTAAAAGCAGTAAGCCGCCAATGACGGAGCTAGGTAGGAAGAGTCGTCTTAACCAGGGAAGCCATAGACGCAGTACATTACTGGCTAAAAGCACTAACGCAATGGTGACTAGCGCTATAAATAATTCACCAACCGTCATGGTCATCACATCACTCCTTGATGCTGACACGCCGCGATTAATGCTGGGCGGGTGCGTTTAGAAAAGACAAGGTTGGATTAACCATAGCGCTTAGTGGCCAATTACGCGAAAACAGTCATGCGAAAGCAGTTATGGAAATGCATTTATGGAAATGCAGTTATGGGAAAACAGGGAGCATTACCCCATCCAATACAGGCTGGCCAAGGCAAAAGCGTAGCCCATCGCGGCCCCTGCGAGTACATCGCTTACGTAGTGCAGCCCTAACCCGACCCGTGAGATCGCTATCAGTAGTGTTAATGGCAACACCACTGGCAGCAGCCAGGGCGTGTGGGCGGCGACTAAGACGCTAAACATCACCGCGTGCATGGTGTGGCCGCTGGGGAAGCTGTAACGGTCGCGGGCCGGTTCACAGCACTCAATGCCTTCAGCGTAAGTAATAAAGGGGCGCTCACGGCATAAGCGGGTTTTCACCAGCCGATAAACGGCCACGGCAAACAGGGCGATAACGCTGTATTGCAAAACACGCCAGGCGCCATTGGGCTGAAGCCAGGGCTGGGCGAGAATCAGTAGCACCCAAACAGGCCAATCGCCTAAACGGCTGGCGGCCTGAAGCGTGATGCGCCAGGGGCGGTAGATCGATAGCCGCGATATTCGCTGGCAGAGCTGCCACTCCAACAGGTCAAGACGGTCGAATACGACAAGCGGACGCGGGCGCATGATGAGCCTCCTGGGCTTGGTTTAAATAACGCAAAAATTGCTCGGCAATACCCGTCCAACTCTGCTCAAGTGCGCGTAAGCGCGCCACTCGGCCTAAACGAGCGTAGTCAGCGGGGTGTTGGCATAGTTCCACCGCGGCCTGTTGAAACGCGCTGCTATTGCCAGCCGGCACGGTGACACCGTTACGGCCGCTGTGAATCAGTTCGGCGCTGGCCGCATGGTCATAGGCCACCACGGCCAAGCCGCTAGCCATGGCTTCTGCCACCACATTGCCCCAGGTTTCGGAAAGTGAAGGGAAAATAAACATATCAGCGCTGGCATAGTGGCGCGCAAGCGATTCTTGCCCCACAAAACCGGTAAAATGGGCATCGGGAAGCGCCTTCTCCAACTGTGCCCGTGCGGGGCCATCGCCGACGATCACCTGGGCGATATCGGGGCGCACCTCGCGCATGGCCTGAAAGCTTTCATGTAACAAGGTGAGGTTTTTTTCTGCGGCTAATCGGCCAACATAAAGTGCCACCGGCTGATGCTCGCTTACCCCCCAGCCTTTGCGTAATGCAGGGTCACGGTGGGCGGGTGAGAAGCGCTCACCATCCAAGCCCCGTGACAGCACATGGACATCTCGTATCCCCTGACGCTGCAGCGCTTTTGCCTGCTGGTGGGTAGGCACTAAGGTCAGATCGCAGCCGTTATGGAAGTAGCGCAGGTAGCGCCGTGTGGTCGAGGCTAGCCAGTTGACGCCGTAATCTTCACAGTAGTGGTCAAAGTTAGTGTGCCAGCCCGCTACCAAAGGAATATTGAGCTGCCGCGCCGCTTGGCGGGCCGCCCAGCCTAGAGGGCCCTGGGTGGCAACGTAGATTATGTTTGGCCGATGCTTACGCCAAAAGCGGCGCAGCGTGGCGGGCCTGACTAGCCCCACCTGTACATCGGTGTAACCGGGTAAGGCAAAGCGCTGCACCTGTAGTTCGCGGTTAATACCGGTCGCATTACCCGCGCCCCTTGGGCGTGGGCGAACCACATCAACCGGCACTCCTTGCCGGTTAAGTTCATAGCTTAGCCGGCTGAGCGTATGGGCAACGCCATTGATGTCCGGTGACCATGTTTCACTAACGATGCAGAGCCGCATAAGCGATTCATCCCTTTATCACGTTTTCAAACAGTGTGGGCGGGGCGAATGACACTGCCGAGACAAACAAGTGAATAAGTGATGACACGCTTAAATAGGTTGTAGGATAAGGGCAACTGTTTTATTTGAAGGTCAGTGCTGAGCATCCGTTCTTAGGGTCATTGCTTAGTGCCCATTTTAATACCAGTTCTTAATATCAGTGAAATGTTAAATTTGAATGGCATTTTTATTAAATAAGTATATTGAAAATAAGTTCCCTAAAAAATAAAACTTTAAAATTAATGAAATATAACTCCTTTAAGGTTCCCTGCGTTGAGGCGTTATTCGTCCTTCATTGTGCCTTCGCAAAGCGCAAGCATTAACTACTTCAATGGGAACAATCATGTTTAAAAAAACGACACTGGCGTTAGCCGTTAGCGGTTTATTGGCAGCCTCTGCAGCACAAGCCGCCACCGTTTATGATCAAGACGGTACCGATCTGGAAATTTATGGTCGTATCGCTATGGGGATTGAAGGCGGCGGTATCGACAATGGTGTTGATAACGGCGAAGAGTTCCGCAATTTCGGCTCGCGTTTACGGATTACCGCCGGCCACCAGATCTCCTCTGATCTGCGTGCGTTCGCCCGTGTAGAGTGGCGCTTTACGGGGGATGAGCGTAATACATCCTCTGGTTTCGATGAGGTGCGTAATAGCTACCTGGGTCTGGAAAGCCAGCAGTTCGGTACCTTTATGGCCGGTAACTACGATAGCTTCTACGATAAAAACGTAATGACGCCGTTCGATGTTTACGTTGAGCGCGGCTACGAGTTCGCTGGTGGCGGCCTGCAGGCCCGCGGCGATTCGATTGGCTATAAAACGCCTAAAATGAGTGGTTTTCAGGCGGTTATTTCTGCCAAGCACTTCTCTGAGCGTGGTTTGACTGAAGCCCAGCAGACTTCCGAAGGATCTGTTATCGCCACTCAGGGTGGTGTTGTTTACGAAACAGGCCCCGCTCGTTTAGCGCTTGGTTATGTGGAAGATACGGTACGCGGTGGCGGCAACGGTGAAGTGCGTTATGGCGCTACGGGCGAGTTTGCTATTACAGATTCTTTCGCTGCTCGTGTAGGTTATGAAACCCGCGGTGATGACGATGTTAACGGTGGCGGTTTCGATAAAATCGGCGTTGGTGCTACATACGCTATCGATTCCTGGAAGTTCTTCGCCGATTACTACAACATCGATGTAGATGGCGCTAGCGATGAGCGTAACGCTTGGGCGCTAGGCTCCATGTACAAGTTGTCTAGCAATTTCGATATGTTCCTTGAGCTGAACGATCGTAACCTGGATGCTGTTAATGACTTTGAAGAAGATATGTACTACGCATTAGGCGCTCGCTATCACTTCTAATTCGTAGCGTGATGTTAGCGATAGTGTTGCTTTAGTTTTTTGTATTCGCTTTTGTAATAGTTCTTTAGCTTTTAGTTAGCTCGCATGTTTCGATCTTTACCGGTGTGGATAATTCCACACCGGTTTTTGGCGTTTAGTGAAGGTGGTAATTATCATGGAGACGAAACGTCGCTGGTAGGCTACCTTTACTGCTAAGGTGTCTGAACACTGATATGAAAGGAGTCATTTAAATGCGTTTTCATCACTATGGCATGGCGCTAGGGACAGCGTTATTCGTCACCGTTCCCCCCGCCTTTGCCGATAACTACACCCTTACCCTGTTTCACACCAATGATCTACACGGGCGTACCGATCAGTATCCCCATTTGATCACCACGCTGAATGAGGCGCGGGAGACCTACGGCGAAGGATTACTGCTGGAAGCGGGCGATATTTTTTCTGGCACGCTCTATTTCACTGAGTTTCAGGGCCAGGATGCCCTCGAATTCATGAATTTAATGGGCTACGACGCCTTTGTGCCCGGCAACCATGAGTTTGATTTGGGTGACCCAGAAGAGGGGCATCAGGCGTTAGCGGCATTTTTTGCAGGTGCCGAGTTTCCCATTCTAGGCGCTAACCTGGATTTCTCAGAAGGCCCTGAGTTTGCTGACATGCTGGGTGAGTCAATTAGCGCAGATCCGCAAGCCGGGCAGCTCTATGACGGTATTGTGGTTGAGCATAACGGTGAGCCAATCGGCATATTTGGGTTAAGCACCCAGGACAGCGAGACGATCTCCAGTCCTGGTCACGTCACCATTAGCGATTATCGCCAGGCGGCTGAAGCCATGGTGGCAAGTTTTGAAGAGCAGGGGATTAACAAGATTATTGCCCTTACCCATCTGGGCTATGACAGCGACCCCAGCGTGGGTAACGACTTGCTGCTAGCGGAGCACGTTGACGGTATCGACATTATTATTGGCGGCCACAGCCATAGCCAGGTTTCGCCGCCTAGACTGCTTAGTGAGAGTCGCGCGGGTGAGGCGCTCCCATCACCCACGGTGATTTGCCAGGCAGGCGAGTATGGCCAGCATCTTGGGGTGATGCAGGTCACCTTCGACGAGAACGGCGTGGTGGTGGATGCCAGCGGCGAGCTGCTCGCCGCCGACGACCGCGAGGCGGATTCTGACGCGGCTCAGCGGCTTGAGCCTTACACCGCTGAGATTGAAACACTGCGGGATACCTTGGTTGGCGCCAAGGCAATCTCAGAGCTGCCCAACCCCCGCCACGGCAGCGGTGATGAGCAGAGTGTGCGAGCCAATGAAACAGCGTTGGGCAACTTAATCACCGATGCCCAGCTGCATGCTGCGCAGCAGGTGGCGCCCGAGACGGTCATGGCGATCCAAAATAGCGGCGGTATCCGCGAAGCGATTGAGCGGGGCGATGTGTCCGTAGGCGATTTAATCGCCGTACAGCCGTTTGGCAATCGCCTAACGCTGCTTGACGTCACCGGCGCCGAACTGCTGGAAACCTTTGAAATTGCTCTGGCCAATGCGCCCGATGAGAACGGCGGTTTTCTGCAGGTGTCAGCAGGCGTGGCGTTGACCTATGACAGCAGCGAGCCACCAGGTGAGCGGGTGATCAGCCTCAATATTGCCCGGGAAGGCGCGATGCAGGCGGTTGATCCAGAGCGTACTTATACCATCGCCACCAATAACTTTACTGCCGCCGGTGGGGACAGCCATACGGTACTCGGAGAAGCCTACGCTGATGGCCGTAACACCATTGTCGGCAATACGGATTGGGAAATGCTGCGCGAATATATGCTGGAACGCAAAGAAGTGTTCTACCAAGTTGAAGGGCGGATCACTGATGTAGCTCAATAGGCTGTAGTTCTAGAGGCTACAGTTGAAGAGGCTGCAACTGAAGAGGCTGTAGTTGGAGAGGCTGTAGCTGAAGAGGATGTGGCCCAGGATGATTCTGAGTAAATTCCTGGGCCACTTATTAAAGCTTACTCATTAATGACGCTTTCAAAGCCGCCAAAGATGACCCGCTTGCCATCAAATGGCATCGGGTTAACGTCCATTTGTAAGCGTGGATCCTGCATGACTTTGGGCATGGCTTCATCGCGCACGGCGCGGGATGGCCACTCTATCCAGGAAAAAATAACCGTCTCGTCATCCTTGCGCTTAACCGCCATAGAGAAGGAGGTCACTTCTCCTTCGGGCACATCGTTGCCCCAGCACTCCACCACGCGGAGCGCTCCGTGTTCCTTGAACACAACGGCCGCGGCACGGGCATGCTCAATAAATTCAGCTTTATTAGCGTTGGGCACGGCAGCGACGAAACCATCGACATAGGGGTAGGCGTTATTATTCATGATTATTCTCCTATTTCTGTTTGTGGTGCTGCTTTAGGTGGCAGTTCTCGAACGGGGCGTACTTCAATGCTGCCCAGCCGGGCCGGTGGTATGCGGCTAGCCAGCTGCAGCGCCTCATTCAAGTCGTGGGCTTCAATCAGATAAAAACCCGCCAATTGCTCTTTGGTTTCGGCGAAGGGGCCGTCCGAGATTAACGTTTCACCATCGCGCACGCGCACGGTGGTCGCCGTCTCCGTCGGTTGTAACGGCTGCCCGGCTAGGTAGTGGCCGCTGGCGCTTAGGCGTTCTACCCCGGCGATACACTCCTGGTTAAGGTCGTGCCACGCCTGTTCGCTCATGGCGTTGATAATCTGTTCCTGGTAATACACCAGCGCTACGTACTTCATAGGGCATCTCCTTCAGTGGCTAAGGGGCAGTTATCTGACGCAACGTTCACCATCCAGCCCACGCCAAAACGATCTACCGTCATGCCGAACCCAGGTGACCAGAAGGTCGCTTCGAACGGCATGGTGATCTTTCCACCCTCTGCCAGTTGGGCAAAGGTGCGTGCGGCCTGTTCTATATCCTGATACTCCAACTGAACCTCTACCCCTTGGGGTGGTGTATAGCAGTCAGCCGCCATATCCGCGCCCATTAAGCGACGGCCACGCAGGTTCAGCGAGGCGTGGATGATGCGGTCATGGAGTTCCGGTGGGGAGTGTTCAGCGGCGGGCGTGTCAGCATAGGTCAACAGACACTCCAACTGCCCGCCGGTCACGTCGGCATAAAACTGCATGGCTTCCCGACAGGTACCGGGAAAGGCAACGTGCACGTTCATGGCATCGGGTACACGCGCCAGGGTGCGGTGCTGCTCAAGTCCGGCGCCGGGCTCGAAATCTTCCAGCGCAAAGTAGCGCCGTAGCTCAAGAGTCACGTTGCCATCGGCATCCTGGGTGGGCCATTGTTGGGCCCACTCAATGGCCGCCTGCAGGGAAGGGGCTTCTAGCACGCTGTAACCGGCAATACGCTCACTGGCTGGCGACAACGGCCCGGGGATGATGGTGGGTTCACCGTTTTCGAAACGGATCAGACACCCATTGCTGGTCGGATGTAAGCCATCGCCGCTCAAAAACACGCCTGCCTCGGTCATGCGCTGGTTATAAGCAGCCATGTCGGCAAGCATCTCCTGAGAGGGCATAGCGCCATTCTCGGTGCTGGCATCAGCACGGCGTATCAGCATGAATTTCATTGAGAGTCTCCTGGTTGGTCAGGGTAGTGACTCTCTTTAGTCGTTTGGCAGCGTCTTGAATCGACATAGTCTGAGCATTTTTTATGGGATATTTTCGAGCTCTGCCAACCGTCTGTTTAAAAAGCGCTTTTCTGGATCCAGGGTGGCCAATTGCAGCGCTTGGTGATAAGCACTGCGCGCGGCTTCATGCTGGCCTTGGCGACGCAGCAAATCCGCTTTAGCGGCATGAAACAGATGATAGCGGGACAGTTGTGGGTGATGGGCGATGTCGTCGAGTAGCTTCAGGCCGGCATCGGGCGCACCATTCATGGCAATGGCGACCGCACGGTTTAACGCCAGGATCGGCGATGGAAAGCGTCGGCAGAGAGCATCGTAGAGCCTGACGATACGCCCCCAATCGGTCTGCTCTGCTCGGCTGGCCTGGGCATGTACGGCGGCAATCGACGCCTGAAGGGTGTAGTACCCGGTAGGGGTGAGCGTCAGCGCTTTTTCCAACCACGCTATACCTGCGTGGATATCTTCCTGGCGCCATAGGCGCCTGTCCTGCACATCCAGGGTGACCAGCTCCCCGTCGCTATCCTGGCGCGCATCCCGGCGGGCATCATTAAGCAGCATCAAGGCCATTAGCCCAAATACTTCCCCCTGAGGCAGTAGCCGTGCCAGCTCATTGCCCAGCCGCATAGCCTCTTGGGTTAGGCTGATATCGACCACGCTGGCGCCAGTGCTGCGCGAGTAACCTTCATTGAAGACCAGGTAGATGACTTGGAGCACATCGGGCAAACGTTCGGGCAGCTCTTCCTGGGGTGGCACGGCATAAGGAATATGTGCATCGCGAATCTTGCGTTTGGCGCGCACGATACGCTGTGCCAACGTCGTGGGCTTCATCAGCAGGGCGCTGGCGACCTGCTCGGTGGTGAGGCCGCACATCTCACGCAGGGTCATGGCAATGCGTGCTTCTATGCTTAGGCTTGGGTGGCAGCAGGTGAACAGCAGCCGCAAGGCGTCGTCTTCGATGGTGGTGGGCTCAAGATCCGGCGTCTCTTCTGAGAGTAACGACTCTGTGGGTAGCAGCAAGTGGGCCCGGCGGCGTGCTGTGCTGCGCTGGCGAATTTGATTGATTCCGCAGTGGTAGCCGGTGCGAATGAGCCATGCCGTGGGGTTGTCAGGTGTGCCGTTAACCGGCCACTGCTGAACAGCGGCCACAAAAGCATCCTGCATGGCTTCTTCGGCAAGCTCAAAATCGCCCAGCAGCCGGATCAACGTAGCCTGCACGCGCCGGGAGTGATCGCGATACAGGCCATCCACGTATAAAGGTTCAGTACTCATCGATCCGTACGCTACTTGGATAACAGGCGAGGTGAGCAGCCGACACGCGTGCTGCTCGTTATCTCAAACGTAGCGCATGGTTTAGCCGTTGACTCGTTTTTGTTGTCTTGTTTTTTGGTGATCAGCTTTCAATCCCCCGTACGTTTACCCGTGGCGCTGTTAAAAGGATGCAGCGCGTCGCGGGTCACGAAAAATCGCAGGGTTTCGCCTTCGGCGACCGGGGGTTGGCCCGAGACGCGGATCACCGTGGGCTGGTCGCTACCGGCGAGGTTCACGTACAGGTGGCTTTCGGCCCCGGCGGCTTCAAACAGCGCAAGCGTAGAGTCGACGGTTAAGTGAGGCGCTGCGGGCGGCGTTAAGTGCATATCATCCGGGCGAATGCCGACGGTATCGGTGCCTTCGGGCAGGTTATCCAGCAGGCCATTGGCGCCGGGTGTTTTCAGGTAATCCACAGGCAGCATGTTCATGGCGGGGGAGCCGATAAACCCGGCCACAAACATGGTCGCGGGGCGGGCGTAGATCTCCATGGGCGTGCCCACCTGCTCAATCTGCCCGGCGTTGAGCACGACCAAACGATCACCCAGGGTCATGGCTTCCAACTGGTCGTGGGTCACATACAGGCTGGTGGTTTTCAAACGCCGCTGGAGCTGCTTGATCTCCACACGCATCTGCACGCGCAGTTTGGCATCCAGATTCGAGAGTGGCTCATCGAATAAGAATGCCGCCGGGTCGCGCACCAGGGCACGGCCCATGGCGACGCGCTGCCGCTGGCCGCCGGAGAGCTTGCGCGGCTTGCGCTCTAGAAACTCCTCGATCTCGAGCATTTTGGCAGCGACTTGAACGCGCTGATCAATCTCGTCTTTTTTAAAGCCGCGGTTTTTCAGCCCATAGGCGAGGTTGTTGTACACCGTCATATGCGGGTAGAGCGCGTAGTTCTGGAACACCATGGCGATATCGCGCTCGGCGGGTTCTAGCTTGTTGACCACCCGATCGCCGATTTTGAGCGTGCCTTCGGTAATGGTTTCCAAACCTGCCACCATGCGTAGCAGGGTGGATTTGCCGCAGCCGGAAGGCCCGACCAGCACCACAAACTCGCCATCCTCAATCTGTAAGTCGATGCCTTTGACGGCGTGAACATCGCCGCTATAGGTTTTCTTTAGCCCTTCCAAGGTAATGCTGGCCATGCTATTTCTCCGTCTCGGTCAGGCCTTTCACAAATAGGCGTTGCATAAACAGAATCACTAATACCGGCGGTAGCGCTGCCATGACGACTGCCGCCATGACGAGTTGCCACTGGGGGTTCTCTTCCGAGGTCATGCGCTGGATACCCATAACGATGGTGTAATAGTCAGGGTCGGTGGTGATAATCAGCGGCCAGAGGTACTGGTTCCAGCCGTAGATAAACATGATCACAAACAGCGCGGCGATATTGGTCACCGATAGCGGCATCAAGATGTCTTTAAAAAACTTCAGCGGCCCGGCGCCGTCGACGCGAGCGGCTTCGAGCATCTCTTCGGGAATGGTCATAAAGAACTGGCGGAACAGAAACGTCGCGGTGGCCGAGGCAATCAGCGGAATCGACAGCCCGGCAAAGCTATTGAGCATATTGAGATCCGCCACCACTTGAAACGTCGGAATAATGCGCACTTCCACCGGCAGCATCAAGGTGATGAAGATGATCCAGAAAAAGAACATCCGAAAGCGGAAACGGAAGTAGACGATGGCAAAGGCGGAGAGCAGCGAAATAGACAGTTTACCCACGGTGATCGCCATGGCCATGATAAAACTGTTCCACAGCATTAGGGCGGCGGGCGGGGCACCGGCATTAGAGACGCCGGACTGCCACATGCGCGTGTAGTTTTCGATCCCGTGGCCGCCGGGCAGCAGCGGCAGCGTGCCCTGCAGTAAACCCGAGAGGGAGTGGGTCGAGGCGACAATCGCGACATATACCGGAAAAGCCACCAGCGCGACGCCAGAGAGCAAAACAATATGGGCAATCAGGTTAGCCCAAGGGCGGTTTTCAACCATTAACGTTCTCTCTAGTAGTTGACTCGGCGCTCAATAAAGCGGAACTGGATCATGGTTAACGCCACCACAATCACCATCAGAATCACCGACTGAGCCGCAGAAGAACCCAGGTTGAGCCCTACAAAACCGTCGGCATATACTTTGTAAACCAGTATGTTAGTGGCCTGAGCGGGGCCGCCCGCGGTGGTGGCATGAATGATCGCGAAGGTGTCGAACATGGCGTACACCACGTTAACCACCAACAAGAAGAAGGTGGTCGGCGTGAGCAGCGGGAAAATAATCGTCCAGAAGCGCTTGGTTGGGCTGGCGCCGTCAATAGAGGCCGCTTCAATCAGCGATTGTGGGATGGACTGTAAGCCCGCCAGGAAAAACAGGAAGTTATAGGAAATCTGCTTCCAGGCGGCGGCAAAAATCACCAGCAGCATGGCATCATTCCCCGAGTTACGGTGGTTCCACTGATACCCCACCATCTCCAGCATATAAGGCACAATGCCGATGGAGGGGTTGAAGATAAACCACCACAAAACGCCTGCCAGCGCAGGCGCAATGGCGTAGGGCCACACCAGTAGGGTGGTGTAGGTACTGCGTGAGCGAATCATCCGGTTGACGGTGCTGGCCAATAAAAGCGCCACCGTCATTGACAGCAGTGTGGTGCCGACGGCGAATACCGCCGTTACCGATAGCGAATTGACATAGCTGCCGTCGCGGAACAGGCGAGCAAAGTTCTCAAGCCCCACAAACGTCGATCGAAGCCCAAAGGCGTCTTCGCGCAGTAGCGACTGATACAGCGCCTGGCCCGCAGGCCAGATAAAGAAAATCAGCGTCACAATTACCTGGGGCGCCAACAGCGCGTAGGGCAAAAAGCGACCAGGGTAGGTCATGCGTTTAGTTTGCATGGGCAGCTCGCATCCAAACGAAATCGCCGCCTACCCAAAAGGGTAAGCGGCGAAGTGAGTGCTTATTTACTGGTTAGCGGATTGGAAATCGCGCAGCAGATCATTGCCGCGTGCCACTGCGTCGTCAGCCGCTTCCTGGCCCGATTTGCCACCGGTCATCACGGCTTCCATCTCTTCGGAGATGATGTCGCGAATCTGCACGAAGTTACCAAAACGTAAGCCTTTGGAGTTCTCGGTCGGCTCGTTGAGCGTCATCTGCTTAAGCGAAATATCCGCACCGGGGTTCTCTTCGTAGTAGCCCTGCTCTTTGCTCAAATCCCAAGCGGCTTGGGTGATGGGCAAGTAGCCGGTTTGCTGATGCCACTGCGCCTGTACTTCTGGCTGGGAGAGGTACTCAAAGAACGCCGCAACGGCCTCATACTCATCGTCGCTATGGCCCTGCAGTGCCCACAGGGTGGCGCCGCCGATAATCGAGTTTTGTGGTGCGCCTTCTACGTCGTCGTAGTAGGGCTGCATGCCAAAGCCGACTTCAAATTCTGAATTGGCGGCGACGTCCGCACGTGAAGCAGAAGAGCCGAAGAAAATCGCGCAGTCCTGGGAGTAGAACAGCGGCTCTGAGTCGGGGCCAGAACCGGGGCCACCCCATTTAAAGACACCTTCTTCCTGCCAGTCGTGGAGGTTGTCCCAATGGCGAGCGACCAGCTCATTGTTAAAGGTCAGCTCGGTTTCCATGCCGCCAAAACCGTTTTCCAACGTACCTAGCGGCACGTTATGCCAAGCGGAGAAGTTTTCCAGCATCACCCAGCTAGGCCAGGAGGTGGTAAAACCACAGCTGGCTGCACCAGCGTCGACGATTTGACGTGAAAAATCGGCCACTTCTTCCCAGGTTTGTGGGGGCTGCTCGGGATCCAGTCCCGCTTCCTCAAACATGTCCCGGTTGTAGTACATAATCGGCGTAGAGGAGTTGAACGGGAACGACAGCATATTGCCGCTGGTGTCGGTGTAGTAACCGACAACGGCGGGCAGGAAGGCATCGTTATCGAAAGCGCGGCCGTGCTCTTCCATCAGCTCGTACACTGGGTAGATGGCGCCTTTGGCGTTCATCATGGTGCCCGTGCCGACCTCAAATACCTGCAGGATATGCGGCTGCTCATTGGCACGGAAGGCGGCGATCGCGCCCGTCATCGTTTCGGTATAGGTGCCGCGATAGCTGGGGGTAACGTGGTAATCATCCTGGGACGCGTTAAAGTCCTGGGTCATCTCTTCGAGAATTTCGCCTAGCTGGCCGCCCATGGCGTGCCACCAGTTAATCTCCGTTGCTGCCTGAGCAGACAGGCTTAGGCTGGCCGTCGCCACCCCTACGGCTAGCGCGTGTAGTGTAAAACGAGACATAACAGCTCCTTGTGGGATTGAGCTTAATCAGCTGAGTAGCTCATAAGCTCGCGACAATGCGTTTGTTAAGATTTTTAGATGCACTGAACAGTAAGAAGTGTAGATGACGTTTTAGTGAATGCACGATGAACCTGTCGTGACAGTCAACATTACGCTGCCAGCAGGTCTGCTGAGTAGGAAAAGACAGAGGGCGGTGATAGGGTGATATAAGGTAGGGTGATACAAAGAATCCAACGAACGAGAACAGCATGACTGACGTGACCACGTTGCTGGCGAAGCTGGTGTCATTTGATACCACTTCCAGCGAATCCAATTTGGCGCTGATTGAGTATGTGGAAGGCTATTTGGCCGAGTACGGCGTTATCGCCGAGCGGGTGATGAGCCCCTGCGGTACCAAAGCCAACCTGATCGCAAGAATTGGCCCAGCGGCGCCGGGCGGTGTGATGCTTTCCGGGCATACCGATGTGGTGCCGGTGGCGGGGCAGCCGTGGTCGAGTGATCCCTTCGCTCTGCGCAATGGCGGCGATGGGCGACTTTATGGGCGTGGTACCTGCGATATGAAAGGCTTTATCGCCTGCGTATTGTCGATGGTGCCCACTTGGACGAAAGCGCCGTTGCAGCAGCCTATTTATCTTGGCTTCTCTTACGATGAAGAGATTGGCTGCGTGGGTGCGCCGAGCCTGATCAAGCGCTTCTACGAGCACTACTCCACCACCGCCCATGTGATTGTCGGCGAGCCCACCAGTATGCAGCCGGTTGTTGCGCAAAAGGGCGCCACCAATCTGCGTACCAAGGTGGTAGGCCGAGAGGCGCACAGCAGCCAGGTCAACCAGGGCACTTCGGCCATTCATGTCGCCGCGCGCTTGGTCACCTTTATTGAAGACACCATGGCGGCGTTGGTGGAAGAAGGTCGAGTCGATGAGGCATTTAATGTGCCTCACACCAGCCTGCACGTTGGTAAAATCAAAGGCGGTACGGCGATCAATATTATGGCCAGGGAGTGCCAGTTCGAGTGGGAGATCCGCCATCTGCCGACCGATACTTTTGACGAGATTTATGCGCGGTTTGAGACCTATTGTGCCCAGCTAAGCGCTGAGCTACAGGCCAAGGGCAAGCAGGTGGAAATCACCACCGAGCCGCTTAATGTAACGGTACCGGGGCTGGCCGACCGTGATAATGACCATGTGCTTCGCCTGGCTAAAGATCACTTGCCTACCGCCTGCTGCAACCACGCGGTGGCTTACGCCACGGAGGCGGGGCAGTTCCAGGGCCAAGGCCTGCAAACCATCATTCTCGGCCCTGGCAGCATTGCCCAGGCGCACCAGCCCGATGAATATATTGATATTGAGCAGCTTGAAGCGTGTGAGGATTTCCTAGCCAAAATGGGCAAAGCGCTGGAACGGTCTGATTGAATAAACCCAGTGCCCGCTCAAAAAAAATCCCACCCCTTTATTAAGGAGTGGGACTGTTTTCAAAGCGCTTGCATACTGCTTTTATACCATGCTGATTTTAATGCTATTTCAGTGCTGAGGATGTTCTTCAAACAGCTCAGCTTTGGCATGGCGCATCACATCTTCGCACGCCTGCTGTTGGGCTAATTGCGTCAGCAGACGCTGAGTTACTTCGAAGCCCTTGCCTAAGCAAGTGTCGACTTCATGTTGGCTGACCGCTGGCGTCACTCGGTAATCGATTTTCACCGTGCGCCCGCCACCTTCCAGCCGATCCGCAACTCCCCTGAGTCGCCACGCGATTTTCTCTTTCCAAGTTGCTGATTCTTCCGCGCCTTCGTTTACGCTAAACGTGCACTGCCATTCCGGTTTAAAGACCTTCATAGGAGAACCTCCAGAAATTTTGGAAAGAATGATCAATCGTGATTTGTACCCCATCGTCTGAATATGTTGCTCGACCACTATATACCTAACTCAGTAAAAATATCGAAACAATAGTGATATATGCCGGGCGACGTGCATAGGATGTATCGGTTAGGCTATAGGTGATGTAGTTAACGAGCTTCTTTATGACCCCCACGATGGATCAACGTTGCCCCTGTGGCAGCCAATTAACGCTAGATAAGTGCTGTGGCCGTCATCATCACGGCGAGCCTGCCCCCACGCCTGAGGCCTTGATGCGCTCGCGCTATGCGGCTTTTGTGCTTGGGCTCAATGACTATCTGTTAGCTACATGGCACCCCACTACTCGGCCGGTAGAGCTCGCGCCTGATCCTGAAACCGAGTGGAAATCGCTATCCATTGTTGGCGCAAAACCGCCGCTCGACAATACCGGTTATGTACATTTTAACGCCTGTTTTTATGGGCGAGGGCGAGCGCAAAAAGGCTGGCATGTATTAGCCGAGGTGTCGCGCTTTGTTAAAGAGCAACAGCGCTGGTGGTATATCGATGGCACCCCCACGCTTACCCGCCTGAAGCCACGCCGAAACGACCCGTGCTTATGTGGTAGTGGGCGCAAATTAAAGGTATGTTGCGGTGAATAGTGGCATCTTTCAGCCTCAGAAAACCGAACCTCAGTGGTATCTCTATTTACTGGAGTGCCAGCGCGGCACCTATACGGGCATTACCAATAACCTGGCGAAGCGCTATCAAGCCCACTGCACAGGCAAAGGGGCGCGTTATACCCGTGCAAATCCCCCTGTCGCGCTGCTGGGCGCCGAACCGTTTGAAGATCGCGCCGCTGCAAGCCGGGCTGAATATCAGTTAAAGCAACAAACCGCCAGCCAAAAACGTCGCTGGGCCAAACAGTGGCCTATCCAGCTAGATGCCGATTAAGGAGCCGCAATGCTGACCTTTTACTCACAGGATAGCCGTTTACGCCAAGCGCGAACCGAGTTACATGACGGCGCGCTGGTGACCCCGTTTGAGTGCCCTGAACGCCTTGATCTGGTGCTTAAGCACCTTCGCCAATCTGGGCTTGGCGATATTTGTGCGCCCAAAGTGTATGGGCTAGCGCCGGTGTTGGCGGTGCACGATAAGGATTACGTGACGTTTCTAGCCAACTGCTGGCAAGCATGGGGCGCGGCCGGGCATCAGGGTGAGGCGATTCCCAATATTTGGCCTGCGCGCACCATGCGAGGAGACCGCATTCCGCGTTCCATTGGCGGCCAATTAGGCTACTACGCGTTGGCGGCAGAAACGTCGATCTCAGAAGGTACCTTTGAAGCCGCCATGGCGAGCAAAGACGTGGCGTTAGGCGCGGTAGAACATACGCTACAAACTGGCGAGCCCAGTTTTGGTTTATGCCGACCGCCAGGTCACCACGCCGCCTTTGATCAGTTTGGTGGTTACTGCTTTTTTAATAACGCCGCCATTGCCGCCCAACGAGCGCTGAATGCAGGCAAACGCAGGGTGGCGATTCTTGACGTCGATTTCCACCACGGCAACGGCACCCAGCAGATTTTCTACCAGCGTGACGATGTGCTGTTCATTTCGTTACACGGCGACCCGGAGGTCACCTTTCCTTACTATTTGGGCTACGCTGATGAAAATGGCGAAGGCAGAGGCGAGGGCTTTAACGTCAACTACCCGTTACCGCCGGGCACTAGCGTGACTACGTGGATGGCGACACTTGAACAGGCGCTGGCGCAGATTAAAGCCGCCGAGTGCGAGCTGCTGATTGTATCGCTAGGGGTCGATATCTTTGAGGATGACCCGATCAGCGCCTTCACCTTTACCAGCGCAGATTTCACCGTTTTAGGTGCACGCTTGGCCCAAGCAGGCTTGCCCAGCGTATTTCTGATGGAAGGGGGCTATGCGGTAGATGAAATAGGTGTCAATGTAGTCAACGTGTTACAAGGTTTTGAACAGACCCTTTAACAAGGTCTTGAACAGCATTGACACAAGGGTAAAGGTTAACCGTGACAGCGGCCCCTAATTCGGGCAGGCTATTGCCCTTTCAACGGGGCAGGGAGCTCAAGCGTGGCAGTGTATGGTGGAATTCAGGCGCACGAACTGGAACGTTGGCTTAATGCGTTAACCAACGCCGCCTACGATAGACGCTGCCCGCTGGTAAAAGTGCACGGTGGCAATGCCCGTGCGCGTACCGCCCGTCAAGATCTTCTCCACCTGGCTAACGACTACCGCTGCGGTGAGTCCAGCCGCGAAGAGAGTGCCGCCGCCCTTGGCTGCTGGTGCGAAAACTATCTAAGTGAGGCAGAGTGGTATGTGCTGGTCGGCACCCGCCAAGCGCCCTCCCTGCCGCAAAACGAAGAAGAGCGAAGCCTCACCGTGCTTAAGCAGCATCGGGTGGGGTGATGTTCAAATAAGTAGCGCTAATCAACCAGCAACGATATCCAAAGCTCCCATCGTGGGGGCTTTTTTGTTCGTGAAGCGTATTGCTCAGCGGACAGTAGAATTTTTAAGGGCAGGTGGATTAGTGGGCGCTTAATAATGATGTGTTGACAATAGTTTAACAAGATGAGTAGTTTGAGGTAGCAAGCATATACGACTAACGTTTTATAAAGGTTCTAAGCTTGCAGGTGATTTAAAAAGCAATCGGTATTGAGTGTCCTAATTTATAAAAACGCTACTCCATCTACAAAAACGCTATCTAGGGCAGGGGGCAAGAAATCTTGTGACAACTATACCAGCGCTATCGGTGCGTTCCTTGAGCGTTAATTTTGGTTCCAACCAGGTTGTAAAAAATCTGAGTTTTGATGTTTATCCAGGTAAAACGACGGCCATCGTTGGCGAATCTGGCTCAGGAAAATCGGTTACTTCACTAGCTATTATGCGCTTGGTGGAGTACATGAACGCCGAGATTACCAGCGGCACGATACTGTTCCAACGCGGTGTTGGTGGCTCCCAACCACAGGATCTTACCCAACTTTCCGATAAGGCGATGCGTCAGATACGTGGTAAGGAAATTGCCATGATCTTTCAGGAACCGATGACGTCGCTGAATCCTGTTTACACTATCGGCGATCAGATTACCGAAGTGCTGGTTTTGCATGAAAAGCATACCCAAGCTTCGGCGCGCGCTGAAGCGGTAAAACTATTGAAGCTGGTGCGGCTAGCCGATGCCGAAGCGCTGTTAAAACGCTATCCTCACCAGCTTTCTGGTGGCATGCGTCAACGGGTAATGATCGCTATGGCATTGGCCTGCCGTCCTAAAGTACTGGTGGCGGACGAGCCCACAACCGCACTGGATGTCACCATTCAAGCGCAAATTCTAACCATCATGCGCGACCTGCAGCAGGAACTGGGAATGGCGGTCATTTTCATTACCCACGATATGGGGGTGGTGGCTGAAATGGCCGATCAAGTGGTGGTCATGCGTCATGGCGAAAAGGTTGAAGAAGCCTCAGTGGAGGAGATCTTCGCTCGCCCGCAACACTCTTATACCCAAGCATTACTGGCGGCAGTCCCTAAACTGGGAAGCATGCAGGGCGAAGACTTACCGCGTATGGATCCACTGGTCGAGCTGGAGGGTGATATTGCGCGTACGCGTGGTGAAAGCCGAAAGCAGGATACCGCTAGAACCGATGCCGCTCCTGTCGTGGAAGTAGAAAACTTAGTTACCCGTTTCGATATTTGTAAAGGCTTTTTTGGCGGAGTTAGCCACCGGGTGCACGCGGTGGAAAATGTTAGCTTCACTATTTTTCCTGGCGAAACTTTGGCGCTGGTAGGAGAGTCAGGCTCTGGCAAGTCGACCATCGGGCGCACTATTCAGCAACTGCAGGAAAGTACTAGCGGCACGATACGTTTTGGCGGTAAGGCGGTGGCGGATATGTCGCGAGCAGAGAAGATGCGTCTGCGCCAGGAAGTGCAGTACATTTTTCAAGATCCTTTTGCCTCCTTGGATCCACGCAAGACCGTCGGCTTTTCGATTGCCGAACCCATTCTTACCCATAGCTTGCTGCACGGTTCAAAGGCCATTCGACAACGAGTTGACCAATTGCTGGAGCGCGTTGGCTTAAGCGCTGACCAAGCCGAACGCTTCCCCCATGAGTTCTCCGGCGGCCAGCGGCAAAGAATCTGTATTGCTCGCGCTTTAGCCTCCAAACCTAAGTTGATCATCGCTGATGAGGCGCTATCCGCCCTGGATGTTTCCATTCAGGCGCAGATTATTCATCTGCTGATGGAGTTGCAGCAAGAGGAAGGCTTGGCCTATTTGTTTATTAGCCACGATATGGCGGTGGTGGAAAAAATGAGCCACCGCGTAGCGGTGCTGCATCTTGGTCAAATCGTTGAGTTAGGAGCACGTCGGGCGGTGTTTGATTCACCTCAACACGCTTATACCCGAAAACTCTTAAGTGCGGTGCCCGTGGCCGATCCTAGCCAGCGCCGAGAGCGGGCGCTGCTACAAGGCGATATTCTCAGTCCCATTCGCCAGGTGGGTGATGAACCGGAGCATCTGCCGTTAGTGCAGATGTCTCCAGGCCATTTCGTTGCCCAGGAAGTGAGCAGTGCCGAGCGTTTGGCGTCATAGTTGGTCTTTAGATGATACAAAAACAGGAGTAATCCGATGAAGAAAAATAAACGTGTTCTCAATGGCGCACTTGCAGGTATGGCACTGAGCGTTGCTTTCTCTGCCTCTGCTCAAGCAGGTTCGTTAACTGTCGCCTCGCCACAAGATCCGGGCACTTGGGATCCTATCGATACTTTTTTAGTTAACTGGGCGTCGGTGGCGACTAATATCTTTGATGGTTTGACGTACCGAGGCCCTGATTTAGAGTTGGTGCCTGGTCTTGCCACCGAGTGGGAAGAACTGGATGACGGCACTCGCATCAGGTTTACCCTGCGCGAAGGCGTCACATTCCATAATGGTGAACCCTTCAATGCTGAAGCGGTAAAGTTCACCTTTGATCGCCTACTCGGTGATGAAGGTGCCCAAGGCCCGCAGCGCTCCAACTACACGGCGATTGAAAGCGTGGAAGTGATTGATGACTACACGGTCGACTTCCATCTCAATGAACCCGATCCGGTACTGCTGACCAAGCTGGCTGGCTACGGTGCGATGATTGTGCCGCCAGAGTACTTGGCTGAGCATGGCGATGACCACTTCAATACCCATCCGGTAGGCACCGGGCCATTTCAGGTGGTGGAGTACAACCCTCGTGAGGATGTCCAACTGGAGGCTTTCGCGGATCACTGGGGCGGAGCACCTAAGCTTGATGAGGTGACCTATCGTTTTATCTCTGAGCCCTCTACTGCCGTAGCAGAGTTGCAGGCTGGACGGGTCGATATCGTTATTCCGCCGACGATTCCTATTGGCATGATCGATACGATCAATAACCACGATGGTATCAGCATTGTCAGCGTACCCTCGCCGACCGTGGAAGCGCTTCGCTTTAACACCCAGTCAGGTATCACCGCCGACGAACGTGTACGGAAAGCCATGATCATGGCTGTGGATCGGCAGGCCATCATCGACGCTATTCTGGCCGGTGAAGGCGAGATGATCGCCAGTTTCCAGGGCGCCCAATCTTTTGGTAACGACCCGGAAATGGAGCCGCTGCCGTTTGATCCGCAGCAGGCTCGCCAACTGCTTGATGAAGCGGGGGTAGAGCCCGGCGCCACGGTACAGATTGATGTGCGCGGTAACGACGCAACCTTTGGCGAAGTTGCCCAGGTGGTCGCTTCCTACTTACAAGGAGTAGGTATTACCGCCTCTATTCAGCCATATGAAACCAACGTGCTGCTTAACGACATTATTCCGGCAGGCCGAACTGGTGAGATGTTCCAGCAGAAGTGGGGTGGTTGGACGTTTGACTTCGACAATACTGCTTACTTGATGTACCACACTGGTGAGCGCTGGAACCCTTATGATAGCGACGCTGAGTTAGATGAAATGCTCGAAGCCCAGCGCAGTATCACCGACCAGGATGAGCGTGAAACGCTGCTCCAAGCCATTGCGCAGTACACCCAGGATCGCGCCTTGGAAATGCCGCTGTACAGCATCAATGCCCTGTATGGCGTAAGTGACCGAGTTGAGAACTTCGAGCCGGCTCCGGATAACCGCATGCGCTTGACCGACGTAGATGTCGCCGACTAGCGGGGACTTATTCCGGCCGCTTGAAAGAGCGGCCGGAAGAGTAACAACAGTCACTCCGTTTGATGGCGTTACGGACTAAGAGCTAAGAGGTCATAGTGGCAAAGTTCCTTTTGTATCGAATACTGCAGGCGATTTTTGTGGTGATCGCCGTAACGCTGATCGTGTCATTTGCGATCCGTTTAACCGGTGATCCGGCGGTGATGCTGGCCCAAGGGGCGGGCAGTATTACCGAGGCGGATCTGGAAAGAATCCGTCAAGCCCTCGGATTGAATCAATCTTTCCTGGCTCAGTACATCGGCTTTCTGCAAGGTCTGGTAGTGGGGGATTTTGGTCGCAGTTTTATGGGCGGCACTCCCGTCAGCGACCTGATTGCTCGTGCCTTGCCCGCCACCTTGGCGCTAGCGTTTGCTTCGCTATTTGTGTCTATCGTGGTATCGATTCCGCTGGGGATTAAAGCAGCAGTGTCGCGAGGAAGATGGCCCGATCAGATGATTAGGATTTTTTCCCTGATCGGACTCTCTTTTCCCAATTTCTGGCTGGCTATCATGCTGGTGCTACTGCTCTCCATCACCTTCAACCTATTGCCGCCCAGCGGTATGGAAGGCTTCGCTAGCTTCATTATGCCTGCCGCGACGATGGGTATAATTCTGACCGCGACCAACGTGCGCCTGGTGCGTACCACCATGCTGGATACCTTGCGCTCCCAGTACATTATGGTCGCGCGTGCAAAAGGTCTTTCCAACAGTGTGGTGCTCTACAAGCATGCGCTGCGTAACTGCTCTATTCCGTTGATCACTTATTTTGGTTTGCAGTTCGGCGGGCTGCTGGGCGGTATTGTCGTTGTCGAGCGAGTGTTCAACTGGCCGGGGCTTGGCACCTTGGCCTTTGAAGCCGTATCGGCCCGGGACTATCCAGTCTTACAGGGCGTTATCACCGTGCTCTCGCTAATGATCATCTTCATCAACCTTCTCGTTGATATCGCCTATGGCCTGGTCGACCCCAGGGTGCGTAAGGAATAACCATGACGGCAGCTATCAAAACCAACAAATTGAAACGCTTTAAGAACCTGGAGTTTATCCTCGGTGTACTACTCGTCGGCGGTATTGGCTTGGCGGTGATTTTCTCCGGCTGGCTATTCCCCGGCGGTGGTTCAGAGCTCAATCTAGCCTATCGGTTAACGCCACCGTTGGTGGAGCCTGGCTTTCCCCTAGGCACAGACCCGTTAGGTAGAGATGTGCTGGCGCGGGTGATTATTGGTGGAGAGATCTCGCTAAAGGTCGGGGTCTACTCAGCCCTGGGTGCGGTGGTGATCGGTATCATTATGGGCTTGGTATCCGGCTACTACGGTGGTTTTCTGGATATGATCGTAATGCGCTTTGCCGATGTGCAGCTGGCGCTGCCCTTTATCCTGCTGGCGATTACCTTTATTGCCGTGATTGGTGGCGGGCTGACCAATATGATCATCCTGCTGATTATTTCCCAGTGGGTACAGTACGCTCGCTTGGTGCGCGGCTCGGTGTTATCACTGCGCGATCGTGAATTCATTCTGGCGGCCAAAGCGATCGGCGTGAAAGATATTCGTATTCTGTTCCAGCATTTGCTGCCCAATTTGATCGGCCCGGTCATCGTATTGATGACGCTCAATGTAGCTAACAATATTCTGCTGGAGAGCAGCCTGACGTTTTTGGGGCTCGGTGTTGATCCGGTGATTCCCAGTTGGGGCGGCATGCTGGCGGAAGGGCGCACTTATCTGCAAACAGCATGGTGGGTTAGCGTATTTCCTGGTGTGGCCATTTTGTTAACCGTGTTAGGGCTGAACCTGCTCGGTGACTGGCTGCGCGACGCTCTGGATCCCACTGGACGTACTTCCCTATGACGACCCACAGTTCTCAGATTGAGGCGTTGCTAGAGCGCTCTTTCCCGCGCACCACGCGTAGTTTGCTTGAGGAGTACGCGAAACCTGCCTATCAAGGTTATCGGTTGGAGGCGTGGGTCTTCGATGACGAGGCCGAGCGCCACGCGACCGAAACGGCGTTCAATGCCGCTGGCATTAACGCGCGCCTGCGTAGTGCCTATAAGCCCCTGGTGCATTTCTTTTTAGAGGAATTCTCCTGGGACTCGCTGCAGTCGCTAGTGATTGAGCACCCGGTATTGGAACAAGCACCGCGGCGCTTTTTACTGGAAGCCTATCCGCTATCAGCGCTGATTCCCCAAGGCGTATCGCTACGCTGGGAGGAAGTTGAGACCACACTTATTGCCTCTAGACCTCTTCAATATTGCGTTCGAGTGGAGCGTACTTCAGGGAGTCACGAGACCTATCTTGTTGAAGCGCCTAATCGCCAACATTTAGATCATGTAGGCGAAGCACAGTGCTCTCCCTGCGGATGGCTGCGGCTCACTTCTCCCCAGGGCGATGTTAGGGAAATAATCGTCGAGACCGACGTTGAGGCGCTATTCCGAACAGCGATGGAACTGCTCTCTTCAACCCCATGGCAGTCAGCGTCTCCTTGCTTTGAAGAACTCAACTTCACGGTGCATTTACCCTGTCAAGACCGCCGCTTAGCGTGGGCTGACGAACATATCAGCCTCGCCGAAGCGCTCCATGAAGAGTTGTATTTCTCCACGTTGGAATACTTCCAACACCGCGCAGGCTTAGCGCTGGGGGATCGCTCGATTCAACCGGGTCAGATTGTGCCGGAGGTGCTGACTCAAGGTAACGAACCCTACTTGAGGGTAAGCCTGCGGCCTTTGGGTACTTCCCAACCCCAGCGTGAATTGGTCGAGCTGGAGAGCGCCCAGCAGGCCATCGGTACTGAGCAAATTACGCAGTTACTGGTGGCCCTTGAAGGTCGATCGCTATATGCAACCACCCGAGCTGGCAGAGTCGTAGAAGCGCGCTATATGGAAGGGTGTGACCGCGCTGTGATCATCAGCGCTGGCCAGCATGCCAACGAAACCTCCGGTGTGGTGGGGGCTTTGCGCGCAGCCCAAACGCTTAGTCGTCAGCCAGAAGCCCATTTCGTTATCTCGCCGCTAGAGAACCCTGATGGCTACGCACTACAGGGCAGGCTGATCGCCACCCAACCGCGTCATATGCACCATGCTGCGCGCTACACTGCGTTTGGTAATGACTTACAGAGCCAGCCGTTGGGCCAACCTTTCGAACACGCCATTCGTGAACAGGCATTCGCGGCCAGCGGCGCTGGACTACATGTTAATTTGCACGGCTACCCCGCCCACGAATGGACGCGCCCGCTGAACGGCTACGTGCCCCGCGGCTTTGAAATGTGGACGATCCCCAAGGGCTTCTTTTTGATTCTGCGCTATCAGCCGGGTTGGGAATCGCCGGCCCAACAGTTAGTTGAATCCGTTACCCAAGAACTGGCTAAAGTGCCTGGGTTAGTCGAGTTTAATGCCCTGCAAATTGCCTTGTTTGAAACCCACGCTGGCGCGTTAACTTTTCCGGTATTAAATGGTTTTCCTTACCTGATATCCGAAGATACCGATCAGTTAACGCCGCTGATGCTGATTACCGAATACCCTGACGAGACCCTGACCGGCGAGCCGTTTGTAAAGGCGCATAGCGCGCAAATGGCAACGGTGGTAGCGGCCTATAACGCTTTTCAAACGCTCACATTGAATCGCTAATCTCCATGACGGGGAGACTGTCACAATGGCGTCGCACTGTTACAATGGATAAATGAACAGTGCTTTCGCGACACCTACTGCCTCCCTTGATGATCCCTTCTACTACCTGACGAACTTCCGCTTCGTTGTGGATTGGGTAGGGGAGCGCCACGCTGATCTGCTTTCGGCAGGCGAGCGCGACTTCCTGAATCAATTCGACAACTTGCCGCGCGCGTCCCAGGCGCTGCTGGTGCGCATGGTGATGCGCAAAGGCGAGCTGTTCCGGCTCAGCAAACTCAGCTATGCCGAGATTGGCGACAGCGCGACTGCGATGGCGCCATTGATAGCGCTGGAGTGGGTCGATGATCAGCCAGCGCTGGGGATTGACGAGCTGTTTAATCAACTGCGCCTGGCTGAACTTCGCCACATCTTAGCCGATGAGGTACGTGCCGCTGGGCTTAGCGCGTCGAGTGCCAAAACGGCACTCTATGACACCTTAGCGAGCCAACTGACACGCGTCTCACCGCTGCAAACATGGTGGCCCGACAGCAACGATAAAATCGTCTGCCTCAAGGTAATGGAGATTTGTGACCGGCTGCGCCTAATGTTCTTTGGCAACTTGCGCCAGGATTGGGCGGAGTTCGTGCTGACCGAGCTTGGCCTGCAGCGGTTTGAGGTGGTGCCTTTTACGCCGCAATCCCGCGCCTTTCAAACGCGCCAGGAAGTCGATACTTACCTGGCGCTCCATTATTTGCGCCAACGTCTCGATGAGGGCGAGCTTCCCGCCGATCTTCACCCTGAAGTGCCGCCGCCTGCGGATAACCGCTGGCTGGCCACGCGGCGCGCAAGGCTGTTGTTGCAGTTGGGCCGCGAGGCGGAGCGTAGTGGCGAATCGGTGCTCGCGTTGACGCTCTATGACGAAGCGGGCAGTAGTGAGGCACGCATTCGCCAACTGCGGGTGCTGGAGCGGTTGGGCGAGCACCAAACGGCGTTTGAGCTGGCCACCCAAGCTCTTGAGAGCAGCCCCAACGAAACCGAGCGCCAGGCGCTGGCGCGGATGCTGCCCCGTCTGCGGCGGCGGCTTAAGCTGCCTGCTGTGCCGAGCGACATTGAGCCGGCCCATGAGCGTTGGGATCTCACCCTGCCGGGGGCGCAATTTGTCGAGCGGGCTGTGGTGGAAGCCCTTAGTGAGCCGCACGCGCCGGTCTACTATGTGGAAAACAGCCTGATCACCGGGCTGTTTGGCCTGCTCTGCTGGCCCGCGATATTTGCGCCGTTGCCCGGTGCTTTCTTCCATCCCTTTCATCATGGCCCCGCGGATTTATACCGCGACGATTTCGTGGCGCGGCGGCGTGACATCTTCGATGCCTGCCTGGCGCGGCTGGAAGACGGCAGCTACCGCGAGGTGATTCAGGCGATCTGGCAAGAGAAGTTTGGTCTTGCATCGCCCTTTATCCACTGGCCAATTGTCGAAGAGGCGCTTGTCGAGCTGGCGCTTGAGTGTATCCCTGCTGAGCATTTACGGGTCTGTTTTGAGCGGCTGCTGGGGGATCTCAAGGCCAACCGGGCCGGGCTGCCGGATCTGATTCAGTTATTGCCCGATGCCCCCGCGGGCACGCCGCGCTGCCGGATGATTGAAGTTAAAGGCCCTGGCGATCGGCTACAGGATAACCAGCGCCGCTGGCTAACGTTCTTTCACCGTCATGAGATCCCCGTCGCGGTATGCTACGTCCGCTGGGCGGATAGCGCCGAGCCAATGCCATGAGCGCGACTTATCGGGTGGCGGTGCGGGCGCTGTGCGATTTCACCGCCCGCGAAGGCGATCTCGACCACCGCTTTACCCCTGCGCCCAGTGCCCAGGAAGGCATACAAGGGCATACGCTGGTGGCCAGCCGCCGCGGGGCAGACTATATGGCCGAACTGCCGCTGTCAGGCACCTTTGAGGGGCTGACGGTGACGGGGCGGGCCGATGGTTTTGACCCAGCGGCCAACCGTCTGGAAGAAGTCAAAACCCACCGCGGCAGCCTGGAGCGCATGGCCGATAACCAGCGCGCGCTGCACTGGGCGCAGGTGAAAGTCTACGGCGCGCTGCTGTGTGCCGAGCGCGGCCTGGAACACATCACTTTGACGCTGGTGTACCTGGAGATCGCCAGTGGCAAGGAGACCTTGCTTAGTCAGGAGGCGTCCGCCACCGAGTTGCAGGCGTTTTTTACCGACCAGTGCCAACGCTTTCTCGCCTGGGCGGAGCAGGAGGCCGACCATCGCCAGCGCCGCGACAGCCGCCTGCAAACGCTACGTTTTCCTCATAGCACGTTTCGCCCCGGCCAACGCGAGCTCGCTGAAGACGTCTATAAAGCCACCAGTACCGGGCGCTGCCTGCTCGCCCAGGCGCCCACGGGCATTGGCAAAACGGTGGCGACGCTGTTCCCCATGCTCTCGGCCATGCCGCGCCAGCAACTCGACCGTATCGCCTTTCTCACCATGAAGACCCCCGGCCGCCGTTTGGCGCTGGATGCGCTCGCCACGCTGCGCGCTAGCCCGGGCGAGGAAGCCCAGCCGCTGCGGGTACTGGAACTGGTGGCCCGCGACAAAGCCTGCGAATACCCTGACCGCGCCTGCCACGGCGAGTCGTGCCCGTTGGCGGCAGGCTTTTACGACCGCCTGCCAGCCGCCCGGCAAGCGGCAGTAGAGCAAGCCTGGCTGGATCGCGACGCGCTGCGGGAAGTGGCGCTGGCTCATGACGTGTGCCCGTATTACCTGGGCCAGGAACTGGCGCGCTGGACGGACGTAGTCGTCGGCGACGTTAACCACTGGTTCGACAGCCACGCGCTGCTGCACGGCCTGGCTCAGGCCAACGACTGGCGTACGGGCGTGCTGGTCGATGAAGCGCATAACCTGGTGGAGCGAGCCCGCGGCATGTACAGCGCCGAGCTCGACCAGCAGCGCCTTAACCGGGTGCGCCGTGGCGCGCCGCCAGCGCTTTCACGGCCTTTGAACCGTTTAGCCCGTCAGTGGCAGGCACTGTTTAAAGAGACATTCTTTAATGACACGTCGCTTAAAGACGCGGGGCTGGATGAGGTAGGCGAGCCGGGTAAGCCCGTCTATCGGCTGCTCACGACGCTGCCCGACAAGCTGGTGGCCGCCGCTCAGCAGGTGGGGGTGTCGGTGACCGATCATCTGGGTGAGCACCCTGAAGACGCCAGTCTAGAACTCCAGGAACTGCTGTTTGAAGCGCTGGCGTTCTGCCGCCTCGCCGAGCGTTTTGGCGAGCATTCGCTGTGCGACCTTACCCGTTACGGGCGGGGGCGGGCGGTGCTGGGACTTCGCAACCTGATTCCCGCTGATTTTTTGGCCCCGCGCTTTAACGCCGCGCACTCAGTGGTGCTGTTCTCGGCAACGCTCACGCCAGGCCACTACTATCGGGATCTGCTCGGCTTGCCGGAAAAGACCGTCTGGCGCGAAGTAGCTTCGCCATTTGCCGCCCGCCAGCTTGAGGTACGCATAAGGCGCGATATTTCCACCCGTTTTCGTGATCGGGACGCCTCCATTGAGCCCATCGTCGCTACCATGGCGCAGCAGTATCAGCGCAGGCCGGGCCACTACCTGGCGTTCTTCAGTAGCTTTGCCTACCTGGCGGCAGCGCTGGCGCGGTTTCGCGAGGCGCACCCGGAGGTGCCCGTGTTCAGCCAAACCCGCGGGATGCCGGAGGCCGAACGCGAGGCGTTTCTGGCGCGCTTTACCCCCGGTGGAAAAGGTATCGGCTTTGCGGTGCTGGGCGGTGCCTTCGCAGAGGGTATCGATTTACCCGGCGACAGGCTAATCGGCGCCTTTATCGCCACCCTGGGGTTACCGCCGTTTAACGACTTCAACGAAGCGCTTAAAGCACGTTTAAGCGCGCGCTTTGGTCAGGGGGACGACTACACCTACCGCATTCCTGGCATGATTAAAGTCGTGCAGGCCGCTGGACGGGTGATTCGCAGTCCAGAAGATGAAGGCGTTGTGGTATTAATGGATGATCGTTTCGCACAAGCTAATGTACGTGCGCTACTCCCTTCCTGGTGGGCGGTGGAGACGATGACCCACTAACGGCTTTCAATAACGATGATGGTTAGGCGAACCAATGACAGATCTACTCTGGTACCAGTACGCGCTGATCGGGCTGATTTTTGCCTGGAGCGGCTTTGTGAGGACGAGCCTGGGCTTTGGCGGCGCTGTGCTGGCGTTGCCCTTCTTGCTTTTAGTGACCAATCAACCCCTGGTGTTCTTGCCGATTATCGCCATCCATCTGCTGATTTTCTCTAGCTGGATTGCCTGGAACGGGCATCGCCAACTGCAGAGAGAGGGCAGTGCCACAAGCCCCGCAGAAAGCAATATTGATTGGGCTTATTTACGCAAAGCTCTGAAAATCATGATTATCCCCAAACTTATTGGGGTGGTGGGGCTGTTGACGCTGCCCGCCCAGGTTATGACCAGCATCATTTTCGGCATTGTGTTCATCTATGCCATTGGTTACGTACTGAACCGGCCATTCAAGAGCAAGAATAAATACGTGGATTACGTGCTGCTGGCACTGGGCGGCTATGTCAGCGGCACCTCGCTCATTGGTGCGCCGCTGATTGTGGCGGTATTCGCCACTCACGTCGCCAAAGAGCAACTGCGGGATACCATGTTTGTGCTGTGGTTTATCCTGGTTGTGATCAAAATGGTGTCGTTCTTGATTGCAGGCGTCGACCTTCAACTTATTCATCAGCTGTGGCTGTTGCCCTGCGCTTTTATTGGCCATTTAGTGGGCGAAAGAGCCCACCGCTATATGTTGAAAGCGGACACTGGGCTGTTCTTTCGTGTGCTGGGGGCGGTGCTGATTCTGGTCAGCGTGGTGGGGTTAATCCACCCCCCTGGTTAGCCGGGAGGGAGTCGTCTCTGTTTAAAGTTGGCTGTCTGCCTGGAGCGTCGTTTTACTCAAAATAGTCAGGGTGATAGCGAACAGGCAGCAGATCAGCGCCATTGCGATAAAGACGCTGCGCAACGAGTCCAGCCAAATCATTGCCGAGGCGACCACCACCGGGGAGATAAATTGGCCGAAAAAGAAGGTTGAGGTAAAGCCGCCAAATACTCGGCCCCGCACCCGCTGAGGGGTAATGCGCATCAGCCAGGTGGTAGTGTTGGGCATAAAGGCGCCCAGGCCAAAGCCCGAGATGGCCGCGCCCACAATGGCCATGGCGTAGCTATTGGTAAAACCAACGATCAAGAAGCCAGCGGCCGATAGCAAGAAGCCTAAAACGTAGATCGTCATCACCGACAGAAACGGTTTGTAGTAGCCATAACCAAAGGCAACGATACTCGCCGTAAGTGCCGACATGGAGAGCGCAATGCCAATTGCCATGCCGCTGATTTGGCCTTGCTGAGAGAGCAAAAAGGGCAACTGGGCGGGGAACATATAAAACATTGCCATGCTGATCATGGCGATAAAGTAACCCAGCGCAGTACGCCCAACATCCACCTTAACGGGGGCATCGGTAACGCCAGTGTTCGCGGTACTCTGAATGCGAGGTTCTTTAAGCATTGCCCAGGCATAGGGCAGTAACAGCACGCCGGTTAGGTAGAGTAAAAACGGGCCCCGCCAACTCCAGTCGGAAAGTATCCCGCCAAGGTTGATAAAGATAACCCCGCCCAAGGCCATGCAGCTGCTCTGCAATCCCAAAAAGCGCGCGCGTTCGGCGCTATCGAAATAATCCCCCACCAGCGTGGTGCTAATGCTAAGAATGCCCGCTACCGCTATTCCCATTAGTGCCCGCGAGCTGAGTAGCAAATCCACGCGGTCGATGAAAAAGCCCGATACCCCGGCAAAACCGTAGATAAACAGCATCGTCAGCAGCAGTTTTTTGCGCCCAAACCGATCGGCCAAATAGCCCATCAGCGGGCTGAACAGGGTAATCATCAGCGCCGGAATGGTCAGAATGAGCTGGATCAGCACCTGCGGCTGGTCAGGAAAGTGACGGCTGATACCCGGCAGCGCAGGCGCGATAATCGCCCCCGACATCACGGTCATGGTGCTGGCGAAGAGGAGTACGGCCTTAATATGCGTTAACTGGCTAATGGGGCGGCTTCCACATCAAATGAAAAGTAAGAAGGTTCAAACACAAACGCTTATCGTAGCATAGTTGTTAGCAGGCTACTTTGCTCAACGTTGGTAATCGACAGTGTTTGACTCCGCTCAATTAGAAATGATTATGCCGCGTCAATCGCGGCATAATGAGATTGATGCTAATTAGGGGAATGCAGTTGATCGGATCAAGCGGGGGTATCAGCCATAAGGCTCTCGTATGGAATTTTCAGCCCGTTATGGAGGCGTTTGATCATGGCGAGGCTCAAGCCCCTGCGACGATTAAGTACTTCTGATACACGACCACTGCTACCGATATAAGTCTCTAAATCACGCTGGGTCAGCCCCTGCTGCTCCATGCGGAATTTAATCGCTTCGATGGGATCCGAGGGGCCGATAGGATAGTGCTCATTTTCGTACTTCTCGATCAAAATAGAGAGTACTTCAAGCTCATCAGCTTCTGCAGTCCCATCTTCTGCGGCCCACAGCTCTTCCAGGCGGGCAAATGTGCGATCAAGGTCGGCATCGTTTCGGATAGGTTGGATATTCATCATATAGTCTCCGCATTTACCTGATCGTACTGTTGATGCGTGCCAACAAATCGAATCCAGGCAATCTGCTGCGTGTATCGAACAGAGACAATCACTCGGTATTTGTTACCGCCGATATTAAAAACGACCCTGCCTCCTTTGAGGATGCTGGCCGTGCCAATCTCAGCTTTGAGCGCCTGAGGAGTTGCCCATGAGGCTTTACTCATCATGTTGTACCACTCAGTGAGAGGTGTTTCGGCGTCGACGAAACCCAGCTCCCAAAATTGACGCAACGTTCGCTTAGCGATAATCCTCATGCGGCCTCCCGTTTTGGGAGAATTTTAGTTTCTCCCTTTTTGGGAGTCAAGCTGAGTTTAGGAATAGAAAACATTGCGCAAAAAAACGGCCACCTGCTGTATTAGCTAAGTGGCCGTTTTTCATGGAATTTTTGGTCGGAATAGCAGGATTCGAACCTACGACCTCTGCCTCCCGAAGGCAGCGCTCTACCAAGCTGAGCTATATTCCGAAAGCTGCCGAGCTGTGTTTGCCTGTGCTCAACAACGGAGATGGATCATACTTAGCTAGAGGTGTTTTTTCAAGTCCTCGGCGGCGTGGTGCGGCAAATTTTATGCTTGGCGATCAACCGCTAAGCGGGCTAACTGGGCCATGCTGTCGCGGTAGGCACTGGGCGGTAGGGCATCCAATTGCTGTAGCGCTTTATCGGCCATCTCTTCGGCGCGCTGGCGGGTGTAGTCGAGTGCGCCGGTAGCGTGAACAATTTCCAGCACGGCGTCGAGCTGCTCAAGCCCGCCATCGCGAATCACCTGACGAATCAGCTTGGCCTGTTCCGGTGTGCCTTGCTCCATGGCGTGGATCAGCGGCAGCGTTGGCTTGCCTTCGGCGAGGTCGTCGCCGACATTTTTGCCCATGGCCTCGGCGTCGCCCTGGTAATCCAACAGGTCGTCAATAAGCTGGAAGGCGAGGCCCAGGTAGCGGCCATAATACTGGAGCGCCTGCTCCTGCTCCGGCGTAGCCTCCGCCAGCACCGCGCCACTGTGGGAAGCCGCTTCGAATAATTTAGCGGTTTTACCCAAAATGGTCTCGAAATAATCTTCTTCAGAGATGCTGGGGTTGCCGATGTTGGTCAACTGCAGCACTTCCCCTTCCGCGATGATGCAGGTGGCGCCAGAGAGAATCGCCATAATGCGCATGGAGCCCACATCCACCATCATCTGAAACGAGCGGGCATAAAGAAAGTCACCGACCAGTACCGAAGGTGCATTGCCCCAGGCATCGTTGGCGGTTTTCTTGCCCCGGCGCATATGCGACTCATCCACCACGTCATCGTGGAGCAGCGTGGAGGTGTGCATAAACTCAATCAACGTGGCCAGCGGAATATGTTTGTCGCCGGTATAGTTGAGGGATCGGGCGGCGAGTAACGCCAACAAAGGGCGCAAACGCTTGCCACCGCTTTCGGTGATGTACTGGCCGATGGTTTCGACCAACGGCACTTTGGAGTTAAGCTGTTCGACAATCGTCCGGTTGACGGCTGCGAAATCATCGGCCACCACGGCGTGCAGCGGTGAAGGCGTTGGGCTGTCAGGCTGTGCTGAGGAAGCGTTAGCGGTCATGGGATACGTTCATCGCGGCAGATGGAGGCGGGAAGTGCCGCCCGAAGTTGTGTTACGTAGTTTGTGTTACGTAGTTGTTTCACGTAGCTGTGGTTACGTCGTTGGAGCCATGCTATGGGGCTGCCTGTTGGGCGTCAAGATACGTACAAGGTTTAAGGTATCGCATTAGTCATCATTGGCAATTGACATTGATCAGTAGTCTTGTGGTAAGAGTAGATAGTCGCTATAATCCGCGACCCACTCATCTTGCTCCCTGTCAGATGGCTCCAAAAGGGGCGCCACTCGCAGCAGGTCGATAAGAGCACGACTCGAAAGAGCGTAGGAGATGAGTGCCGTTTAACCGTTAGAACGGCATTAACGACAGTCCGGAGAGCGACATGTACGCAGTTATCAAAAGCGGTGGTAAGCAGTACCGCGTTCAAGAAGGTCAAACCCTCAAGCTTGAGAAAATCGAAGTCGCTACCGGCGAAACGATTGAGTTTGACGAAGTGCTGATGGTCGCAGACGGCGATGACTTCAACATCGGTGCGCCGATGCTCAGTGGTGCTAAAGTCTCTGCCGAAGTGGTTTCCCACGGCCGTGGCGATAAAGTTACCATCATCAAGTTCCGTCGTCGTAAGCACCACATGAAGCGTCAGGGCCACCGCCAGTGGTTCACTGAAGTCAAAATTACCGGAATTTCTGCGTAAGCGGTCAATTCCCTTAGGAGGATTTTGCAATGGCACATAAAAAGGCAGCTGGCTCCACGCGTAACGGTCGCGATTCCGAGTCCAAACGCTTAGGTGTGAAACTCTTCGGTGGCCAAGCGGCGACTGCGGGTAACATCATCGTTCGTCAGCGCGGCACGCGTTTCCACGCGGGCACAGGCGTTGGCCTTGGTCGTGACCACACACTGTTCGCACTGAGCGACGGTTTTGTGAAATTCGAGACCAAAGGCCCGAAAAACCGCAAGTTTGTTAGCATCGTTTCTGCCTAAACGGCTAGTGCTATGCTCGCGGTTGCGAGAAAAAAAGGCCCCGCTATGGCGGGGCTTTTTTGTCGGTTAAATCTGTTTTCCAATCCGTGTTTCCACAGTTCTATATCAGCAGGCTGTTGGGAATGCAGGGTGAAGAAAAAAAAGTAGTGCATATTAGGGCGGCGGAAGCGGCCGGGAGAATCCAATGCAGTTCGTCGATGAAGCCTCGATTATTGTTGAGGCAGGCAAAGGCGGCAATGGCTGTCTGAGCTTTCGCCGCGAAAAATATGTGCCCAGAGGCGGCCCCGATGGGGGCGATGGCGGCCATGGTGGCAGCGTTTACCTGATTGGTGACGATGCGCTGAATACCTTGATCGATTTTAAGTTTCAGCGCTTCTATAAAGCCCAGAACGGTCAGGGCGGCATGGGCCGACAAATGAGCGGCAAGGCCGGTGAAGACCTGCACGTCAAAGTGCCGGTGGGCACCACGGTGATCGATGAAGACACCCTGGAAGTCATCGCCGATGTCACCGAAATTGGTCAGGTCGTGTTGGTAGGTGAAGGTGGTCGACGTGGGTTGGGTAATATCCACTTTAAGTCGTCGACCAATCGCGCGCCGCGTCGCACCACGCCAGGTACCGATGGCGACCGTCGCAATTTGCGCCTGGAAATGAAGGTGATGGCCGATGTGGGCCTGCTGGGCATGCCCAACGCGGGTAAATCGACGCTGATTCGCTCGGTGTCCGCCGCCAAGCCCAAAGTCGCTAACTACCCGTTCACTACCTTAGTGCCCAACTTGGGCGTGGTAAAACTGGGGATGCACGAGCACTTCGTGATGGCCGACGTACCCGGCTTGATCGAAGGAGCCTCTGAAGGCGCTGGTTTAGGGCTGCGCTTTTTGAAGCACCTGACCCGCACGCGTCTGCTGTTCCACGTGGTCGACGTCGCGCCGTTTGATGAGTCTGACCCGGTGGAAGCGGCCAAGGCCATTGTTCACGAGTTGGGGCAGTTCTCGCCGGCGCTTTCCGAGCGGCCACGTTGGCTGGTGCTGAACAAGTTTGACCTGCTGCCGGAAGATGAGCGTGAAGAGCGTGCCCAGAAGATTATCCAGGCGCTGAACTGGGAAGGCCCGGTATTCCGCATTTCGGCGATCAGCAGCGACGGCACCGATAAGCTGGTGCAAGCGGCCTACCGCTGGTTGACCGAGCAGCGCCGCCTTGAGAACGAAGATGAAGAGGCGCTGGCGCGTGAAGAAGAGATGCGTCGCCGTATGGAAGAGGAGTCGGTTGCGCGTACCGAAGATCGTTTGGGTCGTCGACGTAAGCGCGACGATGAAGATGACGAAGATTTCGACGACGATGATTACGATGTTGAAGTCGAGTACGCGCCTTAGTGGTATTGAATGGGTGCATTCGGTAGTAAGCTTAAAGTTATAAGCTAAAAGGGGGCTGCGTTCGCGCGGCCCCTTTTGTAAGTGCCTGATTGAGGTGGGGTCGCATGGAAAATAACGAGCAAGTACTAGGACGCAGCGCGCTTAGCCGTGCACGGCGAGTCGTGGTCAAAATCGGCAGTGCGCTGCTTACCAACGATGGCCGCGGCCTGGACGAAGCCGCTATTGGCGGCTGGGTGGATCAAATCGCCGCCTTGCACCAGCAGGGGATTGAAGTGGTGCTGGTCTCTTCCGGCGCCGTGGCAGCGGGCATGGTGCGTCTTGGCTGGCAGGTGCGCCCTAGTGCTGTGCACGAGCTCCAGGCCGCTGCGGCGGTGGGTCAAAACGTCTTGACCCAGTGCTATGAAAATCATTTTGCTCGCCATGACATGCTCACCGCGCAAATCCTGCTTACCCACGACGATCTTTCCAACCGTAAGCGCTACCTGAATGCCCTTTCAGCGCTACGCACTCTGGTAGAAATGCGCGTAGTGCCGGTGATAAATGAAAACGACACCGTGGTTACCGATGAGATCCGCTTTGGCGATAACGATACGCTTGGGGCGCTGGTCGCCAATCTACTGGAAGCGGACGCGCTGCTGTTGCTAACCGACCAGGAAGGCCTGTTTGACGCCGATCCACGCCACAACCCCAATGCCCAGATGATTGCCGAAGGGCGCGCCGATGACCCGCGCTTAGCCGCCGTCGCAGGCAGCGGCGGAGCGCTGGGTCGCGGCGGTATGAGCACCAAAGTACGCGCGGCGCAGTTGGCGGCGCGCTCTGGGGCGGTCACGGTCATTGCCAGCGGCCGCCAGCCTGATGCTATTAATCGGATAATGGCCGGCGAGGCGTTGGGCACGTTGCTGCGCCCTGATCAGGTACCCATGGCGGCGCGCAAGCGCTGGCTGGCGGGCCAGCTGCAGGTGCGCGGTACGCTGGTGTTGGATGCCGGGGCAGTCAAAGTGCTGCGCGATAAAGGCTCAAGCCTGCTGGCGGTCGGCGTGCGCGATGTGCAGGGCAGCTTTAAGCGTGGCGATATGGTGGTATGCGTGGATGAGCAGGGCGCCTCAGTAGCCAAAGGCTTGGTCAACTACGGCGCCGATGAAGCACGCCAGTTGGCCGGGCAGCCCAGCCACCAGATTGAGGCGATCCTCGGCTACGTGGAAGCTCATGAGCTGATCCATCGCGATAACTTGGTGGTGATTTAGCCGCGAAGGTGGTTATTTACCCCCTAACGCGGGGCGGTAGTGGCACTTGCCGTGGCCAGTCGTCGGGCACCAAAAATAGTCGTTCATAGCGTTGTTCCTCTGGTTCCTTCTCCGAGTAACAGAGCATAAGCTGCTGAGGTGAGCGCCAGGCGTGAACCTTTTCGATAATCGCTGGCAGCACCTCCGCCGCTGGCCGAAAAGCGCTGCGTAGTGGCGGTGATAGCCAGTGGGGTTTTTCCAGCCATACCATCTTCGGCATGACGGGAAGGCTGGCGGCCAGCTCAGGCCAATGGCGTAAATAGCACCAAGTGCCTCGGCGGTGATCTGCCGTTGCCCCCTCCGGGGCTGGCATCTCCGCGTGCCAGGGGTAATACAGCACGCCAGGCATTGCCAGCCGTTGGGTTAACTGTTCGCTTAAACTTGCTTGAGAAACGCCCAGATCTCGTGGCGTTAACCAATGGGCGAGCGTTTCCAGCGCGGGTAGTGTGTTGGAGAGTGGCAGTTGGTGGCGCTGTAAATGAGTGCACTTGAGCGCCAGGCTATCCAGCCCGCCGGGGCCAATCCAGCGGCTTTGGCTGGTGGGCGCGCCAGGCCCTTCAGGTAGCCCCAGGTAAAACTTGATCGCCACTTCCAAATGCACCGGCGCCGGGTTATCGCGGGTGCGATAGAGCATATCCAACTCGCCTAAGGTAGTGCGCTTGCGGGTGATGCGCACGTTTCGGGCGAGCAATCGCGTATTGGGTGCATGGTCTAACAGCGTGTGCCACAGGCGTTCGTGGTAATGGCCCATGCGGGTAGCGCGGCTGCCGTTCAAAGCGGCCAATGGCGGTCGGCCAAGCTGGCGCAGCCAGGGCAGTAGAGCATTCGCCAAGCCTAGCTCTTTAAGTGTCGGGCGCCCAGCGCAAGGGATGGGGGGCGGCAGCTCAGCCAGGTCAGGCGTGGCGACCAACCAAGCTAAGTCTCTCAGTGCTGACACTGTGCTTAATGCTGACTCCGTGTTTAGTACTGACATCGCGTTGCCGAGTGCTTCATTCTCCAGCACGCCATGAAGGCTATCGTTCAGCACGGATTTCTCCCCAGTACCTTGATAAGGTCGGCACTATAAAGTTAGCTATATGATTGAACAGCCTACCATAAACGCAGCGGGCTCCCCGTAGGGAGCCCGCAAAGCGATTAGCTAACAGTTTTAGCTAACGTTATTAGTCGCGATCAATTTGGGTAACGTCGGAAGAGCCCTGACGAACGCTGATTTCTAGTTCGCGGCCATTTTCATCGCGGCCTTCGATATCGATGATGCCGCTTCTATCGATGTCGAGGTCTTCAAACTCGACCATGCCTTCTTGGCTGGCAACGTCTAACGCTTGGCGAATATCGTCTTCGCTCATGCCCCAGGCACCGCTAATCAGACGCTCACGTTTCTCTTTTAGCGTGTCACCGTTGTCGAGGGAGATTTCCACATCGGCGTACCATTCATCATCCAGCCAGCCTTCTACTTCCACACGGCCACGGCTTTTAATGCTAACTTCTTCGTAGTGGCTGAAACCGTAATCATTGGCGTGGGTCAATACGTCATCGATGCGATCCATCGGCAGCGAATCGGCCTGGGCACTACCGGCAGCCGCGGCAAGCAGTAGAGCAGAGGTCGGGATCAGCAGCATTTTTTTCATGGTATTCATAGCAAATTCCTTCTTTACGTATTTAAACGTGAGTGTCTATACGTCAATGTTTATACAACTATGTTTATACAACAGTGCATAAACGGCATTCAGCGAATGCGACAGGGAATTTATACCACTGCAATACTTTCCTTAAGCTGACAAAACTGTTCATCTAGCGTTCATGTTGCTTTTGGCATGCTGGCGCCATGCGTAAACTCTTCTGCCATCTTATTAAACCGCTGCGCAGCTTCCAACGAGGCACTCGTCGCAACGTCACTGGTTTAGCCCTAGTGCTATTGCTGGTGGGCAGTGCTGTGGGTGACCAGCATTGGGAATCGTTGCACGGCGAAGTGCGCCGGGGTGAAGTGGTGCCTCTTGACTCTATTTTGGATTGGCTGGAAGCCCACTATATAGGTGAAGTGCTTGAGGTTGAGGTTGAGCGTGAAGGGGGATATGTCGAGTACGAAATCAAGCTGCTTGGCCCGCAAGGGCAAGTCGTCGAGTTTGAATTTGATGGCCATAACGGTCAACTGATGTCGATAGAGGGCGTACGTATCAACGATATGCGCCGCTAGCTCGTTGCCATCATTTGCCATATAAAAAGAAGGGTAGTTAGCCAATGAAGTGTTTGTTGGTAGAGGATGACCAGGCGCTGGCGCGTGAGCTAAGTCAGGCGCTGCGTGACGGAGATTGGCTAGTCGAGCATGCAGCGACAGGCCAGGACGCCGATTTCCTAGTGCGCACGGAGGCCTACGACACGCTGATTCTGGATGTCGGGCTACCCGATGGCGATGGTACCCGCTGGCTTTCCGCATGGCGGGAAGATGGTATCGACCTGCCAGTGCTGATCCTGACCGCCCGGGAGCGCTGGGCTGATAAAGCCGCAGGATTTACCGCCGGCGCCGATGACTACGTCACTAAGCCGTTCGAATCGGCGGAAGTACTCTTTCGCCTGCGTGCCCTGGTGCGCCGCAGCCACGGCCATGCCCACCCGGTGCTGAAGGTGGGTGAGCTGAGCTTGGATACCCACACCCAGCACGTTTCACTCGCAGGGCGTCCGGTAGGGTTGACCGCCCAGGAGACCCGTCTGCTGGGTTATTTGATGCACGCCGCGCCGCGGGTCATCAGCCGTACCGAGCTTTCAGAGCACGTTTATGACCGCGACCACGAGCCGGACTCCAACGTGATCGATGTTCAAGTCAGCCGCCTGCGCCGCAAATTGGGCAGTTGGCGCATTGCCACCCTGCGTGGCCAGGGCTATCGGCTATTAGCAGAAGAGCCCGCTAGCGAATGAGTCAAGCCACCACCGCATGGAAAGATCGCTGGGCAAAGCGCTCCATCAGCGTGCGGCTACTGCTGGCGGTGCTGGTGATGGTTGGGCTGGCGCTGCCCATCGCGGGCACGCTGCTATCTCATCATTACCGCGCCGCCGCAACTCAAGCCTTTGACGAGCGCCTGAGCGCCACCCTAAACGTCATCATTGCGGGCGTCACCTACGACAATATTGAACAGCAGCTAGTCCATGACCGGGCGCTTGGCGACCCGCGTTTTGACAGTGTCTATTCCGGCTGGTACTGGCAAATCACCGATGGCGCGGCAAACACCCTGGCTTCGCGTTCGCTGTGGGATCAGCGCCTACCGGTCATCGACAATGACACCCTTAGCGCCCGCTCGATACCTGGCCCCCGTGGCCAGTCGCTGCGCGTGGTGGAGCGGGATATCTATCTGGCGCCGTTAGAGGCGCCGCTGCATATTAGCGTGGCGGCTCGGGACAATGTGTTAGCCCGCGATATTGGTGAATTTCAACGTCTTTTGTGGGGCGGTTTAGTGGGTTTGGGCGTGCTGTTGCTCGGTGTATTGGCGCTGCAAGTACGCTGGGGGCTAGCGCCGCTTCGGCGTATGCATGCCAATCTGCACGATGTAGAACAGGGGCACGCCGAACAGCTGGATACCCGCTTGCCCGACGAGCTGGCGACGTTGGCTGCCTCAATGAACGCGGTGCTGGCCCGCGATCAGCGCTTGATCGAACGTGGCCGCCATACCGCTGGCAACCTTGCCCATGCGCTGAAAACCCCGTTAAGTGTGATGCGCCTACAGCTACGCCAGTTGCCGGAAGCGAACCGCGCTGCCTGGGAGGTTGAGTTGGCACGCGTGGATAGCGCGGTACGCCACCACCTGGCGCGGGCATCAGCAGCAGGCGAGGGCGTACGCTTTGCGCCGATTGATTTACATGCCACCCTGACGCCGTTGCTCAATGGGCTAGCCAGACTTGCCCAGCGCCGTGGCATTGCGCTGTGCCAAACCTGGTCACCTGACGTTAAGGTGCATATGGATGATCAGGATATCCAGGAGCTGGTGGGCAACTTGATGGATAACGCGCTGCGCTGGGCACACAGCGATGTGCAGCTACAAGTAGCGATTGACGAGCAGCGGTTAACCTTAACCGTTAGCGACGATGGCCCCGGCATGTCTGAAGCGGAGTGCCAGCAGGCGGTACAGCGCGGTAAACGGTTGGACGAACAGCGCTCGGGCAGCGGCCTGGGGCTGGCCATTGTGACTGACCTTGTTGCTCTCTACAGCGGCCATATGCAGCTGAGCCGTGCCAGCACTGGCGGGCTGCAAGTGGTGATCGAGCTGCCCGTCGTTGCGCGTACTCGTCGCGCATAATCGTCTCGCGCAATCGTCTCATATTAATAATGGAGACCGCATCGAATGAATGGCACAGATACGCTGCCCGATATAGTCGCCGGCCCCCTGTTAAGACGCATCAGCGCTACCCGTCTAGTGCTTTGGCTGGTCGCCACCCGGCCGCTGAACATGGCCTTGGTACTGCGCCCAGGGCGCTCCGATAGCCAGTCGATTGGTTTAGCGCACCACCAGCAATGCATCGCTATCGGTGAACGCGCATTTATTTACCTGATCGATTGCGAGCTTGACAATTGTGGGCTTGAATCGCCGCTGCCCTGCGACGAGCGCATCGAATACGACCTGCAGGTGGAATCCCCGCAGGGTGATTGGCGCTCTCTGCCCGAATGGGCGCCGTGGTTGTGTTATGACGGTGCCGCCTATCCCGCTTTTGTGATTGCCTCGCGCCATCACCGTCTGATGCACGGCTCCTGTCGCAAGCCTCATCACGATAGTGCCGATGGGCTGGTGCGCGCCGATAGCTGGCTTGCCGAGCAGCAGTCTGCGCCCACCGAATGGCCCGCCTGGCTGTTGATGACCGGTGACCAGGTCTACGCCGATGACGTGGCCGGGCCAATGCTGCGCGCCGTGCATGCGCTGATTGAACGGCTAGGGCTGGTAGATGAGTGGCTGGAAGGCGCTACAGTCGATGATAGTCAGGCGCTTTATCAGTCGCCTGATAGCTATTACCGGCGTGCACAGCTGCTGCCTGATGTGACCAGCAACGCGGCGTTGCGCGAACGCTTTTTCGGCGGTGTCAAAAAGCCGGTGTTTACCTCCGCGAATGCCCATAACCATTTGATGACACTGGCTGAAATGCTTGCCATGTACTGCCTGGTGTGGTCGCCGACGCCCTGGCAAGTGATTGCCCTTGAAGCGCCTGTCTTGGATGAAAAAGACGCCGCGCTGTATCGTCAGGAACAGGCGGTGATCGATACCTTTGTTGACGGTTTGCCCCAGTGCGCGCGGCTAATGGCGCACCTGCCCAGCCTGATGATTTTTGACGACCACGATGTTACCGACGACTGGAACCTAACTGCCGATTGGGAGCGTGCCGCCTACGGCCATCCGTTCTCTAAACGCATTATCGGTAACGCTCTGGTGGCCTATCTGCTCTGCCAAGCCTGGGGTAATGACCCGGATAAAATGAATCCGTTAGTCCACCACGCCTCGACGCTGATGGGCGATGGCGACCAACCGCTAGTCTGCGCTGAGCAGGATGGGCTAATTGAACGGCTGCTGCGTTTTCAGGGTTGGGAGTTTCAGGTGCAGGGCACCCCCGCGCTGATTGTGCTCGATACCCGCACCCGCCGCTGGCGCAGCGAACGCAGCCCGCATCGGCCTTCAGGCTTGATGGACTGGGAGGCGCTAATGGAGATGCAGCAGGCACTAATGGGCGCCAAAAGCGCGGTGATTGTCTCTCCCGCGCCGATGTTCGGTGTCAAGCTGATAGAGGGAATTCAAAAGCTGTTTACCCTCGCCGGTAAGCCGCTGGTGGTAGACGCCGAAAACTGGATGGCCCATAGGGGCGCGGCCAATACGCTGTTGCAGATTTGGCGGCACTCCAAAACCCCCGGCAACTATGTGATTTTGTCTGGGGATGTGCACTACTCGTTTGTCTACGACATTGTGGTTCGCCATCAGCGCCGCGCGCCCCACCTGTGGCAAATTACCTCGAGCGGGATCAAAAATACCTTCCCCAAAAACCTGCTCAATACCTTTGACCGCCTCAACCGCTGGCTCTACGCCCCTTGGTCGCCTCTCAATATATTTACCAAGCGCCGTAAGCTAAGCGTTCACCCCCGCGACCCTGACCGTGCCAGCGCCGGTGAGCGGCTTTGGAATGCCAGCGGTATTGGCCTGGTAACCCTTGACGAGAAAGGCCGGCCTATCGATATCCGTCAGCTTGACGCCGACGGCAGCGAAGTGGTGTTTCCAGCCCCCGAAAAACCTCTCTCTTGACCTCCGTTTAGCGCCAACTACTTGATGCTCTTCATGATTGTCATGATAGCGTCATAAAAATGACGCACGCTTGCAGCTTATCAACAATCTCCAGGGAAGGTGACTCATCATCAGCACCACCGCTGGTTGTCAGGGTGGCAGAAGAGGGCAGCAGGCAAATGACCGCACAAGAAGCGCAGTGGCTTAACCAAATTATTGCGGCAGAAGAACTGCACGTGCTCTTTCAACCCATTGTGGATGCCAGCCAACGGGCGATTTATGGTTATGAAGCGCTGATCCGAGGGCCTAAAACGTCGCCGCTGCACTCGCCGTTACGGCTGTTTGAGGTAGCTACTCAGGCAGGCAAGTTAGTCGAGTTAGATTTGCTTTGTCGGCGCCTGGCAATACAGCGTTTCGCAGAGCTCGATCTGCCCGGTCTGCTGTTTCTTAACGTGATGCCACTGACCATCGTCGAGCGCGATTTCCGCGAAGGCTTAACGCTGGGGTTTATTCGTGACAGCGGTTTGCCTCCAGAGCGGGTGGTGATTGAGCTCACCGAACACGTGCCAATCCATGACTACGAGCTAATGCGCCAAGCGGTGGATCACTACCGCACCATGGGCTTCCAGGTGGCGCTGGATGATCTTGGCGCCGGGCACTCAAGCCTGCGCCACTGGTCTGAGCTACGCCCTGATTTCGTTAAGCTCGACCGCCACTTTATCTCCGGGATCGACCAGGAGCCGGCCAAGCGAGAATTTCTGCGCTCGATTCTTGATGTAGCCCGTAGTCTGGACTGCCAGGTGATTGCCGAAGGCGTGGAGACCGCCGCTGAGCATCTTTGCCTGTGGGAGCTCGATCGCGGGCTGGCGCTGCTGCAAGGCTTCTACTTCGCCCGGCCCAGCCAGCAGCCGCCGTTAGAACTCAATATGCTGCTGCCCGCCACCACGCATCTAAAAAGCCCCGCAGGGCGCACCGCGCGGTCTATTTTACGGGCGATTGACGCTATAACGACGGATTGCGCGGTGCCGTCTATCTCCGAACGGTTTCGCCAACAGCCCAGCTTGCGCTGCGTGGCCGTGCTAGAAAATGGTAAGCCCGTGGCGGTGGTGCGTCGTAATGCGTTTTTAACCCTGTTTACCAATCCCTATAGTCACTCGCTGTATGCCAAGCGCCGCGTTCTGGACGTTGCTGACGCACGTATGCTGGTGGCGGAAGCGGATACGCCACTGGAGATTTTAAGCCAGCAACTGACCGATAGCCGGGATATTGAGCAGGAAGATTTCGTCATTGTTAATGCCATTGGTGACTACCTGGGGATGGGCAATATCGTTGACCTTTTGCGCGAAATTACCGCCATCCAGGTACGCCAAGCGCGCCATGCCAATCCGCTGACCGGCCTGCCGGGCAATATTCTGATCAATGAAACCCTGGCGACCTATTTGTCCGCTGGGCAGGGGTTTGCGGCGGCCTACGTTGATCTGGATAACTTTAAAGCCTTTAACGATGCCTACGGCTACGCACGAGGCGATCACATCATCATTTCGCTATCACGATTACTGCAAGCGCAGGTAGACAGTGCCGGAGGCTTTATCGGCCATATTGGCGGTGACGATTTTATGATGCTGTTACCGCTCGGCCATTGGGAGAGTGTCTGCCAGCAAATTCTGCACTCATTCGAGGTGATGGCGCCGGGCTTCTATGAAGAGGCCGACCGCCTTCAGGGCGGGATTCAAATCGAAAACCGCCAGAATAAACTAACGTTCTTCCCCTTTGTTAGCGTCTCGATAGCGGTGAAGCCCATTCCCGATACGACCCGCTGTCAATCGCTGGATATCGCCAGCGAGCTGTCTGAGTTGAAGCGCCAAGCTAAGAAGATCCCTGGCAACAGTTTGTTCGTGGAGCGTCGTGATCACTGCTCGGATCCCGAGGGCAAACTGATGGGCTCTGTCACCGGGTGTTCATAAAGACGTCACCAACTGGTCATAAGAGTGCCCCCTATTTGTCATTTTAAATCGTCAGGATATCGGCATCTTCTAACAACGCGACAGGTGACCCATGCAGACATCCTTTTTTTCCCATGTGCTTCCCCGCACATTAATTAGCGCCGCCGTTGCCAGTGCTTTCGCCTTAGCTGCGGTGAACGCTTCTGCAGATCTCTCATCACGCTATGTGGATAACGATGGCGATATGGTCGCCGATGCGCCTAGCGATGAGTCGCAGTGGGCCGACCCCGATACCTTGGTGTTTGCCTATACCCCGGTTGAAGATCCTGCGGTTTACGCTGGTGTCTGGTCTGACTTTTTAGAACATCTTAGCGAAGCCACTGGCAAAGAGGTGCAGTTCTTCCCGGTTCAGTCCAACGCTGCACAGTTGGAAGCGCTACGCGCGGGTCGTTTGCATGTCGCCGGGTTTAATACCGGTAGCACGCCCGTGGCCGTTAACTGCGGTGGCTTCCGCCCGTTTGCCATGATGGCTTCTGACGACGGTAGCTTTGGTTACGAAATGGAGATCATCACTTATCCCGGTAGCGGTATCGCGTCGGTTGAAGATCTCGCAGGGCGTCAGATGGCCTTTACCGCTGAAACCTCAAATTCTGGTTTCCGCGCGCCCTCTGCACTGTTGCTTTCTGAGTATGGATTGGAAGCCGATAAAGATTACAGCACCGCGTTCTCAGGCTCTCACGATAATTCCATTCTCGGTGTAGTGAACAAAGATTACGAAGCCGCAGCTATTGCCAACTCTGTTGGCACTCGGATGATTGCTCGTGGTGTCGTTAATGAAGGTGACTACGAGATTATCTATACCTCAGAAACCTTCCCCACCACGGCTTACGGTTTGGCCCACAACCTGAAGCCTGAGCTTGCCGAGAGCATCCGGGACGCGTTCTTCAGCTATGACTGGGAAGGTACTCCTCTCGAAGCGGAATTTGCTAACTCCGGTGAGTCACAGTTCATTCCGATCTCCTACGAGGAAAATTGGTCGGTCATTCGTACCATCGCGGATGCCACTGGCGTGACGTACGACTGCGATTAATCGATTAGCCAACGCGTTTTATTCGGCCAGGAGGGCTCACCTTCTGGCCGTTTCGCTATACATATGAGGTGGAACGATGTTGACACTAAGTGGCGTAGGCAAGCGCTACCCCACCGGGGATCGAGCGCTGACGGATATTGAACTCACGCTGCCCAAAGGCCAAGTCATGGCGCTGATTGGGCCATCGGGCGCGGGTAAAAGCACGCTGATTCGCTGTGTGAACCGGTTGGTTGAACCTACCCAGGGCAGCATTCGCCTGGAAGACATTGAGCTCACCAAGCTTTCAGGCCAGAAGCTGCGTCATGCGCGCCGCTCGATGGGCATGATTTTTCAGGAGTACGCGCTGGTCGATCGGCTCACCGTGATGGAAAACGTGCTGTCAGGGCAGCTCGGCTATGTCGGTTTTTGGCGCAGCTTTTTACGTCGCTACCCGCAGGAAGCCGTGGTTGAAGCTTTCCGGTTACTGGAAAGAGTGGGCCTCCCCCATGCGCTTGATAAGCGTGCCGATGCGCTATCAGGCGGGCAGCGACAGCGGGTGGGGATTGCTCGCGCGCTGTTGCAAAGCCCTAAGTTACTGTTAGTAGATGAACCGACAGCCAGTCTGGATCCAAAAACCTCGCGCCAGATTATGCGCCTGATTCGCGAGCTGTGCGCAGAGAGAGACCTGGCGGCGATCATCAATATTCACGACGTAGCGTTGGCGAAGCAGTTTGCGGATCGTATCGTCGGCCTGCGGGCGGGTGAAATCGTCTTTGACGGTCAGCCGAGCGAACTGACGAGCGAGATACTCACCACGATTTATGGTGAAGAAGATTGGGATACCACGCCCGAACCGATGGAAGAAGACGAAGAAGAGCAACCCGCCGTAGTGCGTTCGACGTCGCATGAGGTAATGCCCGCTTTAGCGACGGGAGGCGCACGATGAACACAGCGAATACATTGGCCGAACGGCGGCAGCAGGCAGCGCGGCGTGGCCAGTGGCGGCGTCTAGCGGTGATCGAAAATCCACGCCTGCGCTGGGGGCTCGCTATCGGCGCGGTGGTGTATCTCTTTTTAGCGCTTGCCTCGGTAGAGGTTAACTGGGCGCGGGTTGCCGAAGGGTCAGCGCGGGCGGTGAATTTTTTGGGCGCCTTTATGCAGCCCGATTTTATCAGCCGTTACGACGATATTGTCGCGGGGTTGATGGAAAGTTTAACCATGACGCTCACCTCTACGGTTGTGGGTGTGCTGCTCGCGATACCGGTTGGCCTGGGCGCAGCGCGTAATATTTCACCCTTGCCGATCTACTTTATCTGCCGCGCCATTATTGCCGTTTCACGCACGTTTCAAGAGATCATCATCGCGATTCTATTTGTGGTGATGTTCGGCTTTGGGCCGCTGGCGGGCATGATCACGCTGGCCTTTGCGACGATTGGCTTTATGGCCAAGCTACTGGCGGAAGATATCGAAGACTTGGATTGGCGTCAGGTTGAGGCTGTACGCGCAACCGGCGCAGGCTGGCTGCAAATCATTAACCAAGCGGTTCAGCCACAGGTCATGCCGCGCTTGATCGGTCTTTCGGTTTATCGGCTGGATATTAATTTCCGCGAGTCGGCGGTGATTGGCATTGTCGGGGCGGGCGGTATCGGCGCTACGCTGAACACTTCGCTAAGCCGCTATGAGTACGATACCTCTGCGGCGATTCTGCTGATCATCATCGCCATCGTGCTGCTGTGCGAGTACAGCTCAAGCCATGTCCGTCGCTGGACCCAGTAATTTTTGGAGACATTAAATGCCTGTTTCATTTACATCACAGGGTCTGCCGGTTTGGCGACGGCGCACCACGCGCGCGCAGTGGTTGCAGTACCTGGCGTGGCTAGCGGGTGTCAGCCTATTTCTACTGTGCTGGAAGTTAATCTCCGACAATACCATGTGGGTGTTCGTCGAGGATGCTGGCCGCCAGGGCAGTGACTTAATTAGTCGCATGATGCCGCCGCGTTGGGAGTATGCCAATGTGCTGTGGAAGCCCATGTGGGACACGCTTAACATTGCAACGCTGGGCACTGTCATCGGCGTCATGATGGCATTTCCGGTAGCGTTTTTGGCTGCTCGTAATACCACGCCGCACCCACTGGTTCGAAGCGTGGCGCTGATGGTGATTGTCTCGTCGCGCTCGATTAACTCGCTGATTTGGGCAATGCTGCTGGTGACCATTCTTGGCCCCGGCGTACTGGCGGGGATTATCGCTATCGCCCTGCGCTCCATCGGCTTTGTGGGCAAGCTGCTGTACGAAGCGATTGAAGAGATTCACCCCACACCGGTAGAGGCGATTAGCGCGACCGGCGCAAGCCGCATGCAGGTGATGAACTACGGCGTATTACCGCAAGTCATGCCCGCCTTTGCCGGCATTAGCGTCTACCGTTGGGACATTAATATCCGCGAGTCAACGGTGCTGGGTTTGGTCGGTGCCGGTGGTATCGGTCTGCAGTTGAATGCCTCGATCAACAGCCTCGCCTGGGATCAGGTCAGCGTTATTTTTATCATGATTTTTGCCACTGTGCTGGTGTCGGAGTGGATCTCCGCGCGGGTGCGCCACGCGATTATCTAATCATCGGCTTCCTAATCTGCAAACTGCCTAGATCGGCGAGGTTACCCCTATGCGCTTTCCTGAAGCCGAACAAACAACGATAGATTTATTGCGCCACGGTGAGCCGGTGGGCGGGCGTATGCTGCGCGGCTCTACCGACCACCCGCTCAGTGAAACCGGCTGGCAGCAGGTCACCGATGCAGTGATGCGCCAAACCGTAGAGGGGCATTTACCCTACGATGCGATTGTCACTTCGCCATTAACGCGCTGCCGCGAATTCGCCCTATGGCTGGGTGAAGAGTTTGATCTGCCGGTTCAGGTGGAAGAGGATTTTGCCGAGCTGCATCTGGGGCGTTGGGAGGGCAAAACCCATGCCCAGGTGTTTGCCGAAGAGGGCACTGGGCGAATGAGTGCGTTTTGGCACGACCCCGCTGCGGTGTCTCCGCCCGGCGGCGAAACCCTGCACGCCTTTGACGCACGACTGGCCGAGGCCTGGCAGCAGCTGTTACGTCATCCACCTGGCAAGCATGTGCTGGTGGTGGCGCACCTGTTTGTCTGCAATGGCCTGCTGCGCCAGGTGATTGAGCAGCCGCTTTCGCGAGTATTGGCAATGGATTTACCCTACGCGGCAATGAGCCGGGTGCGCCATGAGCGTCATGCGCTGGGTGAAACCAGCTTTGTCGAGTGGATCGGCCGCTAACCATTGGCGGCTAGGCAGGCTTTGGGCCATCATGAAAGCACGTTGGTTTATTGGAGCGGCTGCCCATGCTGTTGGTTCGTCTGTGGTCTCTATCTTGCGGGTCGGCACCTTCTGGAAGGTGGCTGCTAACCGGTCTGTTGCTGCTGGCGTTAGCGGGTTGCGCCAGCCGTGATCTTACCCCCATTGAGGCACCGCCTAGCCGCGCAGGCCTCTCTATGGAGCGTGCGCTGATTCTCTCCCATGCCCAGCAGGCCATTGGCACACCGTATCGCTTTGGGGGCAATACGCCCGATGGTCTGGACTGCTCTGGCCTAGTGGAAATGACCTACCGAGCGGCGGGTATTCGCGTGCCGCGTACCGCTGAGGAGCAGTTTCGTGCCTTGCCCCAGGTGGAAGCCCCTCGCCCCGGCGATCTGCTTTTCTTTGGCGAGCGCCGCAAAGCTACTCATGTCGGGATTTATCGTGGCAACGGCCAAATGATTCATGCACCTGGCAATGGCCGTGCAGTAGTCAGCGTGCCGTTAGATATCGATTACTGGCAGGCGCGCTTTTTGGGTGCGGCCAGTCCAGCGCCTTAACTTATTGTCTCGTCAGCCGATAAGGTACTCCTCAGGGTAAAGTACTCCGCAGGGTAAAGTACCTTCGCCTTCATAGGGTGTTATTATGCCTGGCAACACTACTGCCTTCATAATAACGACGCTATTTACCTAATAACGGCTCTAGATAACAACGAATTTATATGGCGATGGCTCAATAAAACGACGAGGAGAGCAAAGACGTATGTTTGAATCCTTGAATTTATCGAAGGAACAGTCTTTGTCTCAACAGCACTCCCAGCCAACACCTTCACTGCCCCGTGTGAACGCGATGCCAACAGCATCCGTCGACCAGACAGCGTCTCCCGCTGAATCGGTATTTTGCTACGCCAATGAAGCGATCATTATTACCGATGCGGAAAATCGGGTGGTGGAGGTGAACCCCGCTTTTTGTGAGTTAACGGGGTTTACCCAGGGTGATGTACAGGGCAAAACGCCGGGAGCATTCAGCATTTTACCGCTGGATGATAGCCGCACCACGCGATTGATGCGTGAAGAGCTGCAATTGCGTGACCGTAGCAAAAGCCAGGTGAGCTACCGTAGCCACGATGGCCAGTTTTATCCGGGGATGATGTCGATTAATCGTGTGCGCGATGAGCACGGTGAGATCGATCACCATGTGATTGTGTTGGCTGACCTTTCAGCTATTCCAGCACATGCCCGACACCTTAATCGAGAAGTCTATTTTGATGCCCTTACCGGGCTACCTAACCTGCAATTGCTGACCCAATTGATTCAAGAGTCCATGCAGCATGTAGAAGCGCAGCAGCTACCCCTGGCGGTGTGCTCGCTGGATATCGATTTCTTCAAAAATATTAATGACCGTTTGGGTTCCACCGTGGGCGATGCGCTGCTGTCTTCTTTTTCGCAGCGTATAAGCCATCTGCTGTTTGGGGATGATGTGTTGGCGCGAGTGGGGGGCGACGAGTTTGTACTGTTACTCCACCATGGCGTCGATGACGATTTTTTTGAGAAGTTGTTAGCCTCCATTCGCCAACCACTGATGATTGACGGGCAGAGTATTCACCTGACGGCAAGTTTGGGGGTGACGCTCTACCCAAATGACAACGTTCAGGGCGATCTACTGTTACGTCATGCCAATCAGGCGATGTACCGTGCCAAACAGCGTGGCCGCGATACCTTTCACTTTTTTGACCCGAACCATGACCGCTTACTGCAGGTGCGCCATGAGCAGCGCCAGCGTTTTATAGATGCACTCAATAACCAGGAGCTGCGCCTGTATTATCAGCCCCAGGTTGATATGCGTAGTGGCAACGTGGTGGGCCTGGAGGCGCTGATTCGTTGGCAACACCCTGAAGAGGGATTGCTTGCGCCCGCGCAGTTTCTACCCATTATCGATAATACGCCGTTAGAAGTGGATCTTGGCGAGTGGGTCATTGAGCAGGCGTTGCGCCAGTTAACTAAATGGCATGCTCAAGGCATTGCGCTGCCGATCAATGTGAATATAAGCCCTACGCATTTGCTAGTGGATAACTTTAGTCAACGTTTAGGCGAACTGCTGGCACGCCACCCCGATGTGCCGCCCGCAATGCTCAAACTCGAAGTGCTGGAGAGTGCTGCAATGCACGACATCCAGGCCGCACTGCAAAATATGTCGCGCTGTCAGTCACTGGGCGTGAGTTTTGCTATCGATGACTTTGGTACCGGGTTTTCGTCGTTAACCCACCTACGGCAGCTGCCGGTCAGCCTGATCAAAATAGACCAGAGCTTTGTCCGCGACATGCTCAGCGATCAAGACGATATGGCGATCGTGGAGAGCGTTATTTATATGGCTAATCGCTTTAAACGGCCTATGTTGGCAGAAGGTGTAGAAACCTTAGAGCATGCCAAAGCCTTGATGTCGCTGGGGTGCGAGTTAGCTCAAGGCTATGGTATTGCCCGCCCGATGCCTGCCGAAGCACTGCCTGCCTGGCTGGCGAATTGGCCTAGTCGCGGGGAGTGGAATTCCCTCGCAGTGTCGACCAACTAAGCGGCTAGCTCATCAGCGGCTGATGCATCTGAGGGGGGCGTGTTAGTGGATGTAGCAGTGGGTGAGGTTGCCGCGGCGCCGTTGCTGCGAGCTTGCTCCATTTCACTGCGCTGCATGGACGCTTCGAGCTTAGCTTCCAGCAGGTACTGCCGTGCTTGGGCGGCAATTTGGTAATCTGTCGGGGACGGATCTGCAGGTGCCATTGCCGCAGCGATCACCGTCTGCATTTTTTCGATAGTGGCTTGGGGGTCGTTGGGCACCGGGCCATAATCGATGGGTACCTCCCCCGCGACTGCATAGCGCTTGCCATCGGGGCCAACTTCGTACTCGTAGCTGGCGCCGCCCGTATAGGCGCCGCCCGCTATTTGGTGCGCCATCTCGTGTTGGCGTACTTCGCGGTCGGTCTGTTTAAGTTGATCTAAGTACTGAATCTCTTCCGGCGCCATAGGCGTGCCGTCCGCCCGTTTGGGGCCAGCCTCAGCACTGCTAATCTCTTCGCTGCTCTCTTCACTAGCGCTAGTCGTTTTTGGGTCGTCGGTAGACGCCGTATCTTCTTCAAGTGCACGGCTTTTAGCGGCTTGCTCAACCCGCGGGGAGATTGTATTCGCTGAAGGGTACGCCCAGGCAGCGAGGGACACAGTGCTAATGGAAGAAACGGCCATAGTTAATTACCGACTAAGTACGAGTTGGGATACCATGAAGTATTAGCGAGCAATGCCGAGAGTGCAAGTTTGCACGATGCCGACCCTATGCAAACCATTGATGTGTTCATTAATCTTAACTACGACGAGTGCCTAGCCCATTACGAAGGGCGTATTGCCAATGTACGTACCCGCAGTGTTGATGGTCGTTGGGTAATATTTCCCGCCGAGGCGATTCGCCGAGTGGTGGGGCGTGATGGCGTACGCGGTATTTATCGATTAAGTTTTTCTGAGCAGGGTCGATTCATTAGCATAGATCCCTTAACCGGACGTTGAATTGCCTATGCACCGCCATGGAACACCGATCACCTTAAATGACCTCATTTATTCCATTATTCCCAATTTAAACAGCGCTGAAAAGTTAGTTTTCGCTACGTTAGAAAGCTTGATTGAAGCTGCTTCAAACCCTTTGGATATCCTTAAACGCACCGAGCAGCGCCAAGCGTTTAGTCTGGAAGTTCATCGTATACACATCAACCTGGAGCACCTGCTAGGCCGTTACCGAACGGAACTAGATGTCGTGCTACGTAGCGAGGGCGAATATACCGGCCCGGTAGTTGACCCTGACCCCCAAGAGGCCGATGCCATCCGCTGTGCTGTGGATATCTATATTCATGTATGCGCGTTTCAACGCGGAGAGCGTCCCAACCCTGTACCTGGGCGTGAAGCTACGCTGCGCAGACTGTCATAGCGTAACATTCACAACATGGCATCATCATTGCTTGTATAATGTGGCAATTCTGACTTTCTGGGTTACCCCCTTGAAAGCAAACAGCCTGCCTACCCGGCCCTGGCTGTGGTCACATTAGGAGATATACCATGTCTGCCTCACCTGTCACATTGATGGTGGCTCGTCGCGTTGAGCACGGCCGCTACGCCGACTTTAATCGTTGGCTTAACGAAGGGCGCGAGCTGGCGGCCGATTTTGCTGGCTACCTCGGCTCCGGCGTATTGGCTCCCCCTGCCGATGACGACGAGTATCAGATCATATTCCGCTTTAGCAGTAGCGAAACCCTAGCCGCCTGGGAACATTCAGCCTCACGGCATGCGTGGTTGGCGCGCGGTAAGGGCTTGTATGAAGCGCCCCATGAGCACCGTGCCACCGGGCTGGATGCGTGGTTTCAAACCGGCAGCAGCGCACCGCCGCGCTGGAAACAGGCCGTGGCCGTGTGGCTGGCTTTCTTTCCTATCTCGCTAATCTTTCAACTTGTATTTGGTGGCGTACTGGCCGATTGGGCGCTGCTGCCGCGGGTGGTGGTGAGCACGCTAATGTTGACGCCAGTGATGGTGTTTGTGTTTATTCCGCTCTCTATGCGTTTATTAGCGCCCTGGCTGCAAGGTAAATGGTCACCGCTGGATTTATTGGCGCGTTGGCGCCACGCGCACCGGTCATAGCGTACCTAATTAATCAGCGCTGCTTTTGTTGATACTTCCATGGGGTTCGGCGCTGCGTTGATTCTATTGCTCCTATGATGATGGGCTTTATGGTACTAAGCTAAATGTGCCTGTAAACAAAGGATAAGTGTCGCCAGTGCAACGCTGGCGCGCAACTCAGCCCCCATGGAGTGTTTATGATCCACGTTCACCATCTGGAAAAGTCTCGTTCGCACCGCATCCTGTGGCTACTTGAAGCCCTTGAACTGGACTACGAGTTGGTGGTTTACCAGCGCGATGGTAAAACACAGCAAGCGCCTGATGCGCTGAAAAAAATCCATCCGCTAGGTAAGTCTCCGGTGATTACCGATGGCGACATCACCGTGGCTGAGTCAGGCGCAATCATTGATTATCTGCTGCAGCGCTATGGACAGGGCCGCTGTCAGCCTGCGCCGGATGATGTACGTGCTTGGGTAGATTACCGCTATTGGTTGCACTATGCCGAAGGCTCATTAATGCCGTTGCTGGTGATGCAGCTTGTGTTCAGCCAAATTCCTAAACAGTCTCCCTGGCTGATTAAGCCAGTGGCGAAAGGGATTAGCGATACCGTCAGCAAACGCTTTCTGGCGCCGCAGCTTAAAAGACACCTTAACTTTATTAACCAACACTTGTTGGCAGAGGGTAATTTTGGCGGGCAGTGGCCCAGCGGCGCGGATATGCAAATGAGCTTTCCACTACAGGCGGTGGCCGCCGTACGGTCGCTGGAGAGCTATCCTGCCATTGCCGCTTTTGTCTCACGCATTGAGCAAGATGCCGCCTGGCAGCGAGTGGTCGAGCGGGCGGGGCCACTTACCATGCCGGGCCAGTAAACAGCCACCATGAACTATTTTGCCTCGTTTGCAGCTCTTCCGGCGGAGCTGCTACGCAGTATTGATGGCTACCTGGGGCGTTGGGGGATCGCCTTGCTGCTCGTTTTCCTTCTTTTGGCGCTGCTGGGCAATCTATTGCTCAAGCGGCGTATGCAGCATAACCGGGCGTTACTCCAGTCCAATAAAGAGATGCTGGCAACGATCCTGGATAGCGTCGATGCGTTTATTTATATCAAATCCCCGACCTTAGAATACCAATACGTTAATCGTCGCATTAGCGATCTATTTGGCCTGCCTGCCGAAAAAATTATCGGTAAGCGTGATGAGGCGTTTTTTGATCCTGGGAGCGCCGCTGAGATCAATCAGGTTGATCGCAATGTCTTGGATTCAGGAAAAAAAGTGACGGTAGAAGAGAGCAATGTCTTGAAGGGCGAAAGCCGGGTAAGGACATTCTTATCGATTAAAATGCCGCTTTCCATGTCGCCTGGCGCTCCCCCTTCCCTGTGCGGTATTTCGACCGAACTGACTGACTACCTCGAAATGCAGTCGCGCACTCACTACCTGGCCTTCTATGACTCGCTAACAGGTCTGCCCAACCGGCGGCTGCTGATGGATTCCTTAACGGCCGCTATTGAGCATGATGGGTGGGCTGAGACCTATAGCGCGGTGATGGTGATTGATCTGGATAATTTCCGCTTAGTGAATGATATCCAGGGCCATGAGAGTGGTGACCAGCTATTGATTAGCGTTGCTGAACAGTTACGCCAGCGGCTTGACGCAGAGGAAACGCTAGCTCGCTTTAGTAGCGATGAGTTTGTTGTGCTGATCAATAACCTGGGCGAGCAACAGACCAACGCTGTACTAAAAGCCGAGCGTGTGGCGCGACAGCTGTTGGAAACCATTGCGCAATTAAGAAACAACCATTCGCTACCGATCAGTGCCAGTATTGGTATTGCACTGTTTACGGGAGGCGGCGAGCACAGTATGGATAGCGTGCTGCAACAGGCTGATATGGCGTTGCAGCAGGCGAAAAGCATAGGCGGCAATACGCTGTGCTTTTTTAATACGGATATGCAAACCAGCGTACTGGAAAGGGCCAGTTTAGAGGCCGATCTGCATAAAGCGCTCGAACGCAACGAACTGGCGCTGCACTACCAAGTGCAGGTCGACCATCAGGGCGTGACTACCGGCGTAGAAGCATTACTGCGCTGGTACCATCCTCTACGTGGCTGGGTCTCACCCGCGACCTTTATCCCGCTTGCGGAAGAGAATCGGCTGATTGTGCCGATCGGTTACTGGGTGCTGCGGTCAGCCTGCGAGCAGCTAGCCAAGTGGTCTCACCAAGCTGCCTACGCGCCATTAAGTATTTCCGTCAATGTAAGCTCCGTGCAGTTTCAGCAGCCAGAGTTCGTGCGTGATGTCGAGGCGCTGCTAGCCGAAACCCAGGCGCCGCCAAGCCGCTTGGTGCTCGAAGTGACCGAGAGCCTGTTGATGCACGAGCCGGTTAGAGTGCGCAACACGATGTTGAAACTGCGTGCCAGGGGGATCCGCTTTGCGCTGGATGATTTTGGTACGGGCTACTCATCGCTGAGTTATCTGAAACGCTTGCCGCTGGATGAGTTGAAAATAGATCAATCGTTTATTCAAGAACTGCTGACCGATAAGACAGACGCAGCGATTGTCGATACCACGATACTACTGGCGGTGAGTTTAGGCTTAACCGTGGTAGCGGAAGGGGTGGAGACAAAAGAGCAGCTTAATTGGCTAAGAGGCCATGGCTGCTATCGTTATCAAGGCTACCTATTGGGTCGCCCGACGCCCATTGAGTACCTGTTTGAAAGCTATTAAGCGTTTATAGCAAAACCCCCTTTCCAGCTAGGTGAAAAAGGGGGTTAAGTGTGCTGCTAATTAAGTGCTGTTTTTAACTGAGCTGTGCTTAACTAAACAGGGCAAAGCTCTCTGCGTTAAGCCACATATGCACCAAAATGCTGGCGATGTAGCCGAGTAAGATAACCGGCGACCAGCGCAAGTGGCCCATAAACGTATAGGAACCCCTGGCCTGACCCATCACCGCCACGCCGGCCGCAGAGCCAATCGATAGCAAACTGCCCCCGACGCCCGCGGTTAGGGTAATCAGCAGCCATTGGCCATGGGACATATCCGGCTCCATGGTCAGCACCGCAAACATGACCGGAATGTTATCTACAACCGCCGAGACCACACCAAGCGTAATGTTGGCAGCCGTAGCGTTCCAACCGGTATACAGCGCTTCTGACAGCAAACCAAGATAGCCCATAAAACCAAGGCCGCCAACGCACATCACCACCCCGTAGAAGAACAGTAGTGTGTCCCATTCAGCTCGCGCTACGCGGTTAAAAACATCGAACGGCACCACGCCACCCAACTGCTCTAGCTTCTTGTTGTCGCCACGGCGGCTGTAGCGCTCGCGCTTGCGCTCCAAGGAGCGGGGTAGGCTGCGGCGCAGGTAGTAACCAAAGAACTGCAAGTAGCCCAGGCCGGTCATCATGCCTAACACCGGGGGTAGGTGGAGTACAACGTGGCACAACACGGCGGTAACAATCGTTAATAGGAACAGCAACACAATGCGCCGGGCGCCACGCTTCAACCACACATCTTCATAAACGCTGGAGGGTTTTTCATCCTTGATAAACAGGCTCATGATGCATGCTGGAATCAAGAAGTTGACCAGAGCGGGGAAGAATAGAATGAAGAATTCCTGAAACTCCACCATGCCCGCTTGCCATACCATTAGGGTGGTAATGTCGCCAAAAGGGCTAAACGCGCCCCCTGCGTTAGCGGCCACGACGATATTGATACAGGCTAAGTTAATGTAACGCCTGTCTCCTTCGGCCACTTTGGTTACCACGGCGCACATCAGCAGGGCTGTGGTAAGGTTGTCGGCAATCGGCGAGAGTACAAAGGCAAGGCCGCCGGTCAGCCAAAACAGCGTCCGGTAGTTGAAGCCCTTGCGCAGCATCCAGGAACGAAGGGCATCGAAAACGCGGCGCTCTTCCATGGCGTTGATGTAGGTCATGGCCACCAGCAAGAACAGCATCAGCTCGGTGAACTCCAAAAGCGTAACGCGGAAAGCGTACTCAGACGCGTCCGACATGCCGTTTTGGACATACACCCAGCCGATGAGGCTCCAGATGATACCGGCCGCCACTAATACCGGCTTAGACTTGCGCATGTGGATCTTTTCTTCCGCCATGACGAGCGCATAGGCCAGGACGAAAATCGCAACAGCAAAAAAGCCAACCGCAGAGGTGGTTAGATCTAATTCACCGGTCACGGCAAAAGCACTGGGACTAACGCCTAATAGTAAGGCCGCTAACAAAAAAAGCCAGCGACGATATAATCGAGGCTGGCAAGAGGGTTGGCACAACGTAGGCATGTGACGTTCTTCCTCATGGTCAAGTTGTCAGGAGTGGTATAAAAGCAACCCTATTTTATCAGTTTATATTGCGTCGCAATACCTTATAAAAACGAACGATAGTAGATTTTCTTAAGGTAATAGCATCTTTTTTTAGGAAATTAATCTTTTAGGTAATAGTAACGATAGCCATATTAGTTGTTACCTAGAGCGAATAAATAGGCAAGTATTATACTATCGATGAATAGCATTCTTGAATGTTACCCATATTTTATATCGTTAATAGCTAATTTTAAGTTTCAAGCAAAAAACTCTCAGTGCGACCCTGATGACCAAAAAGCAGGGCGAGCCGTGAAGAGTGCCTGGCTGAGCGCCGTCGTGTTATGTTGAAAAGTGCCATACTCTCAGCTTGATCAATAGCCAAAACAGCTAGCGATGATAAAACAAGGCCGATTTACGCTAAGGAATAACATGATGCGCAACCCCTTCTGCTTCCTACGCCACACGCTTGGCGTTTCGGTAGCGACGCTAGCGCTGGCAAGCCTCGCTTTCTCCGCGCATGCTGAAACCCGTGTAACTTATAAATCTGCTGCGGCGGGTACGTCCTACTACCTTATGGGCTTAGAGCTTGCTGAGGTCGTCCGCAAAGGGACTGATGACGCCATTATTTTTGCTTCGGAAGAGAGCCAGGGGTCTGTGCAAAACGTTATGGAAGTATTGGCACGCCAAGGCAATTACGTGTTCACCTCGCCGTCAGTTTTAATTGAGCAGGCTATGGCCGGTGAGGGGGCTTTTGCCGAGCGCCCGCATCTTCGTTTCCAAGAGATTCGTGGTTTATTGCCGTTGCCTCCTATGACCATGCACTTTGTGCTTGCAGGCGATAACGGCGACATTGATTTTTCCGCGCTCGAAGGCAAGCATATACTGATTGGACGAGGCACTTTTAGTGCTCGAGAGGCAGCTCGCTACTTAGCGTTGTTTGACCTGGACGATAGCGTCCGAATTGCTGATGCGGCTATTAACAGCGGCCCCGATGCGATTAAAAGCGGCCAGATTGATGGCTTTGTTACCGCGAGTGCCTATCCCTCTCCCGGTGTGATTGAGGCGGCTGGCAGTTTGCCTATCTCGTTGGTCAGCCTGACCAACGCACAAGTCGAGCAAACCGGGGCTTCACGCCAAACGATACCCGGCGGCACTTACCCTGGTGTTAACAACGATGTCCAAACAACTTCGCTCCCTGTGATGGCCTACACCACCACGGCGATGGATGACGAAACTGCCTATACGATAACCAAAACGTTTTGGGAAAGCCTGGATGGAATGGCGGAAGCCGCTGCGTGGTGGAGCAGTATCACTCCCGATATGTTGGCAAATATGACCGGGCTGCTCCACCCAGGAGCGCAGCGTTACTATCAAGAAGCGGGTTTCGAGGTGTCTGACGCTTTGCGTTAGCTTATTGCTCCACCGCTTCTATGTCAGGCGGCACGCTCGCCGCCAAGAACTACCAGAGCCATTAACGTCAAAAAATCGTAAAGCTTAACGCTATATAAGCCCCATAACCTGCGAGTAATGCGGCACCCTCCCAACGTGATAAGCGCATGCCGGTATACAGGAACAGTACCAGCACACCGGCTGCGCCTAGCATTACCCACTGATCAAATATGACGACCCGCTCGACCAACGGCAGTGGTTGCAAGAAGGCAGAGATGCCCAAAATACCCAGCAGGTTAAAAATATTGCTGCCAAGAATGTTGCCCACCGCCACATCAGCATGGCGGCGTATGGCCGCGATCACCGATACGGCCATCTCAGGCAGCGACGTACCCACAGCAACAATGGTTAAGCCAATCACCGCTTCGGAAATCCCCATTGCCTGCGCTATGCCAATGGCGCCAAAGAGCAGCAGCTGCGAACCACCAATAAGCATGCCCAAACCGACCACTAGTGCCACGGCAATCATCCACCCTGTGGTGGGTAGTTTGGTCATTTCATCCGCTTCCGCGGCGTGCATATCCGCGGCAGGAACGTGATGGCGGCTTTCACTGATGTAAGCCCAAACAAGGTAGGCAACGAGCCCTGCTAGTAAAATCCCGGCATCTGCGCGCCCTAAAGCGCCGTTAAACGAAAGCCCAATAAACAGCAGGCTGGCGAGTACCACCACCAAACCATCACGGCGCAGCGCTAATGGTTGAACCACCATTGGGCTAATAATGGCGCACATGCCCAAAATCAATAAGATATTGCCGATATTACTACCTACAATGTTGCCAACCGCAATGTCAGGCTGCTGGTTCATCGCGGCATCAATCGAAACGACAAGTTCAGGGGCCGAGGTGCCAAACCCCACCACTACGAGCCCTGTTAGTAGTGGCGAAACCCCGACTCTTCGCGCGCCAGCCACGGCGCCGCGGATAAGCGACTCTCCACCGAGTGTTAACAGGGCAATACCCGCCAACAAACTAAGTCCATATAGCATGTTAAAGCCTCTTCCAAAGTGCTCGCCAGGCCGCGAATGACGCGGGATTCACAGGGCAAGCCAAGCGCGCTAGACGGTCGAATTAGTGGTGTCTAGCTCAGCAGCAAGATTACGGCTTTTTTTAATAATTTGCGCGGTTTTAAAACGGCTATAAGAGGCAGAACAACAAAATAAAAAGCACAAAGGCTTTGACCTGCTGCCAACTACGTGGCAAGATGTTTGCAGTTAGTAAGTTAGCAAGCAAGCATGGTTCCAGAAACATTCGAATTCTTTCGGTAGTCTGTAATTGTATTCCTTGTTCTACTCACTATTTATCTGGGTAATACCAGGATTTTACAATTCGCAACTCGCGAAAAGGATTTAATATCATGGCAACTGGCACAGTTAAGTGGTTCAACGATTCTAAAGGCTTTGGCTTTATCGCTCCTTCTGACGGCAGCGACGACGTCTTTGCTCATTTTTCTGAAATTCAGTCTGATGGCTTTAAGACTCTGCCTGAAGGCGCTAACGTCTCTTTTGACGTTACCCAAGGTCAGAAAGGCCTTCAAGCTTCAAACATTAAGCTTCTTTCTTGATCCTAGCGATCATTTAAGTTCTCGAATCTTCTAGATTCGATGATCGGGCCCCGCTTAGGCGGGGCCCGATGCGTTTGTGCCTGTTAAATTTTTTCTTCCCTTTAGACGTACCTTCTTTGCCCTGGAGCCAAGCTGATGTATGAATGGGTTTGATTGATGTTATGTTATAATATATCTTTATGGCGAAGATGCATTGTTTTGCAATCGCCAAAAGGAGAGATCGAATATGACAGCATTGCCACTTAAGGGCGCCAGCGTATTGGTATTGAGTACTTTGATACTGACAGGCATTCAGGGCGTTAGCGCCAGCGACCATGATCACGACCATGCTCATAACGACCACGACCACGACCACGACCACGACCACGACCACGATAGCGATATCTACTCGGGCTATTTTGATGATGACCAGGTTGAGGATCGCGCGCTTTCTGACTGGGAGGGAGACTGGCAGTCTGTTTACCCCTACCTAAAAGATGGCACCCTCGACGATGTGTTTGCGAATAAAGCAGACAATGGCGACAAGACGGCCGAAGAGTACAAAGCGTACTACGACACCGGGTATCAAACGGATGTTGAGCGTATCGTCATTGACGGAAGCAGCGTCACCTTCTTTGAAAACGGCGAAGAGAGAGCGGGCGAATACCAATACGCTGGCTATGAAATTTTAACCTACCAAGCGGGTAATCGCGGCGTACGGTTTATTTTCGAACTTGAAGAACCATCCGACGATCTACCTCAATATATTCAGTTTAGCGACCACAGCATTTACCCCACCGATGCCCATCACTTTCATCTTTACTGGGGCGATGATCGCGAAGCCCTATTAGACGAAGTCACCCACTGGCCGACGTATTACCCATCGGAGCTGAGCGGTGAAGAAATTGTTGAAGAAATGACGGCGCATTAAGCCGCATCGGTTGACACGAAAAGCACCTCCACCTGCGTTCGCGTCCCTCTGTAAACGTAGGTTACAAAGCGCTGGCTATATGCCAGCGCTTTGTTTTTTGCACCACTTCTAACGCTAAAACCCTCCTGCACGGCCTGCTGACTAAATATAATTTATATATCACTGTTGCCTCATTTCAGCAGATATGGTTGTATTTCTAAATTAATTTAGAGGTGGCACCTGGTGCTCTGAGCAGGGGAGGGCCAAGAAGCTGCCCGATAGTAAAGTGACGGGAATATAGGAGCGAGTATGGCCACCTATACGCTTTATGACAAAGATGGCAATGAACTTATCCACAACGATTTACAAAAAAAGCAGGAGTGGTGTAAAGACGGAGAGCGTTTAGAAACGCGTTTTCTAGCGTTGTATGGTGAAAAATTGGGCTTGAGGCTCAATGAGGAAAAGTTACGTGACCCAACAGTGCCGGATTTTATTCATACTGAATCAGGCAGGTACGTTGACCTTAAAAGCCAAACAACGCCGTTTTTCCAATCACGCAAATATGGCGTCAATCCTCAGTACGCGGTGACGTTAAACAAAATCGATGTAGATAGGTACTTCCAGTTATATCCCGGCATCATCGTTCTTTATCATGTGAACTGGATGGCGGTAAAGATGGTGAGTGGTTATGGGAAAACAACAGAAGTTAACGAAATGGAAGGCATTTGGGCGGCCACCATCCATAAAATAAAACAGATGTGTAAGCCTGAAAATCTCCACGCGTATTTACAGCGCACTAACGATCAGCAGGGCAATGCCCGAGATAGCTATGTGCTAGACCTAAGACATGGTGACTTCAAAGTCATCGAAGATGATCAGCAGAAGCTAAAGCAGCTTAATTGAGCTGTTAATAGCTGGCAGCGTCGTATCGGTTATATCTTATTTATGCCCAGTCAACTGAGCGAACAGCGGCATTAGTAGCGCGAAGAGTTCCGCTTGGGACGAAATACAGCACTTAGCATAGAGCTGGCGCCGAAATACTTTAACAGTTTGCAGGCTAACATCCAGGTGCAGACTGATGGAAAGCGATGAGTGGCCTCTCAGAATAAATAGGGCTACTTCTGCTTGGCGGGGACTCAGTCGGATGCTGTGTTGTTGATTTAATGTTTCGCGCAAGCGCTCTTCTAGAGGCGCTGGCGCCGCTTCAATCACACCCTCAAAGCGGTACTCTTGCCAGTGCTTTTTCAGTAGGGTACTCAGGGTCATTGCATACTGTTGTAACGTCCCAAGCTCGTGCCTATTAAAAGGTTCTCCACTTGAGCGATCTCTGCCAAAACAGGCGGTTAGCGTAACATCCTCAGTGATTTGAGCAAACACTGCCACCTCGTCCAGAAGCGTTGTCTGCTGGTAGTAATTCTTATAGTAATGGGTACGTTTAAAGTGGTCAGGTGCCACATCCACCAATCGACGTATGCCCTGCACGCCACCCCTGAGGTGCTCACGGTAAAAAGGATCCAGCAGGTAATCCCCTCCCAGGTATTGGTTATCCATCGGTAAGTACACGACAGGATCCGTGTACTCCCGGTAGAGCACCGCTGGTCGGTATTCGCCGTGGTAAGCGATGATGATCAAGTTATCGAATGATGCCAGACACTTCACCAATCTGGAGAAGTGCTGAGGTAACTCAGGCGTTGCCAACGCCATGATGGCATTGGCCAGCAACTGGTCATATTCGTTATGTGTCACCAGGTCCACATCTGCAAAACCATACCACGCTGGGGTTATATACGATCGAATGGGCTGCCAATAACGTGCTAAGACGGTCGGCGGCCTCTCATCGCAGTCTAGCTGGACAGCAACAATATCAGCAACTGCGGGGCCAGACCGCCCATTAGAAGAATAGAGCTCAAGCGGGCCAAGCCTCAATGGCTGGCCTGGTCAACCACTTCGTCGTTTTGTGCCGACAGGGCGATTGTCCGGTGTCGGTTGCAACGTTGCCTTGAGATGGATCATGACGGATAACAATATCAAACTGGAAAGAACCCTATCACTCAAAGCGGTGGTGCTGTTTGGCCTCGCCTATATGACGCCATTGATCGTGCTGGGCACCTTCGGGGTCATTGCCAGCACGAGCAATGGCGCCGTGCCCACTGCTTATCTCATCACTACCGCAGCCATGCTATTCACGGCCTACAGCTACGGCATTATGGCGCGTACCTATCCAGTATCAGGCTCTGCGTATACCTACGCCCGCAGGGCCATCGACTCCCGAGTCGGCTTTATGGTGGGGTGGAGCGTGCTGCTGGATTATTTCTTCCTGCCCATGGTGATCTGGTTGATAGGCGCTGCTTATTTGAACGCGCGCTTTCCTGAAGTACCAAGCTGGATATTTCTGCTCGGCTTCATTGGTATCACCACCTTTCTGAATATCTACGGCATCAAGCTGGCGTCCAAAGTGAACTCTTTGCTGATGGTGTTCCAGATATTGGTGATCGCTTTCTTCGTGCTGCTGTCGGTGCGTCACGTGTTTGCAACCGGCGGCAGCGATGCGCTTTTTAGCCTGGGGCCGTTCTTGGGTGAAGAGGCTGGCTTTACCGCGATCGCTGCGGGTGCCGCGGTGGCCGCTTACTCGTTTCTTGGCTTCGACGCCGTTACTACACTGACCGAAGAAACCATCGACCCGAAGCGCAATATTCCCAAGGCCATTATGCTCACCGCGCTGATCGGTGGCGGTATTTACGTGTTGGTGGGTTACACAACCCAGCTGGTGCATCCTGGCAGCAGTTTTGTCAATTCCGACTCCGCTGCCTTTGAAATTGCCACAACCATCGGTGCCGATCTTTTCGGGGCTATTTTTCTGGCCGGTATGGTGCTCGCCCAGTTCACCTCTGGCCTGGCCGCTCAAGCCAGTGCCTCTCGGCTGCTGTTTGCTATGGGGCGGGATGCGGTACTGCCGCCAAAGCTGTTCGGTGCGCTGCATTCACGCTTTCATACACCGGTGTTCAATATCGTCCTCACGGGCGCTATCGGCATCATCGCCTTGTTCCTCGATGTGTTATCGGCTGCCTCGTTTATTAATTTCGGTGCCTTTATCGCCTTCACGATGGTGAACCTGTCGGTGATCTTTCTGGTCAGCAAAGACGCCGAAGCAAGGCGCCAGTATGGTGTTATTAGAGGGATGCTGGTGCCGCTCATCGGTGCCCTGGTTAATCTTTGGCTGATGAGTAAGCTAGACGTCAACGCCTTTATTCTGGGCTTGATCTGGCTTTCCATCGGACTTGCCCAACTGGCCTATCTGACCCGCTTTTTCCGTCGTGAACCGCCGGAAGTGGATTTTGATGAGTCAGAGCCTGAGCCAGCATCCAGCTAGGTAAAAGCGACCCTTTAAAACGGAGACCGACCATGTCCAGATATTTGCCCGTGCTCGTGGTGCAGGAAGCCTCGCGGCAGCATGGCACTGACACCGAACTGCGGGACTTCGAGGCCGAACTGGCGGTGCACCTGAGCGACTTCGGCGCTGATTTTGAACAGCCGAGAATGGTGGTCTATCCCGAGATCCATTTGTGCGCTGCTACGGGGACGCCTCAGCAGCGCAAGGAGCAACTGGAAGCCGCTGCTGAACCCATAGATGGCCCACGCAACCAGCATTTGTCACGGATCGCCCGCAACCTGGGGATATGGCTGCTGCCCGGCACGGTATGTGAACGGGGGGAGGATGGGCACCTGTACAACACCGCGCCGGTCTATTCGCCCGAAGGTGAGCGCGTAGCCGCCTACCGTAAGTGTTTCCCCTGGCGACCTTTTGAACCCTATCAACCGGGAGAACGCTTTGAAGTGTTCGAGGTGCCAGGCATAGGCCGAGTCGGCCTGGCCATCTGCTACGATATCTGGTTTCCCGAGACGGTGCGCCAACTGGCTTGGCTGGGGGCCGACGTGATCATCAATCAGGTGGCCACCACCACCTGCGATCGCGCCCAAGAGCAAATCCTGGTGCAGGCCAATGCTATTTTCAATCAGGTGTATATGGTCAGCGCCAATGCGGCCTCGCCCTCTGGCGAGGGGCAGAGCCTAATCGTCGACCCCGAAGGCCGTATCCGCGTCAGAATGCCCGGTGCCACCCCGGGCATTCTCACCGATGTACTCAACCTGGATGAGGTCGAGCGTGTACGCAGCTTCGGCACCGCAGGTTTGAACCGTATGTGGTCTCAGTTCCGGGAGGATGACCCGGTGCTGGAATTACCGATGTACGAAGGGCGAATTGATCCACGTAAGTGGAGGGAAAGGCATTAAACAGTCGATCCCGACTCTCTCCAACCCCGCGTTATTCCCACTCCGTGCAATATGCCATCACCAGGTGATGGCTATTGCCTGCAATACGTTGGTTGTTCAAATAGCTGAGCAGCTACCCCACCTAGCGGTAAACGTTACTTCTTCCCGCAGCTGCGTCTCGATATCCCTCCGGTCTGCTTCCTTGCAAGGGCAGCGAATGGGCGCGGCTATCAGCTTTCTTATCTATAGCAGCTCCTGCTGACCTTACAACGTCGGAGCTGAAAGCCCAGACCTAAGATAATCAGCCGTCTTAAGAATCCTGTGCTAATCTAGATTTGGTGGGGTGAATGAGAAAAACAGCAAGACAGGTGTCGCCCAAGGCAGAGGTGGTGGGAAATGCAGCAGGCGGGCGAGTTTTGGATATGCAGCCTAATATAAATTAGCAACTATGCTTATCAATGAGTAAGAGTAGGTTTTGTAGGCTGCATTTGTCGGGTAAACGTACCGACACGTTCACCCAATCATAGGATGGGAAATCTAATACCTGTTATAAATCAGGGAGTAGCCATCGATGGAATGGCGCAAGGACAATTATCTAATCACTGACGACACATCCAAGGTGCAATTAGATGTCGTCCACCGCTTGCTTGCTGCAACCTATTGGGGTGACCGCCGCCCCAGGGAAATTGTAGAGCGCATGGTTGCTGGTTCCATCTGCTTCAGTCTTTACCGTGGTACCACTCAGATTGGTTTTGGGCGGGCAGTCACCGATAGTGCTACGTTTACCTGGGTAGCGGATATTGTGGTTGAGTCCGAGTATCGGGGTACCGGCTTAGGGCAGTGGATGATGGAATGCTTGGTTACGCACCCGTCTGTAAAGGGAACTCAAATGGTGTTGCAAACTCGTGATGCTCAAGGGTTGTACGAAAAGTTCGGCTTTTCTGGGAACAGTGCTCTCATGAGCACCAGAATTACTGATTTATAACAAGTCGCAGCAGTACGCGGCCAATGGCCGCTGGACGACCTTTGCATGGCTCCTTCGGTGCAATTCCAAGGTCGCCGCTGTGCTCAGCGTTACGTGTTTCGAAGCGTCCGCCTTGCTACCCTTTACATACAGCCTAGTTTTCAAAATGTGCTCTCAGTAGCGGACGGTAGCAACCATCAATTTAGAAGGAAGGAAATCCATGTCATTAACGAAGCTACTCGTCCCAACCTATACGCAAATGCTCAGAGCGCTCTCAGGTTGGTTGAAGAAAGCCCAGGAACAAATGCCGAAAGCAGATGCGGAAGCGCTGTTATCCGCGCGTCTCGCGCCAGACATGTTTCCCCTATCGACTCAGGTTCGGTTTGCCTGCGTGCAGGCTCAAGAGGCAATATTCCGACTGAAAGGAGAGGCTTTCCCTAAATCTATCGATGAGCTGCTTGAAGAAGGGCGAAATGCAGGTGAGCGACCTGGTTCGCTCGCGGATGCTCAAACTCGGATTGATGAAACTATCGTGTTACTAGACGGCCTCGCTCCCAGCGCCCTGGATGCAAACGCCGATAAACCCATTGTGCACGAACTTCCGAACGGTATGATTCTTGATCTGACCGCTGAACAATATGCCCGTGATTGGACACTAGCCCAATTTTACTTCCACCTCATGACCGCTTATTCAATATTGCGCAGTGAGAAGATCGAACTTGGAAAAGCTGACTATGTAGCCCACATGTTTCCATATATTCGTCCTGAAACAATACCTAAAGGTTAATAACTTGGTTATGGCCCATAGCGCCCTTATTCAGTGCGATTTTTAATTGAGACGAACACATAAAAAGCGCATGTTTAGGGCTTGGAATTCCCCCTTTTACGCTCTACGGGAAGCGGTCTCGGCCTCAATCTGGGAATTGAGATCTATATATTTGTTATCTGCCTTAGAAATACCCGTGCATGGGAGATAAGACGCTATGAAAACGCGCCTCACGAATAAAGCAGGTGAAGTAAGAGAGCTCACAGGCCGGGACGTTAAACGGATGCAACCTATGGACAAAGTGTTGCCCGAAAACCTACAGCGAGCTATAAGCCAACGTGATCGCCAGAAAGCGAACAATATATTTATTTGACTATGTTATTACGTTATTAAGGTTGTTTATGGAAAGTCGGCATAAAGCCGACTCGAAAAAACTATTCGTAACTTTTTACAGCTGCCAATAATGCCTCACTGTGGCTGAAAATATCAGTCAGCGTGGCTAGGTCATGTTTAACTTGCTGATCATCTTGGCGAATTTCTAGTCGCTTAAGAGTTTTTGAATTGAAATGTAGGCGGCAAATAGGTTTGCGGTTGTTGTCATCCAGCAGAATTGCACAATAGGATTTGGCGTCTCGCATGTATACGCGTTCGGGAGCAACGGCGCTGGCTACGATGGCTCTGACCATGTTGTATCCATCAATTTCTTCTTGGGTCGTAACGATCTCGTCTTCAGGCTTTAAAGCCACTTCAGTATTGTCTTGACCGGGTTGTGCGACGACGGTGGATGATTCTTCGCCACTCGTCGTGGCTAAAGCCAATTTTAAGCGTTGTGAAACTTGTTCTTTGATGTGCTGGGCCATTGCGTCACGAATGATGGGGGTGAACTCATCGAGTACCTGTTGTGTCATTCGTCCATCAAAGAAGTCTTGAGCGATAAATTTGATAAAATCGCGTGGTGGTTCTTTCATCAACTTGCTGAAGGATGCCTTAGCTAGGTTAGTGTACTTAAGGCGATTGGCAGTGCTGAGGATGGTGTCGACATTGAAGACCGGTTTTGCAAATTTCTTCAGTTCTTCAATATCTCTTTCATTGTAGTCGGTTAAACGGAAGGTGAAAAAAGGGCGAGTATCTAATTTATTGGCATCATCGAGATCAGAGTAGAAACGGTACTCAATGCCGTTGGTAAGAATGGCAAATTTGGCTTCAGTACAATTAAAATAGCGGTATAGCTGGCTAAATTGAGCGTTAGCAAGATCGGTGGTTCGGGGCTTGCACTCGATTAGTATAGATAGAACGCCTTCATTTTTGATGGCGTAATCCACTTTCTCACCCTTTTTCAATCCGACGTCCGCTGTGAATTCTGGAAGCACTTCGGTTGGGTTAAATACGTCGTAACCCAAGCTTTGGATGAAGGGCATAACCATGGCGTTCTTTGTCGCCTCTTCGTTAACTATATGGTCAATTTGCTCTTTTGCGCGGCTGGCCAACGCAGCGATTTTTTGTGTTATATCCATGTTCCCTACCTTTTTTTGGTTTTACTATATTCTTCTATACGCCCAACATAGCAAGAAGTGAGCGCACATATGAAAATTATCAGTCTCATCCATTTCGTAGTTAAGGTAAAGAGTGGACTTCTCTCACTTAAGTGGACACCCATCGACTCAAAAGTATCCTTCTGACCGGGAATGCAATGCTGCCGCAACCTATAGTCGAATATGCTCGGCGCTTACAGCCGTCATCGCCCCGGTAAGCGCTCGCCGGTGCCGATATGAGGTGCTATGGTGAGAATTCTACTGGTCGAGGGCGAACTTCAGTTGGCTGAAAGGCCGGGTCGGCTTAGTCATCTGTTACGACATCTGGTTTCCCCAAGACGGTGTTGACAACTGGCTTGGCTGGGGGCCGATGTAATCATCAATCAGGTGGCCACCACCTGTGACCGCGCTCAAGAGCAAATCCTTGTGCAGGCCAATGCCATTTTCAATCAGGTGTATATGGTCAGCGCCAATGCGGCCACGCCCTCTGGTTAGGGGCAGAGCCTGATCGTCGACCCCGAAGGCCGCATCCCGCGCGAATGCCTGGCGCCACACCGGGCATACTCACCGATGTACTTAACTTGGACGAGGTCGAGCGGGTGCGTACCTTCGGCACCGTGGGCCTAAACCGTGTGTGGTCCCAGTTCCGAGAGGATGACCCAGTGCTGGAGTTACCCATGTACGAAGTGCGCATTGATCCGCGAAAGTGGAGGAAGAGAGGTTAAGTAGTCCATCTGGGTTTTAAATTTATATTTTGGTTATCCGCCTTCGAAAGACCGGCACACGTGAGATAAGACGTTATGAAAGTGATATTCACGAATAAAGACGGTGAAGTAAGAAAGTTTTATGGTTTATGTAGTACACCTATAGATGGGATGAATATTTATAACCGCGTCATGCTCCATGCCTGCTTCAGTCGTTCGACTGTATGCGACCATTTCGGTGTAGTGGGCTTGCAAACCGTGTTCTGGTTGCCGAATAAGCCCACTTCGCTGAACGCATCGCTGCGCTCTACCGTATAAAGCCAGCGCACGGGGACCAAATATTCAGCGCTATCGTCTTCGTCATCAAGTACTCGATAAAGATGTGGGTACTCGTCCGCTGAAGAAAGCTCTAGCAGCGTTTTAGCGCCGCTTTCAGTTTCAAAGTGATATTTCGTGGCACGACAGCGCTCGCCAATTACCTCGCCGACCCCGACATAGCCCGTTTTGGGAATGTTGACCCACACACGGTCGCCTTCTGAGAGCATTGAAAGGGTTTTGGAATACCACGCCGCGCCACCGCCTGCGATAAAGCCCAAGCGCTGTGCTAGCTCCCAAGGCCTATCATCGCCAAATGACGCATAGAACTCGCCATTCCAGGGCTCTTTGTTGGCTTTTAGGGCTGCCGGTTTAGGTGGCTCGTCGGGGTCGATCATCCAGGCACGGCTGAGATAGCGATTGCCGTTATCCTCAAACGCACTAAAGAACATGGCGTTAATCGATAGTTGAGCGTGCTCATTAAGGTAATTGATAATCCGTTCGCTACTGGCATCTAGTTGCGTGGCGACCACCACCATTTGGTGACTTTCATTGAGCGTGACACCGTCTAGCGAGATACCAAACTTGGCCTCGAAAGCATCACCTAACGTGGTGTAGGGGCGCGTATAGCGCTCGGCAAACTGCTGGTAAATATCGATCAACTGATAATCGGCTAGCGTCACGATCCAGGAGGCGTAGTCGATAGCCTGAGCCACCACATCACGGGGTGTCTTATCGCGCTTGAGCTCAATCACGATTACCGTACCATTGGCATCCACAGCAAGAAGATCAATCAACTTGTCGAAGCCAGTGCGCACCTGGCGGCCAATCAGCAGCCAGTCCCGATTCAAGATCGAAACATCCTGCATAATCTGCTCTTCTAGCAAGCTTTCATCCGCCAGCCCTGCAGGGCGTAGCTTTTGCGGTAACTTGCCAGGAGTGCTCGCGAGTTTCCAGATCCCTTGCTCAATGGCCATAGTAATTCGCTACCCTACAGGTGTTAAAAAGTGTTGTATTTCGAAACGTGGAGGCCTAGTATTTACATCAACACGGCCCCTATCAGTGAGACTGCCACGCAGTAGCATTGCTTAGGGGTTTTTTATTGTCTCTGACCATTTCCACTGCTCCCAGCCTTCTATAATTCCCATACCTTTTAGATTTAGGCTGGCTTCACCCAGCTCTGGGAAACTGCATAACAATTCTGACATACGAGTCCACCATGTGGTCGTCGGATTAATCGTCATTAATAGATACTGAACAATACAGAGCAGCAGGAAAGGGCGCGCTTGAACGTGCGAATCTTGCCAGCCCTGGAAAAATAAAGCGGCTTCGCCATGGGCGGGCTTTCGAGGTTGGTCCGTCATATTGCGATTCCACAACCGACTGTGATGGGCGCAGACATTACGTAAATAATTCAAGCTTCGAAGCCAAGAAGCGAATACGCGCCCATTACCAATACCATAACGGGCGGCAATGGCATCTTGCTCCTCCTCTCTCATTCCTCCAAACAGATGTGAAAGCGTGCCAAAGTCCCACACTTCACTGGCAATCCAGATCGGTAACGGCAATCCATACTTCTTTTTATGGTGTTCAATAAACGTTTCCCGAGAACGGTTAATTAAACGCGCGTGGCTTTCCTGCCATTTGTGCAAACGGGTTACGCCTGTTTTCTGATCAATTTTATAGGCAAAATCATCGTGCAGTAGTTCAGGGTTCAAATAAGCATACGGATCTAATCGCCCCAGCGTGTGGGCAATATCTACCCTCAGCGCAACTTCGATACGTTCAAGGCCATCCAGCGCGAGAAGGCGCAGCCGTTTATCAAACACATACAGGTCAACTGCCTGCTGGAAGGTCGTAGCTTGCTTAAACGTATCTAGCACTAGGTGATCCGTTTTGCCTTTTTTGAGCAGAGGCTTGCCGTGTTTATTTAAAGGCGTGCATACACCTGAGCGCTGACGAAAAGCGAACCAGTACCCGCTTAACCGGTAATAGCCAATGCGTTGAAGATGAGCTAGGGCGCGCTGGTCGTCCGTGACTGTCAGGCCACGATCCTTAAGCTGCTGCAATTGCTCAAGGTGGCTAAGCCAGGGCTTGGAGTAATCGGTCATTTTTCTACCGCCCCTACCACCAACTGGCGGCGTGGTTCGCTAGTTTGATTCAAGCGTTCCTTGAGCTGGACGCAGAAAATCATAAGCTAATCAACGTTTTGGACAATGTGGTGCCGCTAAAAGTAGTAGCTGATCCGCCCGGTGTTAAAGGCTTCCTCTTAACGAAACTGCGTTTCGATATCCCTCTCAATCTGCTCCAGTACAGGGGTAATTTACTTGATACAGATAGCGCGTTGAGGGCCTTCTTATCGATAGTGGATACTGCTCATCTGGTCGGTTGGATGTAGAAAACTCAAGCTTACGATACTCAGCTGCCTTAAGCATCCTGTACTCGGTCAAATTCGGTACGGTGCAGGAGGCAGGCCGCATGACAGAAAAGAATATTGAAGCACAATGACCAATAAACCTGCAGAGAGGGTAGGGCGCCAAGCTAACTAATCTTGCCTAACTGAAAATATAAATCAGAAATGTTGACCAAAAAGCTGACCACACTATGCCTAAAACAGCCTTTTTACAGCCCATAGGCACAAAAAAAGCACCCGTAGGTGCTTGATTTTTATATTAAGGTGGTGGAGGCGGCGGGAATTGAACCCGCGTCCGCCAGCACGCGCCTATTGGCTCTACATGCTTAGATTCCGTCATTTAGTTTAGCGCGACTGACTCCGACGGTCAGGATTCAGCAACGCGAGCCTTCTAAAGTTTAACGCTTGGCGAGAAGACACCACCAAACGCGGTCCTATCAGCTTTAGCTCGTATCCCCGCAGCGATGAATAGGCACATCACCTTGGGGCCAGACAAGAAGCTAACAGTGTTTAAGCTGCTAGCGCGCCTTGAGCGTAGTTTTCGTCATTTGCGACTATTTTTTCGTGATGTGGGATTTACGAGATACATCACGCTCTCGGCATGCACCGCAAGGGTTGTCACCAGCGTCGAAACCATGTCGCCCCCTTAATACAGGTGAGCATTCTAACGTGCTCACAGCTGATTGACCAGTTAAGCCTTGGTATGTTCCCGCATAATCCGCCCTTTTTGACGGTTCCAGTCGCGGTCTTTTTCTGTCGCGCGCTTGTCATGCAGCTGTTTACCAGTCACGAGCGCCAGCTCACACTTCACTTTATTGCGCTTCCAGTAAAGCTTAAGGGGCACACAGGTATGACCTTTGTCCTGGGTGACTGAAAAGATCTTAGCGATCTCTTTACGATGCAGCAGCAGTTTACGGGTGCGCGTCGGGTCGGCAATCTCGTGGGTGCTTGCCGTGTTAAGCGGCATCACATGACTACCCAGCAGAAACGCCTCGCCGTTGCGTACCAAAATGTAGGTATCGGTGAGCTGAGCTTTACCGGCCCGCATGCTTTTAACTTCCCAGCCAGCGAGTGCTAGACCTGCCTCGAAGGTTTCATCGATATGGTATTCAAATCGGGCCTTCTTGTTTTGGGCAATGACGCTGCTACCGGAACCTTTACTGTTACCTTTCTTAGTGGCCATGGAACCTCATAATTAATCTGTCAGTGGCATCCCCTTCGTTATTTGGGGAGGCGTGATACCATTTAAGGTCTGAAAATTGTTTCCCATGATACGCTTTGGGCACTGTGAAGTCAGCGGAGAGGTCAATGCCAACCGTCAATCGTTCCGCCTTAGTGCGGCACACCCCCCAGAAAATGTTCGATCTGGTTAATGACTTCGAGCGCTACCCGGAGTTTTTGCCAGGCTGCCGTCAGGCGCGTTTGCTTGAGCATGATGATGTGCATCTGATCGGCGAAATGACCCTAGGACGCGCCGGCGTCGAGCAGACTATTACGACTCGCAACGAGCTTTATGCGCCCGAGCGTATAGAGCTTTCGCTGGTAAAAGGCCCCTTCAAGCGACTTAAAGGCCGTTGGCTGTTTATCCCCATGGGAGAGGGCGCCTGCAAAGTGAGTTTGGAAATGGAGTTTGAATTCGCCAATCGCCTGCTCGGCATGGCATTCGGAAAACTCTTCCAGCAAATCGCCGGACAGCTAGTTGATGCCTTCACCAAGCGCGCTAACGAGCTGTATGGTCGCTGAAACGCTCGCCATTGAGGTGGCCTATGCGCTTCCATCAAAACAGCGCATAGTGGCTCTGCGAGTGCCTGAGGGCACTACAGCGCGCCAGGCCGTTGCCTTGGCTGATTTGCCCGCACTATTTCCTGAGGTGCCCGGCGATACGTTTGCCGAGGCACCGCTGGGTATCTTCGGTAAGGCGCTACGCAACCCTGATACCCAGCCGTTACGTGACGGGGATCGGGTTGAAGTTTACCGGCCATTGGCCATTGACCCCAAGGCCGCTCGACTAGAGCGCGCTAAGCGCCAAGCGAGCGACCTAGGGCACCGCTAAAGCTAAAGCTGTTGAACTGGCTGTAAGCTCGCTGGTGGCCGTGTCTGGGTGCTCTCTTCAGGTAGCGCATCCATTGGGTCAACGCCTTCCGTTGCAGGCCCCATGCTGCTCTCACCTTCGAGTGGCAACGGCTTAGATAAATCGCCTTCTTGTTCAACGTTCACTAGACGACCCTGGGGATCGAAGGTGAGCGTTACGCGGCGCTGCTCTACATCGCCATACGCTTTATCTAAACGAAACACATAATCCCACTGGCTGGCGTCAAAGGGCGCTTCTAGCAGCGGTCTGCCCATCACATAAGTCACCTGCTCTTGGGTCATTCCTGGCTGAAGCTGGCTGACCATTTCCTGGGTGATCAGGTTGCCTTGGGGAATATCGCGCTTGTACACGCCGACGTAGCTGCAGCCGCTAATGACGGTAAGGGCAACGGAGAGCGTGATGATTTGAGTCAATTTTTGCATTTGGGCCTATTCTTCACTATCGTGGTTTCGGTTGATCATACCCGACCTAACCAGTTACTGCGAAGAGCGACCATGGCCGATCAGAACCATGAATTGCGCAAAGCCGGTCTAAAAGTGACCCTGCCGCGCGTCAAGATACTTCAAATTCTCGAAAATGTTTCGGGTCAGCACCACCTTAGCGCGGAAGAAGTGTACAAAACACTGATCGATGCGGGCGAAGATGTTGGCTTGGCAACCGTATACCGCGTTTTGACTCAGTTTGAGTCAGCGGGCTTGGTAATTCGTCATAATTTCGACGGAGGACATGCGGTATTCGAGATGACCCAAGAGGATCACCATGACCACATGGTGTGCCTTGAAAGCGGTGAAATCATTGAATTTGTTGATGAGATCATCGAGCGTCGTCAGCAAGAAATTGCTGAAGAGCACGGCTACGAACTAGTGGATCATGCCCTGGTGCTATATGTGCGTCCGCGTGGTTCCGACGTAACACGCCAGGACAGCGGGCCGACGAACAAAAAATAACGTTCCTAGGTCATCGCTAGTTTAAAGCGTTAGTCGTTGTTCGAAATGTCAGCGCCCCTAATCTACTGGGCCGAATTCGCTAAGTGAATTCGCCCAGTGGATAGGGGCGTTTGTGTTTATCCAGTTATTGGGCGTATCAGGTATCCGGTATCAGTGTGGCGGACGCTGGCTGGCGTGAAGCATCTCCCGCGCGTGGGCGAGTGTTTGGTCTGAAAGCGTTACACCGCCCAGCATGCGTGCCAGTTCGCTGATGCGGCCCTGCTCGTCGAGCAGCGCCATTTGGGTTAGCGTGGTGTCACGTTTCGCCTGTTTCTCGATATGTAGGTGCTGGTGCGCCTGTGCGGCTACTTGCGGCAGGTGAGTAACGGTCATTACCTGACCGTTTTCACCCAGTTTGCGCAGCAGTTGGCCAACGATCTCTGCGGTGGCGCCCGAGATACCCACATCCACTTCGTCAAATACCAGGCTGGGCACCGTTGAGTGCGTCGCCGCGACGACTTGAATGGCGAGACTAATCCGCGATAATTCGCCGCCGGAAGCGACCTTGGTTAATGGGCGCGCAGGCTGGCCGGGGTTGGCGCTAATTAAAAACTGCACGCGGTCAAGGCCTTCAGGGGAGGGCGCGTCTTTGGCGGTAACCTCCACTTCAAAGCGCGCTTTACCCATGGCTAAAAAGCCCAGCTGCTGCTGCACTTCTTTGCCCAAACGAAGCGCGGCTTTTTGACGGCTCTCGGTGAGTTTCTTCGCCTTTTGGCGGTACGCTTCGCGGAGCTCGACTACCCGTGCACTGAGGGCCTCCAGGTCATTGCCCCCCTCTTCGAGCTGCGCGACCTCCCGCTGTAAGTCGGCATGCAGGGCGCACAGCTCTTCAGGGGCAACGTGGTGCTTGCGAGCAATGCGATGGACATCGGTCATGCGCTCTTCTACCCAGGCGAGCCGTTCAGGGTCTAATTCGGTGGTGCTGGCGAGGCGGTTGAGTTCACTGGAGGCCTCTTCCACTTGAATGCGCGCATCGCTCAGCATGGCTAGCGTGTTGGCCAGGGTGCCTTTATCACTCCCTGGTAGTGCGCTTAAGTGAGCGAAGGCCTGATTGAGTAAAGACAGTGCGCCGCCCTCATCGCTGGCGCAGCAGTCGGCGGCAAACTGGGTTTCGCGCAGCGTCTCTTCAGCATGGGCGAGGGTGTGCTGCTCTTCTTCTAGCGTGGCTAATTCGCCCTCTGCTAACGCGAGTTGATCCAGCTCCTCTACCTGGTAGCGCAGCAATTGCCGTTTGGCCTCTACTTCGCTGCCTTCTTCGCTTAGCTTCTTCAGCTGACGACGTGCATTGCGCCATTCGCGGAACGTCTCGGCTAATTGAGCGGTGGCATCGTTTAGGCCGGCGTAATCGTCCAGCAAGGCAAGGTGGGTCTCTTCGCGCATCAAAGCGTGATGAGCATGCTGGCCATGAATTTGAATCAGCTGCTCGCCGAGAGATTTCAGGTCGGAGATGGTCGCGGGTTGGCCGTTGATCCATGCTTTGGAACGACCGTTGGCGGTGACCACGCGGCGCAGTAAGCACTCTTCTGCCGGAAGCTCCCGGGCGGTCAGCCACTCGACGGCGGCGGGCAGGTGCTGAATATCAAAACGCGCGGAGAGGTCGGTACGCTCGCGGCCGTGGCGCACGCTACCGGCATCAGCGCGCTCGCCCAGGCACAGCCCAAGGGCGCCTAACAGAATCGACTTGCCCGCCCCGGTTTCCCCGGTAATTGCGGTCATGCCGCCGGTTAAGTCGAGTTCTAAGTGATCGACAATGGCGAAATCTTGAATAGCTAGCTGAGTAAGCATGGCGCCTCCTGAGGCGGTACAGCATAGAAGCTGGATACTTATCCAATAGTTGTTGATTTATACAGTAGTTAATAACTCACTTCAATGCACCTCTTGAGATGGAATTTATGGCCCCCATATAGCGTGCATAGCTATTTAATACCCTCACTTTTTGCGCGAAGCCCGGTGTGGCAGCGCCTTACATTTTAGGAGCACAACATGGCGAAAGAACCGCAAACACCCATGGGCGATGAGCTGGCCCGCCACGAGCATGAAGCCGAGGGCGCCGAGCAAGCGGCTGAGAGGGTCGTTGAAGAGCGCTTGATGGAGGGCGAGTTGGAAGGCCTGATCAATGACGAAGAGCCGCTAGAAGGCAGCTCCGACAACCCTGAAGCGGAAATGCTGGCCGCCCAAGTAGGCGAGTTAGAGCAAAGCCTGGCCGATGCCAAGGATCAAGCCCTGCGCGCCGCCGCTGAAGCCCAAAATGTGCGTCGCCGCGCTGAGCAGGAAGCCGAGAAAGCGCGCAAGTTTGCTCTAGAGAAGTTTGTTAAAGAGCTGCTGCCGGTGGTGGATAGCCTGGAAAAAGCCCTTGAGACCATGGAAGAGGGCGCCTCTGAGGTTCACCGGGAAGGCGTCTCAATGACCTTGAAGATGCAGTTGGGGGTACTCAACAAGTTCGGCGTGGAAAGCATTGAGCCCCATGGCGAGCCCTTCGACCCACAGGTGCATGAAGCCATGACCATGGTGCCTAACCCGGATCTTGATCCGAACACCGTGATGGACGTTATGCAGAAAGGCTATTTGCTCAATGGACGCCTGGTGCGCCCAGCCATGGTCGTAGTGAGTAAAAAGGCCGATTAAGCCACCGGCGGCACAGAGTCTTAAATAAGAGTGTGAAAAAAAGCCCTTGAAATGTCAGCGGCGGCCCCCAAATAAAGAGCAACCCCGCGGGGAAACCCGCAGACACGCTTTAAAAGATAAATTTCCAGTTTTGTAACAACCGAATTCGAGGTATTGCTATGGGACGTATAATTGGTATCGACCTGGGCACCACTAACTCTTGTGTGGCCGTGCTCGATGGTGACAGCGCTAAAGTAATTGAGAACGCCGAAGGCGGCCGCACAACGCCTTCTATCATCGCCTATACCGATGATGGTGAAACGCTGGTTGGTCAGGCCGCTAAACGCCAAGCCGTCACTAACCCAGAAAACACTCTGTACGCCATCAAGCGTCTGATTGGCCGTCGCTTTAAAGACGACGTTGTTCAAAAAGACATCAAAATGGTGCCGTACAAAATCACCGAAGCCGACAACGGTGATGCCTGGGTTGAAGTAAAAGGCAAAAAAATGGCACCGCCGCAGGTAAGCGCGGAAGTGCTGAAGAAAATGAAGAAAACCGCCGAAGACTACCTGGGCGAAGCGGTCACCGAAGCGGTCATTACCGTTCCGGCCTACTTCAACGACAGTCAGCGTCAGGCGACCAAAGACGCCGGCCGCATTGCGGGTCTAGACGTTAAGCGCATTATCAACGAGCCGACCGCTGCCGCACTGGCCTACGGTATGGACAAATCCCGCGGCGACAAAACCATCGCGGTCTACGACCTGGGTGGCGGTACTTTCGATATTTCGATCATCGAAATTGCTGATGTTGACGGCGAAACCCAGTTTGAAGTGTTGGCCACTAATGGTGACACCTTCCTGGGCGGCGAAGACTTTGACCTGGCGCTGATCAACTATTTGGTTGACCAGTTCAAGTCTGACAGCGGCATTGATCTTTCCGGCGATAACCTGGCCATGCAGCGTCTGAAAGAAGCCGCCGAGAAAGCCAAAATTGAGCTTTCCAGCGCCCAGCAGACCGACGTGAACCTGCCCTACATCACCGCCGATAACACTGGCCCGAAACACCTTAACGTTAAGGTAACGCGCGCCAAGCTGGAGTCGCTTGTAGAAGAACTGGTTCAGCGCTCGCTCGAGCCGTGCAAAATGGCACTGAAAGACGCTGGCCTGTCCGCATCTGAAATCGACGAAGTGATCCTGGTCGGTGGCCAGACACGTATGCCGATGGTGCAGAAGAAAGCCGCTGACTTCTTCGGTAAAGAAGCCCGCAAAGACGTTAACCCGGACGAAGCGGTTGCCGTGGGTGCCGCGATTCAGGGCGGCGTACTGGGTGGCGACGTTAAAGACGTACTGCTGCTTGACGTTACCCCGCTTACCCTGGGCATCGAAACCCTGGGTGGCATCATGACGCCGCTGATCGACAAGAACACCACCATCCCGACCAAGAAGACCCAAACCTTCTCAACTGCGGATGACAACCAAACGGCGGTTACCATCCACGCCGTACAGGGCGAGCGTAAGCAAGTCGCGCAGAATAAGTCGCTGGGTCGCTTTGACCTCGCTGACATTCCGCCCGCACCGCGCGGTGTGCCGCAGATCGAAGTCGCTTTTGACTTGGACGCTAACGGTATCCTGAACGTATCGGCGAAAGACAAGGCCACTGGCAAAGAGCAGTCTATCGTCATTAAAGCCTCCAGCGGCTTGTCGGACGAAGAAGTTGAGCAAATGGTACGTGACGCGGAAGCGCACGCTGAAGAAGACAAAAAGTTCGAAGCGCTGGTGCAGCTGCGTAACCAAGCCGATGGCATGATTCACGCCACGCGCAAAACGTTGGAAGAGGCCGGTGACAAGGCCACTGACGACGAGAAGCAGGCGATTGAGACGGCCATCAGCGAACTGGAAGAAGCGGTTAAAGGCGACGACGTCGATAACATCCAGAAGAAACTGGATGCATTGACCGAAGCCTCTGGCCAGCTTGCTCAGAAGATGTACGCCGAGCAGGCAGAAGCAGCGCAGCAAGAAGGCGGCGAAGGTGCTGAAAGCACCTCCAAGCCAGAAGAAGATGTGGTTGACGCCGAGTACGAAGAAGTCAACGACGATCAGAAAAAGCAGTAACATCCTCTTTCTGCCAAGGAAAGCGGTGACGCGGGAGCTTACTCCCGCGTTGCTGTTTCCGAGACCAAGACGCACGTAGTTAGGTATATAGCTAGGTATGTAGCTAAATGAGTATCGCTAAATGTGCAGTTGAGTGCGTAGCTAACCAGGAGGCGTAGGGCCTATGTCCAAACGCGATTATTACGAAGTCCTGGGTGTCGAAAAAGGGGCCGATCAGAAAGAGATCAAGAAGGCCTATCGCCGTCTGGCGCAAAAATTCCACCCTGATCGAAACCCGGACGATAAAACCTCAGCGGAAAAATTCCGCGAAGTGTCCGAAGCGTATGAAGTGCTCAGCGACGGCGAAAAACGCGCTGCCTATGACCAGTTCGGCCATGCGGGCGTTGATGGCCAAGGTGGCGGCGGTGGCTTCGGCGGTGCTGGCGCTGGCGATTTCAGCGACATTTTCGGCGATGTATTTGGCGATATTTTTGGCGGAGGCGGTGGTCGTCGCCGTGGCCCCAATGCCCCGGCACGCGGCTCCGACCTGCGCTATAACCTAGAGCTGGATCTGGAAAACGCCGTTGCCGGCACCACAGTCGATATTCGCGTTCCGCGGCATATCGAGTGTGACCGCTGCGATGGTGGTGGCGCCGAGCCAGGCTCCTCGAAGGAGACCTGCCCGACCTGTCACGGTCACGGTCAAGTGCGTATGCAGCAAGGCTTCTTTGCCGTGCAGCAGACCTGCCCCACCTGCCATGGCTCTGGCCAGCACATTAAAGTGCCGTGCCATAAGTGTAATGGCGAAGGCCGGGTACGTGAGACACGCACGCTGTCCGTTAAGATTCCGCCCGGCGTGGATACCGGCGATCGTATCCGCTTGAATGGCGAAGGCGAGAGCGGCGTTAACGGTGGCCCGCCTGGGGATCTGTACGTACAAGTGGCGATCAAGCCGCACCATATCTTCCAGCGTGACGGAAAGCACCTGCAGTGCGATGTGCCGATCAACTTCGTCGACGCAGCGCTAGGTGGCGAGCTTGAAGTACCCACGCTAGACGGCCGCGTGAAGCTGAAGATTCCGCCGGAAACCCAAACCGGTAAGCTGTTCCGCCTGCGCGGTAAGGGCGTTAAGCCAGTGCGCGGTGGCATGCCCGGCGACCTGCTGTGCAAGGTGGTAGTGGAAACGCCGGTCAAGCTTAACGACGAGCAGCGCGACCTACTGCGCCAGCTCCAGAAGAGCTTTGACGACAGCAACAGCCACAACCACTCGCCGAAGAAAACCGGCTTCTTCGACAGCGTGAAGAGCTTTTTTGAAGATATGAAGCCGTAACAGCGATGCAATTCGCTGCATGATAAACGCCCCAGCATCTTTTAGGTGCTGGGGCGTTTTTTTGTAGATGATTTATTGCTGCAGGTGATCCATACGCCACACAAGTGCCTCGCGATCAGGCTGGTAGCGAGCTGATCTGGGTAGTACTAACGACTGCCCATCTAGCTCCCAAAGCCAGCTATTATCGGTCACGAAGCGGTCAATGCCTGGGCTTACATGCCATTGAAGGTCTGGCCCAGGAGCAATGAGATGGTTATCCATTGCCCAATGCAGGTTTGGTGTAAGTGCCAGGCCGTTCGTTGGGCGATCATCTTGGCTTTCCGAAAAAGGCACAAGGTGGGCAGCTTCTACAAGGTAACGATAGTCGGGTGTAATGTAGCGCAGTCGACTGGCCGCGCACCGATAGTCATAGGCTTCAAGTACCAAGGAGCGAAAGGCGGCCGAGCGGGCCTGTTGCTGGCGCTCTTCTATGACATTGCCGATCAGTGCTTCAGGGTGTTTTTCATATTCACTGCTGTCTAACGCCCTCGTCAGGTAGCGGTGAATGTCTTTCTGGTGGTATTGCTCGTCATAGAGATATTTGGTTACCAGGAGTGCGCTGGCGTCGTGAGCCTTCTGACTGTTCTGAAATATTTTAAACAGCTCGGGATCAAATAGGGCTTCGGTGAAAAGCTCCCGTAAGGCGGCGATGGATTTTGGTTGGCCTAGCCGCGGTGCAAGGGTGGCAATATTTGCGGCAAACAGTGGTTGCCAAAGAGGCCCTGACCGGCCTTGATCGCTTTTGAGGTGCCAAAGGGGAAGCTGAGGATTCGCTGGCTGGCGTTGCCCGGTAATGGCCTCGTAGAGGTCGAAGTAGCGAGAAATAAGTCTGTCATCAATAGCTATAGTTGGCGTTGTGATATGCCCACTCTGGACTTCACAAATAATCGCCAACAAAAGGCAGGGCTTGTTGGGGGCCAAGCGGCCACGGCTGTGACCCACCCTTAGCTTGGCCAGACAGCTTAGCGTTTCATCCATCATGTTGTGTCTCTAGGCGGTACTTTACGTTGCTGCGAAGGTTAGCACGGCTTTTAGGTAAAGCAGGGTGCTACATAATGTAAAATGGTAGGTCTTTATTAGTATCTCAAATATCAGCTTGGTGATTTGCACAAGCCTGACTCGCTATTTAATGCTCTGTTTAGAAGTGGATTGTTTGTGCAAAGGACAAGAGAAACGATGCTGGATGAAGACGCGCGCCCGGGGTTGGGCATCTGGCTCCGGGTGCTCTCAGGCGCTCTGTTCACTGGCATGCTGGTGTGCATTAAAGCCGTGAGCGACGCGGTGCCTGTAGGGCAGTCGGTGTTTTTTCGTTCATTGTTTGCGCTGCTGCCTATCGTGATTTTTCTGCTGCTGCGGCGGGAGTTTCCCCACGGGTTGGCTACGCGGCGCCCCTTGGGGCATGCGCTGCGCTCGGGGATGGGGGCGGCGGCGATGTTTGCCTCCTTTGCGGCGGTGGCGCTGCTACCCGTCGCCGAGGCGACGCTATTAGCCCAGCTAACGCCGGTGTTTATGGCGATAGGCGGTGTGCTGCTGTTGGGGGAGCGCTTCTCGCTCTACCGCGCTGGCGGCATAATATTGGCGATTGCTGGAGTGGCAGTGCTGATCTTGCCTGGGCTCAATGCCAGTTCCAGTAATGGGCAAATAACCGGGTACGCGTTAGGGGCGCTGGGTGCCCTGTTAACCGCTGGGGCGCTACTGACCGTGAGGCGTATTTCGCGCACTGAGACGGCAGCTTCTATCGCCTTCTACTTTATTGTGGTGGCAGCGCTGGCTGGGCTTGCCACGCTCCCGCTGGGCTGGGCCGCGCTCACACGTGCTGAGTTTGCCCTGTTGGTGCTCTCGGGCCTGTTTGGCGGCGCCGCCCATATCGCAATGACATTAGCGCTGCGCTACGCCGAGGCGTCACGTTTGGCGCCTTTTGAATATATTGCCCTGGTGTGGCCTGTGCTCGCCGACTGGGTGCTGTTTGGCATACCGGTCTCCAGCGGCTTTCTACTAGCGCTACCGCTGATGTTAAGCGGGGTAGCGCTAGCGGCGATGGAAGGGCGACGGCTTAGGTTAACGGCTAAATGGCTGCTTCGACGATAAGCTGCGGCTGGCCTTTCGAGCACGGCTCAATTCGGGCCGTGACTTTATATACTTGCTGCAATAGCGCTGGCGTAATCACTTCAGCGGTGGGGCCGCAGGCAATCAGGCGGCCATTTTCCAGCAGCATGGCGGCGTCGGCGAAGCGTAGCGCATGTCCCAGGTCGTGGAGCGCCACTAGAATCAGCATCTGGCGCTCGTCGGCCAACCGGCGCAGCACCGTCAACAGGCTGATCTGGCGGTTGAGGTCGAGCGCCGAAGTTGGCTCGTCCAGCATCAAAATCTCTGGCTCTTGCACCAGCGCTTGAGCGGCGCTGACCAGTTGGCGCTGGCCGCCGCTGAGGTCGCCGATATCGCGCTCGCCAAGGGCCGTTATCGCCAGTTCTTCCAGCGCGCGATCCACTTGGGCCAAATCCTCTGGCTGTACTTTTAATCCGCGCCCCTGCATGCGCGCCAAAAGCACCGATTCATAGACCGTGAGCACCGCCTTGGCGCCAGTGTCCTGGGGCATATAGCCGACTGGCCGCTCGGCGCTGGTGCCGTTGATGATCACCTCACCTTCGCCTTTCAATAGCCCTAACACGCGCCGAAAAAGCGTCGATTTACCCGCTGCGTTGGGGCCCAGTAGCGCGACCACTTGGCCACCGTGAAAGCAGGGCGTGGTGATCTCTTGCAGAATAGGGTGCCGCCCATAGCGGGCGGATACGCGGTTTAGTTGTAGCGTTACCATGAGGCCTTCTTGTGGTTAAGCACCAGAAATAGGAAGAAGGGAATGCCCACCAGCGAGGTGATAATGCCAATGGGGATGATAGTGCCAGGGATAATGATCTTGGAGATAACCGAGCCAACGGAGAGGATGAGCGCGCCGCACAGCGCTGAGCCGGGTAGGAAGAAGCGCTGATCTTCACCCAGCAAAATGCGCGCAATATGCGGCCCCACCAAGCCAATAAACCCAATAGTGCCTACAAACGCCACCGCGATAGCGGCGAGTAGCGACACCAGCACCAGCACTTCCAAGCGCAGCGCGCGGGGATTGACGCCCATGCTTTCGGCTTTGGCATCGCCTAGGCGCATAGCCGTCAGCGCCCAGCCATGGCGGGCAAGCAGCGGCATCGACAAGGCGAGAATGCTGAGGGCGATCCAGAACTTGGGCCAAGTGGCTTTGGTCAAACTGCCCATGGTCCAGAATACCACCGCGGAAACTGCCTCTTGGCTGGCAAAGAACTGAATCAGCGCCATTAGCGAGTTGAAAATAAACACCATGGCGATGCCAAGCAGCACAATGGTCTCTACCGTCACGCCGCGCTTAAGGCTCAAGGCATGAATTAAGAAGGCGGTGAACATGGCCATCACGAAGGCATTGATGGGCACCACAAACTCAATCGCTGCCGGCACAATGGCTACACCAAACGCCAGGCCCAGAGCAGCGCCAAAACTGGCCCCGGCGGAAATCCCCAGGGTAAACGGGCTGGCTAGCGGGTTGCTCAGAATGGTCTGCATCTGCGCCCCGGCCACCGACAGGCTGGCGCCTACCACCAGTGCCATCAGCGCCACCGGCATGCGGATTTCCCAAAGAATTACCCGCGCTTGCTGACTAACGCTACCCGGCGTAAACAGCGCCGCAATCACCTCGCCCAGGCTATAACGGGCAGGCCCTAGTGCCAGGTCAACGCAGAGGCTAAAAAACAGTGCTAACACCAGTGCTACCAATATCATTTGGCGGCGGAAAACCTGGCTATGGTAGAAGGCGCGTCCCTGTGAGACGCGCTCTGACACCTCTGCTTCCGATACCTTTGTTTCCGAGACTTGCGTATCAGTCGTCATGCAGCGATATCCAGTAGCCGGGTTCATAGTCGATGGGTAGGAAGCGTTCGTGCAACTCTTCCATCGTGGCGTTGGGGTCCAGGTCTTCAAACAGCTCAGGATGTAGCCACTTGGCTAGCTGCTGCACGGCGACGAAGTAGTAGGGGCTGTTGTAAAACTGGTGCCAAATGGCGTGGAAGTTGCCTGATTCAACGGCCTTAATGCCGGTCATCGCGGTGCGCTCTGTCAGCGCTTCCAGCTTGGCGTGAGCCTGTTGCATATCAGACCCAGGGCCTACGCCGACCCAGTCGCCGCCAGGTACGTAGGCATCCCAGTTGCCGCCAGTGACAACGACGTGGTCGGGGTTGGCGGCAATAATCTGTTCAGGGTTCAGGTTGCCGAAGCTGTTGGGAATAATGCCTTCAGCAATATTGCTGCCGCCTGCCAGGGTGACATAATCGCCAAAGTTGGCAGGGCCAAAGCTCATGCAGCACTCGTCGGAGTAGCCGCCTGCCCGGTCGATAAAAACGCTGGGGCGCTCTGGGTTGGCCTCGGCAATCACATCGGTTACCCGTGCCAGTTCAGTCTCGGCAAATTCGATAAACGCTTCTGCGGCCTCTTCATCGTCCATGATTTGGCCGATGATGCGCATGGAGGGAATGGTGTGCTCAAGTGGGTCTTCACGAAAATCCACATAAACGATCGGTATGCCCAATTGCGCCAATTTGTCGTCGTAGGCGGCGTCTTCGGTGGCAGCTTTTGCCTCGATGTTCATCAGCACTACGTCGGGATTAAGCGCGGCGGCCTGCTCTACATCGAAGGTGCCGTCTTTGAAACCGCCAAAGGTAGGGATGTCTTCAATCTCTGGGAAGCGCTCGGCGTAACGAGCATAGTTGTCGGGATCCGCCTGAGAGAAGTCTTCGCGCCAACCCACAACATGGGCAAAAGGGTCTTCAGGTTCGAGTAACCCGAGCAGATAAATTTGCCGCCCTTCGCCTAAAATAACCCGTTCGGCAGGGGCGTCCAGAGTGACCTGGCGGCCAGCGACATCGGTGATGGAGATATCGTCAGCCACAGCAGTGGCGCAGCAAGCAAAGCTGATAAGCATACCAAGCAGAATTTTTACAGGCGGAGAACTGAGCATTTTTTTACTCGTTGGTCGATATTGGTTAACAGGGCTGGCATCGCTGATGCGTTATGACGATTGATAGCATAGAGATGCAATTGCTATTGTAACTGATTAGCGTTTGTGCGGCATCACTGGGGGTACAGCACTTAATAGTTCACATGCTAAGCTTTGCTCTTGCCATTTATTCTTCGGCGACGGCTTCACGTCTTGGGCTCTGAACGGCAATGGGTTGTTGACGCTTTTTAGTTAGCAAGTACTTACATTTATGGAGAGGCCGCTATGCCTTTATCTCGTGTTGAAATCGCCACGCCTTCCGCCGAACGTTTAATGAATCGACTCTGCAAACACTGGGCGCACAAGTTGGAGGTCGAGCAGAGTGATCAGCAAGCTACCATTACGTTTGCCACCGGCACCTGTTTAATGGTGGCGGAGGCCGATAAGTTAGTAGTGGCCCTCGAAACTCTCGAAGAGGAGCATTTGGATGAGCTTGAAGGCGTGGTCGAGCGTCATCTGATCCGAATGGCAGGCGATGAAGAGCTGGCGATCGTCTGGGAGAACTGAGTTGCCCTTTGCGAGTTGTAAAAGGCCAGCGTCGAATGCTCGGGGGTGTCTGCTATAATCGCGGCAAATTTTGATCTCGCTTTTTTTGCACGCAACTGAAACGCAGAGCGCAGGAGTTCGCATGACCCGAATTGCCATAGTAGGCGTGGCTGGCCGCATGGGCCGGACATTGGTAAACGCTGTAGAGCAAGAGGCTGAGGCGACGCTAGCCGGTGGGATTGTGGAGCCAGGCAGCTCCTTGGCGGGCGCCGACATTGGCGAACTTGCCGGGGTGGGTAAGCGCGGCGTTGTCGCAGTGGATTCTCTGGCGTTGATTGTCGATGACTTTGATGTGTTAATCGACTTCACTGCTCCGCAGGTCACGCTGGCCAACCTGGCGTTCTGCGCTGAACACGGTAAGCGTATTGTGATTGGCACCACCGGCATGAGCGATGATGAGCTGGCCGAGCTTGATAGCTACCGCGATAAGGTGGCCATGGTGTTCGCGCCCAATATGAGTGTCGGGGTTAATTTAACCCTGAAGCTGCTCGAAACCGCTGCCAAGGCGCTGGGCGATGAAGGCTACGATATTGAAGTGATCGAGTCTCACCATCGCCATAAGGTCGATGCGCCTTCCGGCACCGCGATCAAAATGGGCGAAGTGATTGCCGATAGCCTGGGCCGCAGCCTGAAAGAGCACGGCGTGTTCGAACGAGTAGGGCAGTGTGGCCCGCGTAGCGATAAAGAGATCGGCTTTGCCACCGTGCGCGCGGGGGATATCGTCGGCGAACATACGGTGATGTTTGCCACTGAAGGCGAGCGTATCGAAATCACCCATAAAGCCTCCAGTCGCATGACCTTCGCCAAGGGGGCGGTACGAGCGGCGCGCTGGGTCGCTGGCAAACAGAACGGCCGATACGATATGCAGGATGTGTTGGGCCTTATCTAGTTTGAACGCGATTGATAAAACCACAGTTAGCGTTTGTGCGTGAGAAGGGGTGAAAGCCCCTTCTGCGTATTTAAAAAAGTGCCTTAAAACAGGCTGGGCTGCGGTACCTTTTGCTGCCGCTCAAAGGCTTGGCTCCACTCGTAGTGAGAGGTCTCCCGATAGCGTGAGAACTTAAAATCCTCAGGCGGTGTCGTTGCTTTGTTTTCGAGCAGGTCTTTCACCAGTTTGCCGACCGCGTAACCTAAGCTGGCGGGTACGGCGTTGCCCACTTGTTTATATTGCTGCACTAACGGCCCTGCCAGTTGCCAGCTATCGGGAAATTCTTGGATTCGTTTGTACTCTTCTATGGATAAGGGCCGATCTTCTTCAGGGTGCGCCAAATCTGTCGCGGGCATGGCTGGGTGGGTCACCAGGGTCGGGGAGGGTTTATCCCAGCTTAGGCGTCTCAAAAAGCCTGTTTTGCCGCCGCCGGAAAAATAAGACTTTCCTAAGGCTTCTTGCTGCATAGCAGGGGCTAACGCACGCCAATTCTGTCCGGCCTTTAGCTGACGATAATACTTCAAGCGTTTTTCTGGAAAATTAAGGTGCGTGTGGCTTGTCAGGCCTGCAACCGCGTCTTTGAAGTTTTTCCACTTCGGAAGCCCGTGGCTGCCGTGCTCTGAGTGGGTTGGCTGCAAAAAAGGCGCAGGGCTACTGTCACGAGAGCAAACGATGATGACTCTTTCGCGGGTTTGTGGGGTGCCAAAGTTCGCCGAGTTATACAGATTAAAGGTGCATGAGTAACCGGCTTTTTTCAGTAGGCACAATACGAAATTAAGCGCTCCGCCTTTCATCTCGTCCAGCGAGAGGTCGGGGAAGCCGGGGCCGCGCTGGCTATGGGGCCGGTGATCCATCGGGCATGAAAGCAGTCCACGTACGTTCTCAATGACGAGGAAGCGTGGCTGTATCTCAATGGCCAAATTAATAAACGTTAGAAAGGCGTTGCCGCGATCATCATTGAAAGCCTTTCGTTTGCCCGCGGTGCTAAACGCTTGGCAGGGCGGGCCGCCTACCATCAAGTCAACATCGTTCGCCTCTAGCTGCGCCGCTGCTAAAATTTGTGAGGCTGAGTAGTCATTGATGTCGCCGAGCAAGGCGGTATTGGGGCGATTAAGCAGAATCGTCTGACGGCAGTATTTGTCGAGTTCGCAGGCTAAACGGATATCAAACCCGGCTTCTTCGATGCCAAGATCCAGCCCCATTGCACCTGAGAAAAAACTTAAGGCGATTGGCTTATCAGTATCGCCCGAGGCGTCAAAGTAGGCTGGGTGATCTTTTGCGATACGCTGCTCTAACGCTTGTTGGTAGTGTTTGACACTTTGGGCATTGATCACCCAAGTGCTGCCGATTCTTTCTGCCTTTAGCGCCTGTTTCCGGCACAGGGTTCTTGCGTGCTGAGGGCTAACCCCAAGCTTTAGCGCGGCATCTTCAATGCTGATGTGGGGACTCACTTTTGTTTCCCTTGCGAAACGTTAGGCAGGTACCTATGGTCGATGCCTGGCTGATTGGTGTCAATAGGTGTTGTAGGGGGTAGTTTTGGGCAATCAAATCCTGTAACATTTCAAAAATTTTGGCCGGGTGGCCTGGAAAAATCTCTAGACGGCGCGCTTGTTGCGTTGGCCAGCCCAAAGCCTGCCCTTGAGTTTGCTGTGCTTAAGCGAAAAGTGTTAACCGAAAAGCGAAGCAACTCAGAAAGGCATCGAACAACAAGCGGGATGAAACCGATTCTTTTTATCGGCTTCGTCCCGCTTTTTTACGACCCTACTTTTGAAACAGACAGTTTTGATATCTAGCGTCGTGGATTAATCAAGAAATTGCTGAGCCTGCGCCCCACAGGCTCCCACCAGCATGGGAGGATCTTGTTTTGAATAACCCCGCATTGAGCAAACCCGCAATATTGGCCCTGGAAGATGGCAGCGTGTTCCACGGTATCGCCATTGGCGCGGACGGATTAACCAGCGGTGAGGTGGTGTTCAATACGGCCATGACCGGCTACCAAGAGATCCTCACCGACCCCTCCTACACCCGACAAATCGTCACCCTCACTTATCCCCATATCGGCAATACCGGCGTTAACGCTGAAGACATTGAGTCAGCTTCTATTGCCGCAGCAGGCTTGGTGATTCGCGATTTACCGCTAATGGCCAGCAGCTTCCGCTCTGAGCAGTCGCTCTCGGACTACCTGAAAAGCCAAAACGTGCTGGGCATTGCCGATATCGATACCCGTCGCCTAACGCGCATTTTGCGTGATAAAGGTGCGCAAAACGGGGCGATTTTGGCAGGTGCTGATGCGGAAGGTGGCGACGCGGTCACTCGGGCGCTGGAAGCCGCCAAGGCTTTCCCGGGTCTGAAGGGTATGGATCTGGCCAAAGAAGTGTCGTGTAAGCAAGCCTACGAATGGTCGGAAGGTGAGTGGACGCTGGGTGAAGGCTACGCCGATGCGTCTAAAAGTGAGCGCCCCTACCATGTGGTGGCGTACGACTACGGGGTGAAATTCAACATCCTGCGTATGCTGGCCGCGCGTGGCTGTCGCCTGACAGTGGTGCCCGCACAAACCCCAGCCGCTGAGGTGCTGGCGATGAACCCGGATGGTGTATTTTTAGCTAACGGCCCTGGTGACCCGGAGCCCTGCGACTACGCCATCAAAGCGATCCAGGACGTGCTGAAAACTGAGATTCCGGTATTCGGTATCTGCCTGGGCCACCAATTGCTGGCGCTGGCTTCCGGTGCGAAGACGGTCAAAATGAGCCACGGCCACCACGGTGCCAACCACCCGGTGCAGGATCTGGATACCGGCACGGTAATGATCACCAGCCAGAACCACGGCTTTGCGGCAGATGAAGCAACGTTGCCGGCCAACGTTCGTGCCACGCACCGCTCGCTGTTTGACGGCACCTTGCAAGGGATTGAGCTCACCGACCGACCGGCGTTCAGCTTTCAAGGCCACCCGGAAGCGAGCCCCGGCCCGCGCGACGTGGCGCCGCTGTTTGATCGCTTCGTCGCGATGATGCAGGCGCGTCGCTAACGCGCTCAGTCGTATCACTGTATCGCCGTCTTTTGTCGCTCATCGTCACCATTTTTTGCGGGAACCGTTATGCCTAAGCGTACCGACATTAACAGTATTTTGATCATTGGCGCTGGCCCGATCGTGATCGGCCAGGCCTGCGAATTCGACTACTCTGGCGCCCAGGCGTGTAAAGCGCTGCGCGAAGAGGGTTACCGGGTTATTTTGGTTAACTCCAACCCTGCCACCATCATGACCGACCCGGCCATGGCCGATGCCACTTACATCGAGCCGATTACTTGGCAGACAGTGGAAAAAATCATCGAAGCCGAGCGCCCCGATGCGATTCTCCCGACGATGGGCGGCCAAACGGCGCTGAACTGTGCCCTTGAGCTTGAAAAGCATGGCGTGCTGGAAAAGCATGGCGTCGAGATGATCGGTGCCAACGCCGATGCGATTAACATGGCCGAAGACCGCGATCTGTTCGATCAGGCCATGAAGCGCATTGGCTTAGAGTGCCCGAAAGCGAAAGTCGCCCACACCATGGATGAGGCCTGGGAAATTCAGGCTGAGCTAGGCTTCCCGACCATTATTCGCCCTTCCTACACCATGGGCGGCTCCGGCGGCGGCGTGGCGTACAACAAGGAAGAGTTCGAAGAGATCTGTACCCGTGGTTTCGAGCTCTCCAACAACCACGAGCTGCTTATCGACGAGTCGCTGCTGGGTTGGAAAGAGTACGAGATGGAAGTTGTCCGCGACAAAAACGACAACTGCATCATCGTCTGCGCGATTGAAAACTTCGACCCCATGGGGGTGCACACCGGCGACTCCATCACCGTAGCCCCGGCGCAAACGCTGACCGATAAAGAGTACCAGATCATGCGTGACGCCAGCCTCGCGGTACTGCGCGAGATTGGTGTAGAGACCGGTGGCTCCAACGTTCAGTTTGGTATGGATCCCAAAACCGGGCGCCTAGTGGTCATCGAAATGAACCCACGGGTGTCGCGCTCCTCGGCGCTGGCCTCGAAAGCCACCGGCTTCCCGATTGCCAAGATCGCCGCCAAGCTGGCGGTGGGCTATACCCTGGATGAACTGCAGAACGATATTACCGGCGGGCGTACCCCGGCATCGTTTGAGCCGTCTATCGATTACGTGGTCACCAAAATTCCGCGCTTCACCTTCGAGAAATTCCCCCAGGCCAACGACCGCCTGACGACCCAGATGAAGTCGGTGGGCGAAGTGATGGCGATTGGGCGTACCTTCCAGGAGTCGCTGCAGAAAGCGCTGCGTGGGCTGGAAACGGGTAACGATGGTCTTGATCCGATCATTACCGACTTTACCCCAGACAACATGGCGATTATCCAGGGCGAGCTGCAGGCCGCCGGTGCCGAGCGTATTTTATATATCGCTGATGCCATGCGTTCGGGCATGAGTGTTGAGGATGTGTTTACGCTAACCAATATTGACCCTTGGTTCTTGGTTCAGCTGGAAGATCTGGTGCTGACGGAAAACGCCGTCGCCAAGCGCTCGCTGGCTGACTTCTCGGCCAAGGAAATCTATCAGCTCAAGCGCAAAGGCTTTGGCGATGCGCGCCTGGCTAAGCTGCTGAACGTCAGCGAAAAAGACTTCCGCGAAACCCGTCAGGCCGCCGGTATTCGCCCGGTTTACAAGCGCGTCGATACCTGTGCTGCTGAGTTCGCTTCTGATACCGCCTATATGTACTCCACCTATGAAGAGGAGTGCGAGGCGGATGTCTCTGACCGCCAGAAAATTATGGTGCTAGGCGGTGGCCCGAACCGGATCGGCCAAGGTATCGAGTTTGACTACTGCTGCGTTCACGCCGCCTTCGCCATGCGCGACGACGGTTATGAAACCATCATGGTTAACTGCAACCCGGAAACCGTCTCCACCGACTACGACACCTCTGATCGCCTCTACTTTGAGCCGGTAACGTTGGAAGACGTGCTTGAAATCGCCGACAAAGAGAAGCCGGTGGGCGTGATCGTTCAGTTTGGTGGCCAAACGCCGCTGAAATTGGCCCGCGCGCTAGAGGCCGCCGGTGTGCCGATTATTGGTACCACGCCAGATGCCATTGACCGGGCCGAAGACCGCGAGCGCTTCCAGGTGATGATCGACAAGCTGGGTCTCAAGCAGCCGCCCAACGCCACCGCGCGCAGCTTTGCCGAAGCGTTTGATAAAGCCGAAGCGATTGGCTACCCGCTGGTGGTACGCCCGAGCTACGTACTGGGTGGTCGGGCCATGGAGATCGTCTACGACGCCTCCGAGCTTGAAAATTACATGACCCACGCGGTGAAAGTCTCCAACGACTCACCGGTGCTGCTGGATCACTTCCTGAGTGCGGCGATCGAGATCGATATCGATGCAGTGTCAGACGGTCAGCAGGTGGTGATTGGCGGCATCATGCAGCATGTCGAGCAGGCGGGTGTTCACTCCGGTGATTCCGCTTGTGCATTGCCACCTTACTCGCTGCCTGCCGATGTGCAGGACGAAATGCGCCATCAGGTGAAACAGATGGCCGTTGAGCTGGGCGTTAAAGGCTTGATGAACGTGCAGCTGGCTTGGCAAGATGGCGAAATTTACGTGATCGAGGTTAACCCCCGCGCTTCGCGTACAGTGCCTTTTGTCTCTAAATGCATTGGTACCTCGCTGGCGCAGGTTGCTGCCCGCTGCATGGCCGGTAAAACCCTGGCTGAGCAGGGCTTTGAGAAGGAGATCGTGCCGCACTTCTATAGCGTTAAAGAGGCGGTCTTCCCGTTCAATAAATTCCCCGGTGTCGATCCGATTCTCTCACCGGAAATGAAGTCGACCGGCGAAGTAATGGGCTCTGGTGACACCTTCGCAGAGGCTTTTTTCAAAGCCCAATTAGGCGCTGGCGAGGCGATTCCTGCGCTAACGGGGGAGCGTAAAGCGTTTTTGTCTGTGCGCGAACCTGACAAGGCGGGGATTATCGAAGTGGGTCGTTCTCTGTTAGCATTAGGCTTTACGCTATGTGCAACACAGGGGACAGCGGCTGCTTTGGAAGCTGCTGGGCTTGCTGTGGAGCACGTCAATAAAGTCTACGAAGGTCGTCCCCATATCGTCGATCTGCTTAAGAACGACGAAATCGCCTACATTGTGAACACCACTGAAGGTCGTCAGGCTATTAACGACTCTTCGGTAATTCGCCGTACTGCTCTCGCGCGCAAGGTGCCCTATGCGACCACCTTGGCGGGCGCTAATGCTGTTTGCATGGCGCTTGAGTACGGTAGGGAGATTACGGTGCGGCGCCTTCAGGATCTGCATGCAGGAGCAAGTCAATGAACAAGGTCCCGATGACGGTTGCGGGAGAGAAAAGTCTTCGCGAAGAGTTGAATCATCTCAAAGGCGAAGCGCGTCCGCAGGTGATCGCGGCCATCGCCGAAGCGCGTGAGCACGGCGATCTCAAAGAGAACGCCGAGTACCACGCCGCTCGCGAGCAGCAGGGGTTTATCGAAGGGCGTATTCAGGAGATTGAAAGTAAGCTCTCCGTCTGCCAAGTAATTGATGTCACCAAGCTGCCGAAAACGGGCAAAGTGATTTTTGGCGTTACCGTGACGCTAATGAATCTGGATACCGATGCGGAAGTCACTTATCGTATCGTCGGCGAAGATGAGGCGGATATTAAGTCCGGCCGTATCTCGGTCACTTCTCCCATCGCCCGTGCTTTAATCGGCAAGGAAGAGGGTGATGTGGTGGTGGTGAAAACACCCGGCGGCGATGTTGAGTACGAAATAGGTAGCGTCGAGTACATCTGATAAAAAAAACGCCCCTTCAATTGGCCTGCATTAGGTCGGTTGAAGGGGCGTTCTAGTCTAGCGACGCTCGATTTAACGCGAGTTCCGTCTAGCGGTTAGTACCGACCGTGGTGGTTCTCAAAGCGGGTAACATTAGAAAGCTTCGGGTTCACCTGCGGGTTTCTACGGTAGAGCAGCGCCATTTTGCCAATGGTTTGCACCAGATCGGCACGGCTGTTGGCGGTCAGTTCGGCGATGATCGCCGCACGATCGTCACGCTCAGGAAGGGCGAGTTTCACTTTGATCAGTTCGTGATCGGTGAGTGCGCGGTTAAGTTCTGCGAGCAAATTTTCGGAGACGCCGTTCTCAGAAACGGTGACCACTGGGTTAAGATGGTGGCCAATGCTACGAAATGCTTTCTTTTGTGCCTGTGACAAGCTCATGGTATCTTGCGGTATCCCGGTTAGCGCTTAACGCTCCATCTTACGGTGAAACGTCACCGAGTGAAAGCGATCGCGTGAATGCGCCCATCTCTTATTCCAGTGTTAGATTCCTACATGCAGCAAAAGCCCCCAAATCGAAAACATTCCGTCAGCAAGACCAGCAATAACTGGAAGAAAGAGCATTTCGACGACCAGTACGTGAAGCAGAGCTGGCAAGATGGCTACCGCTCCCGCGCCAGCTATAAGCTGATCGAGTTGGATGAAAAGGATAAACTGCTGCGCCCAGGTATGACGGTGATTGATCTGGGCGCAGCGCCTGGCGGGTGGAGTCAAATCGCTGCGGAGAGGGTGGGGCCTGAAGGTGTGGTGATTGCCTCTGATATTTTAGAGATGGATGCGCTGGCCGGTGTAGACTTTATCCAGGGTGATTTCACTGAAGAGGCAGTGCTAGAGGCGATACTGAAACGCCTAGATAATCGCCGTGTAGACCTTGTGATGTCGGATATGGCCCCCAATATGAGTGGTATGGCGGCGATTGATCAGCCTCAGGCGATGTACTTAGTGGAGCTTGCGTTAGAACTCGCGCGCGAAACGTTGTCACCTGGTGGTCGATTTTTAGCTAAAGTATTCCAGGGGGAAGGGTTTGACGCCTGTTTGAAAGAGCTGCGTGGCAGCTTTAGCAAAGTGGTGACTCGTAAGCCGGATGCTTCTCGGGCACGCTCCCGGGAAGTTTATTTCCTGGCCGAAGGGTTTCGCGGGTAACTGGTTAGGCTGGTTCAGCAGTTGCTGGCGTGGTTAATAGCCAAGATTTATCAGCGCGATTGCCAGACAGGCAAGCGCAACGTGTGTCACATTAGTCGCTATAAGTGCGCGTGACACAGATGGCCCGAGGCATAAGACGCTTTGGCAATGGTTGAACGCTTGATGCTGATGTAATGTCGTATTACTAAGCGAATTAGTAGAAGGCTTTATTTAGCATCAGGGTTTAACTGACAGATTCTTGTAATGAGGGTAGCCCCTTGAACGATATGGCGAAGAACCTGATTCTGTGGTTGGTCATCGCGGCCGTCCTACTGACAGTGTTCAACAATTTCAGTACCGAAAGTGCACCGCAAAACACCAACTATTCCCAGTTTGTGCAGCAGGTGCAAAATCAACAGGTGCGTAGCGTGACCATTGATGGCTATACCATCACGGGTGAGCGCACGGACGGCTCTCAGTTCCAGACCATCCGCCCCTCGGCGGAAGATCCCAAGCTGATGGACGATCTGTTGAGCAACAACGTGACAGTAGTGGGCAAGGAGCCAGAACAGCAAAGTATCTGGACGCGGTTGCTGATTGCCAGTTTCCCGATTCTGCTAATTTTGGGCATCTTCATGTTCTTCATGCGCCAAATGCAGGGCGGAGCCGGTGGTGGTAAAGGCGGCCCGATGAGCTTTGGTAAATCGAAGGCCAAGCTGCTCTCTCAAGATCAGATCAAAACGACGTTTGCCGATGTGGCGGGCTGTGATGAAGCCAAGGAAGAAGTAGAAGAGCTAGTCGACTTCCTGCGTGATCCGACCAAATTCCAACGCTTGGGTGGCACCATCCCGCGCGGCGTGTTGATGGTGGGCCCGCCAGGTACCGGTAAAACGCTGTTAGCCAAGTCGATTGCAGGCGAAGCTAAAGTGCCGTTCTTCTCGATTTCAGGTTCTGATTTCGTTGAAATGTTTGTCGGTGTCGGCGCATCTCGTGTGCGCGATATGTTCGAACAGGCCAAGAAGCAGGCGCCTTGCATTATCTTCATTGATGAAATCGACGCGGTTGGTCGCTCGCGTGGCACTGGTATGGGCGGTGGTAATGACGAGCGCGAACAGACGTTGAACCAACTGCTGGTTGAGATGGATGGCTTTGAAGCCAACGAAGGTGTCATTGTTATCGCCGCGACCAACCGTCCTGATGTACTCGACCCAGCGCTGATGCGTCCGGGCCGTTTTGACCGTCAGGTAACGGTCGGCTTGCCGGATATTCGTGGTCGTGAGCACATTTTGGGTGTTCACCTGCGCAAAGTGCCGCTGGCGGATGACGTCAAACCGCAGTTGATTGCGCGCGGTACGCCAGGCTTCTCCGGCGCGGATCTAGCCAATCTGGTGAACGAATCGGCACTGTTTGCAGCCCGTCGTAATAAGCGTCTGGTGAGCATGGAAGAGCTTGAGCTCGCGAAGGACAAGATCATGATGGGCGCTGAGCGCAAATCGATGGTCATGACCGATAAAGAGAAGCTCAACACGGCTTACCATGAGTCTGGTCACGCCATTATCGGCTTGGTCGTGCCTTCCCATGACCCGGTCTATAAAGTAACGATTATTCCGCGTGGTCGTGCGCTGGGTGTCACCATGTTCCTGCCGGAAGAGGATCGTTACAGCCTGTCGAAGCAGCAAATTCTGGGGCAAATCTGCTCACTGTTTGGCGGTCGTATTGCCGAAGAGATGACTCTAGGCCCGAACGGTGTGACGACGGGCGCCTCCAACGACATTAAGCGTGCTACCGAGCTGGCCCACAACATGGTTGCCAAGTGGGGCTTGTCGGACGAAATGGGCCCGATTATGTACGACGAGGACGAGTCTCATCAGTTCCTCGGCGGCCCGGGCCAGGGTGGCGGCAAGATGAAGTCAGGTGATACCACCACTCGCCTTGATAAGGAAGTTCGCAAAATCATCGACGATTGCTACGAGCAGGCGCGTCAAATCCTGACCGACAATCGCGATAAGCTTGATGCCATGGCAGAAGCCTTGATGAAGTACGAGACCATTGATGCCGCGCAGCTGAAGGACATCATGGAAGGCCGTGACCCACGCCCGCCGGAAGGCTGGGATGATGGAGACTCGCCCGGTGGCGGCACGCCTGTCAACGATGACAAGCCGCAGGTGAAGGCCGAAGATGACGCTTCTTCTAACGCTTCTGGAAATGATGGTGAAGAGGACGACGATGAGCCGCGTCGCCGCCCCTCAGACCCGCTAGGCGGTCCCGCAGGCCCATAACAGCCAGCACTGCCGAATGAGCAAAAGGCGCCCCGTCAGGGGCGCCTTTTTTGTTATGCTGTGTACATACCACTGCAATGTTTATTTTCTTGATCAGGCTGCAGCATGAAATCAATTCTGGACACGTCCTCTACACGAACCGCAGAAAATGCATTCCAGCTGCGTTGCGGGCGCCATTTGCTAGACCTCTCCTTTCCCCGGGTGATGGGCATACTTAATGTGACGCCGGACTCTTTTTCCGATGGCGGACAGCACGTGGCATTGGATGATGCTTTGCGCCACGCCGAACGGATGCTGGCTGAAGGGGCGGCGATGATAGACGTCGGTGGCGAGTCGACCCGCCCCGGGGCGACACCGGTTAGCCCCCAGGAAGAGTTGGATCGGGTGGCGCCGGTGGTGGAGGTCTTGGTGCGCGAGCTGGATGCGTTAGTGTCGGTGGATACCAGCTGCCCGGCGGTCATACGCGAGGCGAGTGAGCTGGGTGCTGGAATGATTAACGATGTGCGCGCCCTTGAGCGGGAGGGTGCGCTGTTGGCCGCGGTGGGCAGCGGTCTCCCCGTCTGTTTGATGCATCGTCAGGGCGAGCCGCAAGATATGCAGCAATCGCCCGCCTATCAGCGCCCTATTGAGGAAGAGGTGGCTGACTATCTGGCGCGTCGGGTTGCTGAATGCGAGGCGGCCGGTTTACGCCGCAATCGCCTATTGATAGACCCTGGCTTTGGCTTCGGCAAAACCGTCGAACACAATCTACGCTTACTTAAATATATGGAGTCTCTACAGTCGTTGGAGCTTCCATTGTTGGTGGGTATGTCGCGTAAAAGTATGATTGGCAAGGTGTTGGGCCGCCCGGTGGAGGAGCGCCTTAGCGGTGGTTTAGCGCTCGCTGCCATGGCGGTGGAGCGTGGCGCGAATATTCTGCGCGTGCATGATGTGGCTGCAACGGTCGATGCAGTCAATATGGCATGGGCGGTACTACAAGAAGGCTGCGAGCCGCCGCTTAACAAGGAATTTGACGCATGACAAGACGCTATTTTGGGACGGATGGGATTCGCGGCACGGTGGGTAAGTCACCGATTACCGCTGACTTTATGCTCAAGCTGGGCTGGGCGGCGGGCCAGGTGCTGCGCCGTGAGAAAGGCCGGACTCGAGTGTTGATCGGCAAAGATACACGGATCTCTGGCTATATGTTTGAATCCGCCTTAGAGGCAGGGCTTTCCGCGGCGGGTGTCGATGTATCATTGCTGGGGCCTATGCCCACGCCTGGGATTGCCTACTTAACGCGGACGTTTCGTGCCGATGCGGGCATCGTCATTTCGGCATCGCATAACCCGTTTGACGATAATGGCATCAAGTTTTTCTCCGCCGAGGGCAAAAAGCTCCCCGATGAGACGGAAGACCGTATCGAGGCAATGTTAGAGGCGCCGCTGACCACCGCGGAAGCCGCACAGTTAGGTAAAGCAACCCGCATTGACGACGCCGCAGGCCGTTATATTGAGTTTTGCAAATCGACACTGCCTGATCGGCTGAGCCTGCACGGCCTCAAAATCGTGCTGGATTGTGCTCACGGTGCTACTTACCATATTGCGCCCAACGTGTTTCGCGAGCTGGGGGCTGACGTGACGACCATTGGTGCCTCGCCTGATGGGTTAAATATTAACCAGCAGGTGGGCTCAACGCACCCCGCGGCTCTGCGTGCTGCTGTTATTCAGCAAAATGCAGATTTGGGAATCGCCTTTGATGGCGATGGCGACCGCGTGCTGCTGGTTGATGGCGATGGGCGTGAAGTCGACGGCGACGATATCCTGTATCTGATTGCCCGCGACCGCCACGAACGTGGTTTGCTGCAAGGCGGCGTGGTTGGCACGCTAATGTCCAATTTTGGCTTATCGATGGCGCTTGATAAGCTGGGGATTCCTTTTGAGCGAGCCAAGGTGGGTGACCGCTTTGTGATGGAGCGCATGGCTGCCAATGGTTGGGAGCTAGGCGGTGAGTCGTCGGGGCATATTGTTTGCGGCCATGTGCAGACCACCGGTGACGGCGTCGTCTCTGCGCTGCAGGTGCTCGCGCTGATGATGCGCGAGCAGAAGAGCCTGCCGATCCTGTTGAGGGATCTTGAGAAAGTACCGCAGGCACTGGTAAATGTGCGTTTGCCTGCCAGCGCCAGCGCAAAAGAAGTAATGGCATCTTCGCCACTTCAGCAGGCAGTCGCCGCGTTAGAGCATGAGTTGGGCGATGAGGGCCGAGTGTTGCTACGCCCGTCAGGCACTGAACCATTGATTCGTGTGATGGTGGAGGGGCGTGCCCATTTAGATGTCGATCAATTAGCGCGTGGTTTGGCAGATCAAGTCCAGGCATTAATTCAATAAGTGGACACAACGAATTGGCATCGTAAGCTGGTTCATTAAAATAGACGTGTATTTACAACAGCGGTTGTCTTGACAAGGCCGCTCCTATACTATTTCGCTCCACCTTGAGTGAGGAGAGTCGATGCGTACGCCTTTAATTGCCGGTAACTGGAAAATGAACGGTTCCGTGGCATTGATCAATGAATTCGGCCAAGCCTTCTCCGCCGCCGTATCGCCAGCGAACGTGGATGTGGTTATTATTCCGCCGTTCCCTTATTTGGATGCGGCGCGCCATGCGTTTGAAGGTACGGTGCTGTCATTAGGCGCACAAACGTTGAATCCCATTCACTCTGGGGCGCATACCGGTGAAGTAAGTGGCCGCATGCTAAAAGAGTTTGCGGTCTCTTATGTATTGGTGGGCCACTCCGAACGACGCCAGCTCTATAAAGAGAGCGATGAACAAATTTTCGCGCGTCTATTGGCAGCGTTAAGTGTCGATCTCAAACCGATCCTGTGTGTGGGTGAGTCTCTTGAAGAGCGTGACGCAGGTCGCACGATGGATGTGGTGCTTCGTCAAGTGGGCTATGTAATGTCCCGCTTAGAGCCCGATCAGCGCAAGCAAGTTGTGATTGCCTATGAGCCCGTTTGGGCAATTGGCACTGGGCGCACGGCTAGTCCTGAGCAAGCCCAGGACGTTATGGCCGGCATTCGCGCCTATCAGGCGGGTTTCGATAAGGGGCTCGCTGAACAACTGCGTTTGCTTTACGGCGGCAGCATGAACGCAAGCAATGCGGCTGAGCTGCTCGCTCAGCCAGATATCGACGGCGGTCTAGTGGGCGGAGCCTCACTCAAGATCGATGATTTTTATGCCATTTGTCAGTCAGCAGGATAACGCCATGCAAGTTGCAATTCTTATGATTCATGTGGTGATTGCGGTCGCCCTGGTGGTACTCATCCTGCTTCAGCAGGGTAAAGGTGCCGAAGCCGGTGCGGCTTTCGGGGGTGGTGCATCACAAACAGTGTTTGGATCGCGGGGCAGTGGTAACTTTTTGTCGCGTACAACAGCTATTTTGGCGGCGGGTTTTTTCGTCACCTCGATGGCGCTGGCTTATTTTGCCACCCAGGCAGGCCAGGCACCCGAAGCGGGCATCCCCGATTCGCGTCTGATCGAGCAGCAGCAAAGCATCCCTACGCTTGACGACAGGCCTGCGGATGTGGATAATACCGCGCCAGTGCTAGAGGAAAGCAGCGAGTAAGTAGTCTCGTTGTTTAGACAGATAACGTTTCTTTAGCCTCCCCTGATGCCGAAGTGGTGGAATTGGTAGACACGCTATCTTGAGGGGGTAGTGACCGTATGGTCGTGCGGGTTCAAGTCCCGCCTTCGGCACCATCTGTTTTGCTGGCTTGCCAGCTTCCCAGAGTGTTTTTTGTTACCAGAATGCCAAGTTTGGCACCTGAGACGAAAAAGACAGCTTTAAGTAAGTGGCTTTTTTCAGTAAGTCGTTTCTGAAGCCAGTAGTTCTTGAAGCAAGTAGTTCTTGACGTAAGTAGCTTTAGTGTCTATTATCGTCGACCTAGATTGATGCGGGGTGGAGCAGTCTGGTAGCTCGTCGGGCTCATAACCCGAAGGTCATCGGTTCAAATCCGGTCCCCGCTACCATTTTCTAGTAGCATGTGATGGATTGTTTTCTTTGATGAGAGTCAGAAAATAACCAGTTTTACAGGTGCAGCCTGCTACATGTTGCTAAGATTGTACTTGTAATGGTACTTAAGAAATGGTAACCAAGGTTTCTTTTTAAAAGCCCCTTCCAGTGAAGGGGCTTTTTGTTAGCAGCTTTTGGCTAGCAAGAATATCTTAATAGCGGATGTCGTCCGGATAACCGGAGACACATTCCCGAGTAACGCCAATCAGCCACCTAGCTTTTCTAATAACTCCTGGCCAGGTGCCTGATGCAACGGCTATAGGAGCTTTGTCTGTGGCCACTAAACACGCTGCGCTTCACGCGCTGATCGAACCTGTTGTTGCTGCCATGGGCTTTGAGCTATGGGGCATCGACCATCTTTCCCAGGGCAAAAATTCGCGGCTGGTGATCTATATCGAGCGCGAGAGTGGTGTCAGCGTGGAAGACTGCGCAGATATTAGTCGCCAAGTCAGTGCTGTCATGGATGTAGAAGACCCCATCGCCGGTGAGTACCGGTTGGAAGTCTCCTCGCCGGGCATGGCACGTCCCTTGTATTCCCTGGATCAGTTTACCCGCTTTCAAGGTCATCACGTCGCGCTGAAACTGCGTACAGCCTTTGACGGGCGGCGCAAGTATCAAGGGCTTCTGGTCGGTGTTGAGGGGGATGAAGTACTGCTGCAACTGGATGGCGAAGAGTACTGCTTTCCAATTGAGAGTATTGATTCTGCTCACATTGTACCGCAGTTCGACGATTGACCGAGTGGCGGCGCTGCCGGCAGGCTGCCGGGGTGATGCACATAAGGATAGGTTTTCTGGCGAGGCATACGCATGAGTAAAGAAATATTAATGGTCGTTGACGCGATCTCCAATGAGAAGGGCGTCCCGCGTGATGTCATCTTCGAAGCGGTCGAAGCCGCTCTTGCGAGCGCGTCACGCAAGCGTTTTGAAAGAGAAGAAGCCAATGTGCGCGTGCATATTGACCGTCGCACTGGCGAATACGAAACTTTCCGCACCTGGACGGTTGTGGAAGATGACGAATTCGAAACGCCAGATTATGAAATTAAAGAGAGCATCGCCGAGCAGCGCGATCCACCGCTTAAATTGGGCGATGTGGTAGAAAAAAGTATCGAAAATGCGTCGTTTGGCCGTATCGCGGCACAAACCGCTAAGCAGGTGATCGTACAGAAAGTACGCGAAGCTGAGCGGGCCGAAGTGGTACGTCAATATGCCGATCGCGAAGGCGAGCTGGTGGCTGGCATTGTTAAAAAGACCACACGCGATGGCTTGATCATTGATTTGGGCGAAAACGCTGAGGCGTTTTTACCGCGCAATGAAATGATTCACGGTGAGCGTTACCGCATGAACGAGCGGGTGCGCGCGCTATTGGTCAAAGTCGACCCAGACGCTCGTGGCGCTCAGCTCCAGCTATCGCGGACGTGTCCCGAACTGATTATTGAGCTGTTCAAAATCGAAGTGCCTGAAATCGCTGAGCAGTTGATTGAGATCAAAGGTGCTGCTCGCGACCCCGGTTCACGGGCTAAAATTGCGGTAAAAACCAATGATCGCCGCATTGATCCTGTCGGTGCCTGTGTCGGTATGCGCGGTTCGCGCGTTCAGGCGGTCTCTTCGGAGCTGCAGAACGAACGTGTTGATATCGTGCTGTGGGACGATAATCCTGCCCAATTGGTGATTAACGCCATGGCGCCTGCCGACGTTGGGTCTATCCTAGTGGACGAAGACGCCCACGCAATGGATGTGGCGGTGGCGCAAGATAACCTTGCTCAGGCGATTGGTCGGAGCGGTCAGAACGTGCGTTTGGCCTCTGAACTCACCGGCTGGCGCATTAATGTGATGACCGAAGAGGAAGCGGAGTCTAAGCGCGATCAAGAAATTGATAGCCTGGTGGACTCCTTCATCCAGCACCTTGAAGTGGATGAAGATGTCGCTCGCCTGTTGGTGGAAGAGGGGTTCACTACCCTAGAAGAAGTCGCCTACGTGCCGATGGAAGAGATGCTCGAAATCGAAGAGTTTGATGAAGATTTAGTAGAGCAGCTACGCGCACGGGCGAAAGACGAGCTGCTGACGATGGCAATTGCCTCGGAAGAAGCGCTAGACGGTGCCCAGCCAGCAGCTGATCTGCTGGAGATGGATGGCATGGAGCGCCACCTGGCCTTCATTCTGGCCAGTCGCGGCATTGTCACCATGGAAGATCTCGCCGAGCAGTCTGTCGACGATCTGGTCGATATCGAGGAGTTGGACGAAGCGCGCGCAGCGGCACTGATCATGACTGCCCGTGCGCCCTGGTTTGAAGTCGATGACGCATCGGATTCGAACACACAGTAAACAGGTCACGGGCTGAGGAGGGTCAATATGTCAGATATGACAGTTAAAGATTTCGCAGGAAAGGTGGGCCGTGATGTGCCTCGCCTACTAGAGCAAATGAAAGAAGCTGGTTTAAAGCACGCTTCTGAAAGCGATGCGGTGTCTGAAGAAGATAAGCAGAAGCTGCTGAGCTTCTTGAAGAAGAGCCATGGTGGTAGCGATGCCCCTGAAGCGGGTAAAAATCGCATCACGTTGACGCGCAAAACCCGTAGCCGTATCAATACCGGCGAACGTGGCAAAACCATCGAAGTGCAGGTACGTAAAAAGAAAACGTACGTCAAAAGCGCTGAAGATGAGAAGCCGAAAGCCGCAGAGCCTAGTTACACTGGCCCACGTCAGTTAGTTGGCGATATGGCGGAAGCTGAAGCCGAGCGCAAAGTAACGGATGCGCGTGAAGCTGAAGAAAAAGCCGCTGCGAAGAAAGCCCGCGCGGCACAGGTAGCTGAAGCCACCGAGCGTAGTAATAAAGAAGCTGAAGCAGCGCGTAGTAAAAAAGAGATTGATTCAAGGCCTAGAACAGCCAAAGCGCCAGCGACAGCTGATGTCGCGGTGCCGAATCTTGAAATCGACGATACGCCGTCCGGTGACGATATGCCGCCAGCGCCGCCTAAAGAAGGCCGCTCTGACCGTCGTACTGCGCCGCCTAAGAAGGCTGCTGCGGCGAAGGCCAAGGGCCGTCGTGACGATGACGATCGTGGTGATCGCGAAGAGCGTAAGCGCGGTGGCGCCGGTAAGAAGGTAAAACGTGCCGAGCAGCGTCGCGGTGGTCGCCGTGGTGGCAACCAGACCGGCAATGGCAAGCACGCTTTCCAGAAGCCGACTCAGCCGATCGTGCGTGAAGTGTCGATCCCTGAATCTATCAGCGTGGCGGAATTGGCCGACAAAATGTCGATCAAGGCCAATGAAGTGATCAAAGCCATGTTTAACATGGGCGCGGCAGTGACCATCAACCAAACCATCGATCAGGATACGGCTGCGATCGTGGTGGAAGAGATGGGCCATACGCCGAAGCTGGTTAAAGATGACGCGCTGGAAACGGAAATGCTCGAAGGCATCTCCTACGAAGGCGAAGAGATTACCCGTTCACCGGTTGTCACGGTAATGGGTCACGTCGACCACGGTAAGACCTCGCTGCTCGATTACATCCGTAAAGCGAAGGTGGCAACCGGTGAAGCGGGTGGTATTACCCAGCATATCGGTGCCTACCACGTGGAAGATAACCATGGTGGCGTTACCTTCCTGGATACCCCTGGCCACGCGGCGTTTACCGCCATGCGTGCCCGCGGTGCCAAGGCGACCGACGTGGTCATCCTGGTCGTCGCGGCGGATGACGGCGTTATGCCGCAAACCATCGAGGCGATTGAGCACTCTAAAGCTGCCGAAGTGCCCATGGTGGTAGCGGTTAACAAGATTGATAAAGATGGCATCGATCTTGACCGCATCAAGAATGAGCTTTCCCAGCACGGCGTGATCTCTGAAGAGTGGGGCGGTGATACCCAGTTTGTTCACGTGTCTGCTAAGACAGGTGAAGGTATGGAAGAGCTGCTGGAAGCGATCCAGCTGGCCTCCGAAGTGCTTGAGCTGAAAGCCGTGCCTTCCGCGCCGGGTAAAGGTGTGGTGGTTGAATCACGCCTTGATAAAGGCCGTGGCCCGGTCGCTACCGTACTGGTTCAGAACGGTACGCTGAGAAAGGGCGATATTGTCCTTGCTGGCCTGCACTACGGCCGCGTGCGTGCGCTGACTAACGAACTTGCCCAGCAAGTCGATGCGGTTGGTCCGGCGATGCCGGTCGAGATTCAAGGCTTGGGCGGTACGCCGGATGCCGGTGACGACTTTATGGTCGTGGCCGACGAGAAGAAAGCCCGCGAAGTGGCCAACTTCCGTCAAGGCAAATACCGCGAAGTGCGCTTGGCGCGTCAGCAGAAGGCCAAGCTGGAGAACATGTTCAGCCAGATGGGCCAAGACGAAGTGGCCAAGGTCAACATCGTCCTCAAAGCCGACGTGCAAGGCTCGCTGGAAGCGATCAAAGGCGCCCTGGAAGAGCTTTCCACTGATGAAGTGGAAGTGGCTGTGGTTTCCTCAGGTGTCGGTGGTATTACCGGTACTGATGCCAACCTGGCGCTTGCTTCTGAAGCCATCGTGGTCGGCTTTAACGTCCGCGCTGACGCCGCAGCCCGTGAAATCATCGAACGTGAAGGTCTGGATCTGCGCTACTACAGCGTTATTTACCAGCTGATCGACGAGGTCAAACAGGCGATGAGCGGTATGCTCGCACCTGAGTGGAAAGAAGAGATCGTCGGTATTGCCGAAGTGCGCGATGTCTTCCGGGCGCCGAAGATTGGTGCGATCGCCGGCTGTATGGTCATTGAAGGCAGCGTGCATCGTAATAAGAAGATCCGCGTGTTGCGTGATGACGTGGTGATCTACGAAGGCGAGCTCGAATCGCTGCGCCGCTTCAAAGACGATGTGCAAGAAGTGCGCAACGGCATGGAGTGTGGCATCGGCGTGAAGAACTACAACGATGTCCAAGTCGGCGATAAGATCGAAGTCTTCGACCAAGTGAAGGTCGAGCGTAGCCTGTAAGGCTGCGAGGAGCTAAACATGCGCGAATTTAAGCGTACCGACCGGGTAGCCGACCAGCTCCAAAAGGAGCTGGCGGTGCTGATCCAACGCGAAGTGAAAGACCCACGTTTGGGCATGGTCACGGTCAGCGGTGTCACTGTTAGCCGTGATCTTGGCTACTCTGACGTCTATGTCACGCTGTTGGGTGAGCAAGAGCCTGAGCGTATTAAAGAGAACCTGCAGGTGCTTAAGCGCGCTGCCGGTTTTCTAAGAAGCCAGATTGCTAAGCGCATTAAGTTACGTCATGTGCCGGAGCTACGTTTTCATTTCGATGAAAGCGTGGTGCGCGGTCAACATCTGTCTTCACTGATTGATGAAGCGGTGACGACGGATCGTGCACGCTATCAAGACGATGACGATTATCAAGGCGTTGGCCAAGACAGTGACCAAGGCAGTAGTGACCAAGACGGCGACGCCCAGCAAAGTGAGGAAACTCGCTAGTGGCGCGTCAACGTCGCGGTTTGCCGGTCAATGGCGTACTGCTGCTGGATAAACCCAAGGGCGTTTCCAGCAACCATGCGCTGCAGCGTGTGCGTCGGCTGTTCCAGGCTCAAAAAGCCGGACACACCGGCACGCTAGACCCGATGGCCACCGGCTTATTGCCGATCTGCCTAGGCGAAGCGACCAAGTTCTCGTCGCACTTGCTGGAAGCCGACAAGGTGTATCGCACCCGGATAGAGCTAGGGGTGATCACCGATACCGGCGATGCGGAAGGCACGATGATTGAGCAGCATGAGGTTCCTAGCCTAAGCGTCGATGACGTGGAAGCTGTGCTCACTCGCTTTCGCGGTGAGATTGACCAAGTGCCGCCGATGTATTCGGCCCTCAAGCATCAGGGCAAAAAACTTTACGAGCTGGCCCGCGAAGGCAAGCACGTAGAACGTGCAGCTCGGCGCGTAAGCGTGTATGATGCGCGCCTGCTATCGTTTGAAGGCACTGCTTTTGAGCTGGAAGTAAGCTGCAGTAAAGGCACTTACATCCGCACGTTAGCCGAAGATATTGGTCAAGCGCTTGGCTGTGGTGCGCACATCAGTCAACTAAGAAGGCTCAAAACGGGGCCTTTTTTAGCCGACGCGATGTGGACGCTAGAGGCCTTGGAGGCATTGGCCGACCAAGCGGCACTGGAAGCTGAGCTAATGCCAGCGGACGTGTTGGTAGATCATTTACCGTCGTTGACGGTAGACGATGCTGCCCACAGCCGTTTGGCCCATGGTCAGTCTGCCAATCTGACGACCGGCACGTTAGCGCCGGATGCGTTAGCCAGACTTTATTACGCCGAGACGTTTATCGGCCTTGGCGTAGTGAAAGGTGCTCAGGAAGTAGCGCCTAAGCGACTGTTAAGTACCGTCGCTATCTCGTAAACCGCGTTGCAAGGATGCAGCCGTCTGCGTGAAACTAGCTGGTGGAAAGAAAATAGTTAGTGGAAAGAAACTAGCTAGTAAAAAATAGTAGCCTGAGACTGCAAATATGCGTGGTCTCAACCATTCATTTTTAGGCATATTGCTTACTGGAGAGACAGATGGCTTTAACCGCTGAGAAGAAGGCCGAGATCGTCACCGAATACGGCCGCGGCGATAACGATACCGGTTCCCCTGAAGTGCAAGTTGCACTGCTGAGCGCCAACATTAATGGCCTGCAGGATCACTTCAAGACCAACAAACAGGATCACCACTCTCGTCGTGGTCTGATCCGCATGGTTAACCAGCGTCGTAAGCTGCTGGACTACCTAAAGCGTAAAGATTTCGAACGCTATCAGTCCCTGATTCAGCGTTTAGGTCTGCGTCGTTAAGCGTTAACGGCAACGATTCGAAACGGGCAGCTCCTTGTGAGCTGCCCGTTTTTTTTGTTTCGAGTTTACTTCAATAGTGCTGGGGGCAAGAAGGAACAGGTAGCCCTATCGCGCTCCAGCGCCTAGAATGGTAACGAGTCAAAACGACCTAAACGAATAGACAAGTAGATATTGATAATGCTGAAGGAAGTCGCTGTGAATCCGGTAAAGAAAACGTTCCAGTACGGTCGTAGTACCGTCACGCTCGAAACCGGGCGTATTGCTCGCCAAGCTACCGGCGCTGTCATGGTTACCATGGATGACACCGTCGTGCTGTGTACCGTTGTCGCTCGAAAAGACGCAAATCCGAGCCAACCCTTTTTCCCTCTCTCGGTTCACTACCAAGAGAAAACCTACGCAGTCGGCAAGATTCCTGGCGGCTTCTTCAAGCGCGAAGGGCGCCCTACTGAGAAAGAGACGCTGACCTCGCGGCTGATTGATCGCCCGATCCGTCCGCTTTTTCCTAAAGGCTTTATGAACGAAGTGCAAGTCGTCTGTACCGTTCTCTCCACCGACCGTAACCACGATCCGGATATCGCCGCTCTGCTAGGCACCTCTGCGGCGCTGAGCATCTCTGGCGTGCCGTTTAGTGGCCCGATTGGCGCGGCCCGCGTTGGTTTTAACGAAGAGAAAGGCTATTTCCTCAACCCTACGGTTGAAGAACTGGCCACCTCTGAACTGGACATGGTCGTCGCCGGTACTGAAAAAGCCGTGCTGATGGTTGAGTCTGAAGCCAAAGAGCTGCTCGAAGACGAAATGCTGGGTGCCGTACTGTTTGGCCACCAGGAGATGCAGGTAGCGATCAGCGCGATTAACGAACTGGTTGCTGAAGCCGGTAAGCCGCGCTGGGAGTGGCAGGCCGCCGAAGAGAACCAGGCGCTTAAAGCCGCTATGGCCGATGCCTTCGAAGCTAAAGTGGGCGATGCTTACCGCATCACCGACAAAATGGCTCGCCAAGACGCACTAGCTGAATTGAAAGCCCAAGCAATTGAGCAACTGGCCGCCGATGAAGGCGAACCGGTTAACGATAAGTTCAGTAAAGATGACGTGAAAGGTGCCTTTGCTGGCCTGGAAAAACGCGTTGTACGTTCACGGGTCGTTAAAGGCGAGCCGCGTATTGATGGTCGTGACAACCAGACCGTTCGTCCGCTGGCCATCGAAGTTGGTGTGCTGCCGAAAGCGCATGGCTCCGCGATTTTCACGCGTGGTGAGACCCAGGCGATTGCTGTAGCTACGCTGGGCACGCTGCGTGATTCACAGCTAATCGAATCACTCGAAGGCGAGCGTAAAGACCGCTTTATGCTGCACTACAACTTCCCTCCCTACTCGGTGGGTGAAGCGGGCTTTATGGGTGGCCCGAAGCGTCGCGAAATTGGCCATGGCCGCTTAGCGCGTCGTGGCGTGCAGGCGATGCTGCCGTCTGAAGACGCTTTCCCCTACACCATCCGCGTGGTTTCGGAAATCACCGAGTCTAACGGCTCAAGCTCGATGGCCTCTGTGTGTGGTTCTTCGCTGGCCTTGATGGATGCGGGCGTGCCGCTAAAAGCACCGGTTGCCGGTATCGCTATGGGTCTGGTCAAAGACCCGGACGGCTTTGCGGTACTGACCGATATCCTGGGTGATGAAGACCACCTTGGCGATATGGACTTTAAAGTTGCCGGTTCCGAAGAGGGTGTTACCGCCCTGCAGATGGACATCAAGATCGAAGGCATCAACGAAGAGATTATGGAGCTCGCGCTGCAGCAAGCACTGACCGCGCGACTGAGTATTCTTGAGCAAATGAATGTCGTGATCAGCCAGAGCCGTAGCGATGTTTCTGACAACGCCCCCTCAATGGCGACGATCAAAATCGATCCCGACAAGATCCGCGATGTGATCGGTAAAGGCGGCGCGATGATTCGTAAAATCTGCGAAGACACCGGCGCTTCAATCGATCTCGACGATGACGGCACCGTTCGCATTTACGCGGAAGATAAAGCCGCCGCCAAGCGCGCCATTGACACCGTACTGTCGATTACCGCTGAAGCGGAAATTGGCAAGCTGTATATGGGTAAAGTGGTACGCATTGCTGACTTCGGCGCGTTTGTTAATATCATGCCGGGTACCGATGGCCTGGTGCATATCTCGCAAATCGTTGCCGAGCGTGTTAACAACGTTCGCGACTTCTTGAACGAAGGCGATGACGTGATCGTTAAGGTGCTGGATATCGACAACCGCAACCGCGTGAAGCTGTCGATGAAAGAGATTACTGAAGAAGAGAAAACTGCTTTTTCTGCAGAAGCAGCGGAAGCCGAAGCTACGATTTAAACAGAATGATTTAAAGCGTTAGTCAGGTTTCTGATACCGCCCTCGTCGCCTATGGCTGCGAGGGCGGTGTTGTTTGTAAGGTTTGATCGTCGGGACTTTAAAGAATCAGGGAGTAAATCGCGATGGAGCAGGAGCAAGCGCCGCGCTGGTGGGCGGTGGTGGCCGTGATGATCGGCATTTTTTTACTGGTAACCGCAGAACAACTGCCGATTGGCTTATTGTCTCAGGTGGCCTCATCGATGGGCGTTACCCCTGGCATGGCGGGCTTAATGGTGACTGTGCCCGGCGTTGTTGCGGCTTTCTCAGCCCCGCTGTTACCGGTCGCGGTGGGGCGCTTGGATAGGCGCATCATGCTCACGGTATTGATGGCCGTGATGGTGGCAGGAAGTGTGCTCTCAGCATTGGCGAGCAGCTTTATCCTGTTGCTTGCCGCCCGCGTGTTAGTGGGGCTTAGTATTGGTGGTTTTTGGGCGGTGGCGGGCAGCATTGCCCCGCGCCTGGTGCCGGAGGCACAAGTGCCTAAAGCCATGACGATGATTTTTGGTGGGGTCGCGGCGGCCTCAGTGCTGGGCGTACCGCTGGGAACGCTACTGGGGGATTTCAGCAACTGGCGGGTAGCCTTTGGCGCGCTGGGCGGTTTTAGCCTATTAACAGCCATTGCGCTGTGGCGTTGGCTGCCGCCTTTGCCACCACGTGAACCCGTTCGTCTTCGAGTACTGGCGCAGCAGTTTAGCAATCGTGGGGTGCGCGTCGCGGTGCTAACCACGGCCTTTGTCGTGGTGGGGCACTTTGCCGCCTACACCTTTATTAGCCCTATCCTGCAAGAGATCAGTGGTATTTCCCAACGCCATGTAGGCAGCCTGCTGCTGCTTTATGGGGCGGCAGGCATTATGGGCAATATTGCGGCGGGTATGTTCGCTGGGCGGCACCCCTACCGCGCGGTATTGGCGATTCCCAGCCTGCTGCTTATTGTTGTGGCCGTGTTCCCACTACTGGGCGTTCAGCCGAGCAGCGGCGTGTTGCTGCTCATGGCTTGGGGTGCCGTGTTCGGCAGTGTATCCGTGAGCATTCAAACCTGGATTTTGCGTACCGCACCCAATACCGAAGCTGCCACGGCGTTGATGGCGTTTACCTTCAATATGTCGATTGGACTGGGAGCCATGGTCGGCGGGCGTATCGTTGATAGCACTAGCCTGCCTATCGCCATGTGGGCGGCATCGGGATTATTCCTGCTGGGCGCGCTGCTGGTACTAAGTACGCCAGCCAAGGTCGTTGGTCAGAAGACGCGCTGAGCCAATTAAATTATTTATTCGCCGATGGTTTCAGCCAATCAAACAATTTCGTTATAAAGCTACGTTCAGTGGCTTTTTCATCGTTCTTGCCCATAAAAGCCTCAAGCAAGCTTTGATTAATCCGTTGAGGGAGAGCTTTGGCATCGGCCATGAGCGCTTCGCGTGAAGTGTCTTCTTCAATATTGGACGTATTTCGGACAAATTCAGCTGCTGGCTCATCCGAGGTATGTATGATGTAGTTGTTCGCCTTATACACAAAAGTAGAGAACTTGGAGTCGAGCGGGGTGGTGTCGTTGCCATTAGTTGAGAATCTAGAAACCATCTGCTCAAGAAACTCAAAATCACTGCTGTGAGTAAAACCGTAGCCAGGGTCAAGAATGTAATTCAAAAAGCCTTGGTCTAACCGTGTAGAGCTAATATCGCCACTGCTCTGGATGCGTTCTACAGTAGTAGCATCTGCATCGGTAAAGCTGGCGGTTCGTACTCGGCCTTCGAGATCATAGCTACGGCCATCGTTAAAATTTGCTACCGCTTCGCCATTATTACGCTGACGATACAGCCCCATATCCCAAGCAAGTCGATCCACATGCTTCAAATCTGCCCCTTGCTCCTGAGCAAACTCATACATATCCGCCAGTAGGGTTCGATCATCCTGAGTCAGGAAATGATGAGGGAGCATCATCCCGTATTCATTCATACCCTTAGTGCCAGGTAGCACAGATGGCTCACTGGTGATGTCTTCAGTCAGAAAGAGCCGAGACAATAGTAAGGCTTTGCCACTAATGGAGACACTAGTGCTCTCGCTAGACTGGGGCGTCATAACACCATCAGCACGCTTGCTACCATTAGCAGCACCGCTACCATTCTGGGGGTTGGTTACTTGCCTAGCACCTTGATTGTATGAAGAAATCTGGCCTTCGACTTTCATATACATTATCCCGATGCCTAGGCTCTCTTGTTATTGATTCAACTAACCGATGAGTTAGCAAAGCGTTTGCCAAGGTTAGCGAAGTCTTCACTGGACATTAATATTTCAAAAATATCTTCAGGGGCCCCTTTGCCTTCGGCGCGGTGGGTCATAAAGTTGAAGTCCATCTCGATCAGGTGCTCAAGGCGTGGGGCATAGAAGTCGGGGTATTGTGCCTGCATGATGGGGGGCAGCTCGTTGTAATTTCCCAACACTTCTTTGAAGAAGTTGGTCATCTTGCCGGTTTGGCTGTATTCCAGCTGGCCGCGGGCTACAACGGCCTGTTTCCATACTTGCCGCTGATCATAATCTTCTTGCCAAGCTGCACGTCGCTCATTGGCCGTAAATGTTCCGCTATCGTCATAAATAATCAGTACTAATTGATCTTGAGACAAGCCGCTAAAGGGATTACTACCTCTGCCATTAACATAGGAAGTAGCCTGTTTTGCTCGCTCCAAGAGTTCTGGGTCATCGGTGTTGGGCACTTCGGAGTCGTATCGTGCTCGGTTATTATGGTAGCCCTGGCCGGTAACCTGGCTGAGCAGTGCACTGGCTTTTTGGCCTAGTGCTTTACGATCCAAACTGCCATCACGCTCTTCAGCACGCAGCGCACTATCACTTAACTGCTGTGCCAGCGTGGAAAGTTGGCTTGTTGGTTTTGGTGAGCCCGGAGCAGGCGTTGTGCTTCCGCCTTGTTCGGTTCCCTTGGGTGATACGTCCTGGGTGCGGCTACCAGACGTCGTTTGCGACGTTGCTGGGGGAGATGAACCAATACCGATTGCCATTGCGATACCTCCTTGTGGTTTTGCTTAATAACCATTACGTGTGTAGATGCACTATGTAGAAGCCCAATGTGCCTATTAATGATAATAGTTAATATCGGCAGCCTAATCCGAATTATTAATTAAATATTGTATTTTTATGTAAGCATGCTCTTAATGACATGCATGAATAGCCTAGCCATTGGTGATTTCATCATTAGTCGCAGAGGGTATGAGGGTGAGGTAAGCCTGTAATGAGCGCTGATAAATTTGCTATTCGTCTAGTGTGCACATCTCCTAAAACGACAAAGCCCTCGTCAATTGACGAGGGCTTTCCATTAGCTATTAGCTAAGCAAACCAGGGTGAGGGGCGTTTAAGGACGCTCAATCGCCAGCGCGACACCCTGGCCGCCGCCGATACACAGCGTGGCGAGGCCTTTTTTAGCATCACGGGCGATCATTTCGTGGAGCAGGGTGACCAGTACGCGACAGCCGGAGGCACCGATGGGGTGACCAATGGCAATGGCGCCGCCGTTGACGTTGACCTTGCTGACATCCCAGCCGAGTTCTTTGTTGACGGATAGCGCTTGAGCGGCAAACGCTTCATTGGCTTCCACCAGATCCAAGTCATCCAGGCTCCAGCCGGCTTTTTCCAGGCAGCGGCGTGTAGCCGGTGCGGGGCCGATACCCATGATGGCGGGATCAACGCCTGCGTTGGAATAAGCGGCGATACGGGCCAGCGGCTCTAGCCCCAACTGCTTGGCTTTCTCGGCGGAGCAGAGCATGACGATCGCCGCACCGTCGTTGAGTGCCGAGGCGTTACCGGCGGTAACGGTGCCGTCTTTCTTAAACGCGGGGCGCATGCCGCTGAGTTTTTCAGCGGTGACTTCGCGAGGATTCTCGTCGGTATCAAACACCACCGGGTCGCCTTTGCGCTGGGGAATTTCAACCGGCACGATCTGGCCTTTGAATTTGCCCTCTTTAATCGCCGCCGCGGCTTTTTGCTGCGATGCCGCAGCGAACTCGTCCATCTCTTCGCGGGTGATGCCGTACTTCTCTGCTAAGTTCTCGGCAGTGATGCCCATATGGTAGTTATTGAAAGCGTCCCATAAGCCGTCATGCACCATGGAGTCAATCGCTTTCCAATCGCCCATGCGCTGGCCGTTACGGGAGTTGGGAAGTACGTGCGGCGAGGCGGACATATTTTCCTGACCGCCTGCCAGAATCAGCTCGGCATCGCCGCAGCGAATGGCCTGAGTGGCGAGATGTAGCGCTTTAAGACCTGAGCCACACACTTTGTTGATGGTCATGGCCGGTACCGAGTCTGGCAGGCCGCCTTTGATGGCCGCTTGGCGCGCTGGGTTTTGGCCAACGCCTGCGGTGAGCACCTGGCCCAGCAGTACTTCGTCAACTTGATCGGGAGAAACGCCGGTGGAAGCGAGGATATCTTTGATTACCAAAGCGCCGAGATCGCTCGCGGGAATACCTGCGAGGGATCCACCGAAAGCGCCCACAGCGGTGCGGCGCGCCGCAACAATGACTACTTCTTGCATAAAATGACTCCTGAAGTGATTAACAGACAGTCTGATGCCAGATGCCCGATAGGCGTGCTCTGTCAGCCGTTCTCTTTTATTCGAGCTCTGTCAGCCGTCTCTTCAGCATAGGGGAAGGTGATGCGTTGCGGCAATAAACCTTTATGGGCAAATAAAAACGGGCCAACATGTGGCCCGTCAGGAAAAAGTGGTAGAGCCGCTAAGACTAGGTCAATTATGATTAGGCCAACTGCACCGGGATAATATTACTGGTATGGCTGACGTGGTTACCTTCCTGGAGATACACCAGCGCAGGCTGATGGTGTTCCAGTTCTGCCTCTGAGTAGTGGGCGTAGCTGCAGATAATGATGCGATGGCCCGGCGATGCAAGATGAGCGGCAGCGCCATTGATCGAGATGAGCTTGGAGCCCTCCTCGCCTCGAATAGCGTAAGTAGTGAAGCGTTCGCCATTCTCGACGTTGTAAATCTGGATCTGTTCATTTTCACGAATACCCGCCATATCCAGCAGGTCACCGTCGATGGCGCAAGAGCCTTCGTAATTGAGTACCGCGTGAGTGACGCGCGCCATGTGCAGCTTGGCTTTGAGCATAATGGTGTGCATTGTGAGTTCCTGTATTACCCGTTGTTTGTTTATTCGCCAATAGCATTAGTAGCGCTGGCCGGGAGCTGAATCGTGAGGTTGTCGATTAGTCGCGCAGGGCCTAACTTGGCGGCGGCTAGCAGTACCGCCTGACGAGTCGCTGGGCTGACCGAGGCGAGCGTCGCATCACGTAGCTCCAGGTAATCCGGCGTAAAGCCCGCATCATACAGTGCGGTTTTGCCCTGGTGTAGTACCTTTTCGATAGCGTCGCCGCGCTCCAGTGCATCGCGCAACGTACACAGCGTTTGGTAAAGTACAGGGGCAGTGGCGCGCTCCTCGGTGCTTAAATAGCCGTTACGCGATGATAGTGCCAGGCCATCCTCTGCACGCACGATAGGCACGCCGATAATATCGATGGGCATGTGCAGATCGCGCACCAGCTTACGAATCACCGCAAGCTGCTGATAATCCTTTTCCCCAAAGCAGGCGACGTCTGGCTGCACTAGGTTAAACAGCATGCTGACTACGGTGGAGACACCGTCAAAATGACCGGGGCGCGAGCCGCCACACAGTCCTTCGCCCACCACGGGCACATGCACTCGGGTCTGGGCGTCTAAGCCGTTGGGGTAGAGCGAGCTTACCGCCGGAGCAAATAGGATGTCGCAGCCAGCCTCGATAAGCTGCGCTTGGTCGGCATCAAAGGTACGCGGATAGCCGTCTAAATCTTCACCTGGGCCAAACTGCATGGGATTGACGAACAGGCTCGAGACCACGATATCGGCGTGCTGGCGCGCGCAGGCGACCAGCGCTAGGTGCCCGGCATGCAGGTTGCCCATGGTGGGCACCAGGGCAATACGCTGGCCGCGTTGGCGGTAATCTCGCAGCATGCTGCGTAGCTCATCAATGTCTCGCAAAGTGCGCATAGTCGTTTCGTGCCAATAACAAAAAAGGGGCGATAGTCGAGCTGTCTTAAAAACCGATGTTAAAAACCGATGCTAAAAACAATGCTCTTGAGCCGGGAAAGCGCGGGTTTTGACAGCGTCATGGTAGCGCTGAAAAGCAGTTTGAATGCTGTCCGCCTCAACCATAAAGTTTTTCACAAAGCGCGGCGTGCGGCCGTGTGTAACGCCCAGCACATCGTGCATCACCAGAATCTGGCCATCGGTATCCGGGCCGGCGCCAATGCCAATCACCGGCACCTCCAGCGCTTCGGTGACCGCTTTGCCTAGGCTAGCGGGCACGCACTCAAGCAGAATCACCGAGGCACCCGCGTCCACCAGCACTTTGGCATCATTGATGATCCGCTCAGCCTGGGCGGCGTCACGGCCTTGCACTTTATAGCCACCTAGCTGATGAACGGTCTGCGGGGTTAACCCCAAGTGTGCACATACCGGTACGCCGCGGCGGGTCAATTCGCGAATGCCGTCGGCCATCCACGCTTCGCCTTCCAGCTTGACCAGTTCCGCCCCCGCGCGCATCACGGCACCGGCATCCTCAAGTAGGCGCTCGGTGGTGGCATTGCTCATAAACGGCAGATCGACCATCAGCAGGCTATGGCCTTTACCACGCGCCGCGCAGCGGGTGTGATAAACGATATCGTCAATGGTGACGGGGAGGGTGCTGCTATGGCCTTGTAGCACCATGCCCAGCGAATCACCGACCAGTAGGACATCAATGCCTGCTTGGCTTGCCGCGTGGGCAAAGGAGGCATCATACGCGGTCAGGCAGCTAAACGTCTCGCCAGCCTGCTTATAGGCCCGCAGCGTGCTTAGGGTGACGGTTTTCATCAGATTTTGCGCGGGATACCCGGTACTTTGAGTGCCGGGAGGGATAGCGCGTCGTGCGAAGCACGACCTGGATTACGCCACCGCCTGACCCGCTTCTCCTTTCAGGTTAATAGAGGGTGAGAGATGATAGCCGTAGCCATCACCGCGTTGGATCACGGTGCAATAGTTGTGCGAAATGCCTTGTACGGCACCCTGTTCCATCTGAATGTTGAAGCTGCCCGTTTTACGCACCGCGACACGGCCTGTATGAGTACCGGCTTTCTTGCCGGTTGGCACGATGGCTTTGACCATATCGCCGGTCTGAAAGCCTTTAACCTGCTTTTGGCGCATTAAAACGCCCCGGCGAAAGCCGAACCTATCGAGCCGTGTGCGCTGATAACGGCCACGCCCGGTGGCTTTAATAGTTAGCGTTGGCACCTGCCAATCGTGCAAGGCGTCTATCGGGCCGACGCATGCCGCATCCAGGGCGTGGGTTTTGGGAATGCCAAGGCGTTGGCGGTTGTATTTGGTACGACCGCCCGTGTCCACGGCCACCGGCAAGACGGTGGCTTTGAGGGCGTTAAACAGTGCCCAGCGCGTGGCATTGACCACGCTAGCGTCGCGCAGTGGGCGTTGTTGCTGGCGCTGCACCCGCTCAAGCCGCGCCTCGGCGGTGTGACCAAGCTTTTTCAAACGGTGCCGCAACCCTGTCGACGTGGCAAAGAAGTCGGCAAGCGGCAACCGATCCTTTTCCTTATTGCAGTCGTGGCAGCTCAGGGTCAAATTGCTGATCCGGTTGGAACCGCCTCGGCTACGTGGCTCAATATGCTCCACTTCCAGCGGCGTGTCGGTGGCGCCGCAATAAGCGCACTCGCGTCCCCATTTTTCCAGCAAGTATTCGCGCACCTCGTACCCTAGCAGGGTACCTTGCTGATACTCGACGCCGCTGATCTCGGGGTTTTCTAGCTTGTGCGTGTCAAAGCGCACTAGCTCCTGATCCAGGGCGGTGATGGGCGCAAGTTTGCACAGTCTATCCACCCACGCCATCAGGGTATCCACCCGGTGCTGCAGGCTGGGCGCCAGCCAGCCCTTCGGCTTGGTGCGGTTATCAAAGCGCGGGGCACGGTAGCGCAAATTAGCGGAACGGCGCCGACGCCGAAAGGCAGCGCGTTGTTGCAACGCTTTTTTAATCTGAAAGCCTCGATGCACCAACTCAAACAGGCACAGGACGTGCTGCCCATTATCGGCCTCGCGCGCCACCGCCAAGCCGGTGGTTTTACTGCCCGGATCGAGCTTGAGGCGTAGCGGTTGCGTGTCACCGCTCACCCGATCTTTTAGCCGGATCGTGAACGGGTAGCGTTTATGCACCACGGCGCGACCGCGTTCCAATAGCAACCGAGCGCGTTTTTCGCTGCAGGGCATCAACGGCCGCTTTTGTTTATCCAATACGAAAACCGCCAAGCGACTTCCTCCTTAAAACGTACCCTTACGGGTCTTGTGTCGCGGGGCTTGCGCCCCGTCTCCCCTCGGGAATGTCGATAACCGGCTCCTGCCTTGAGGCAGCGGTCAGAACCTTCGGCGCTTTACCTTTCGCTAGCATGATCCTGATCTTTCAGAGCAGCGGACTGAGGAAGCATCCACTGGTGAGTTTTGGCGACCTGTTATCAACGTAGCGGCAGTACAGCCCGCTCTCCCTGGTCAACCGGGCTTGCTTTCACAAGCCTCCGGCTTCAGCCGGAGGTGATTGACGGCGTGCTCTCATGTTTTACGTGAGGCCGTTGCGACATAGGCAGCCGACCATTATTAAAGCTGCATCCCTGCAGGCGCGAAGTGGCTTAACCGGCAATTGTTACCTGAATGGGGTGTCAGTGTCGAGATTTGTGTCAAATGGTAGCGTTAGCCGCACACTAGGCGTTAGGTAAGCGTTCCAGACCTTGGTTCTGAACACGTTCAAGCCAGGTGGATAGCGGCTGTTGGAGAAGCGTGAGCGAGGGGGCAATCTCAGCAAGCGGGACTAAAACAAAGGCCCGGGCAGTCATGTGCGGGTGGGGTACGCGTAAACGGGGAGTATCGATAAGGTCGTTGGCGTACAGCAGCAGGTCTAGATCGAGTGTGCGCGGGCCCCAGTGGCGCTGGCGGCGGCGGCGATGCTGCTGTTCTAACGCCTGGAGTTGGTCGAGTAGCGCCAGCGGTGAGAGTCGGGTTTCCAGTGCCGCCACGGCGTTAATAAAGTCTGGCTGATCCTGCGGCCCAACGGGGCGGCTGGCGTAGAGCGAGGACGCTGCCACTAGTCGACTTAGCGGCAGCATTGCCAGTTCATTAAGCGCCTCGCGAACCTGCTCAATAGGCGACTCAAGATTGCTACCCAAGCCGATATAGGCGAGCTGGGGAGGAGCACTCACTACTCTGGCGCGCTTGGTTTACGCCGCCGCTTGCGACGGCGATCACCCTGGCTGGCGGGGTCGCCGCCCACTTTTTGTAGCAAACGCCGCTGTTCGTGCTCATCGCCGCGCTGAAACGCCGTCCACCACTCGCCTAAGCCACTGGGTATCTCACCCGCCTGCTCGCGGAGCAGGAGCAGGTCATAGCCCGCCCGGAAGCGCGAATGTTCACGGGTTTGAAAGGCTTTTTTACCGCGCCGCTGGGGCAGGCGCTGCTGGAGCTCCCAAATTTCCCGCATGGGGATGCCGAAACGCTTGGGAATTGAGGTGAACTCTAACTGACGCGAAACCACCTGCTGAGCCGCCGCTTGAAGCGCGGGAATGGGGGGCATGCCCTCCTGCTCCAATGCTTCCTGGCGATGTTTGACGGGTGCCCATAAGAACGCCGCCAGCAGGAACGCCGGAGTGACCGGACGCTCTTCTGCGATGCGCTTGTCGGTATTGGTAAGCGCTTGCTCAATCAGCTCTTCGGCCCAGGCAGCGTCGGCCATGGCTTCTTCAGCCTCGGGAAACAGCATGCCGAACAGGCCGTAGTGGCTGAGTAGCCGGAAGGTGACCAAACCGTGGCCCGACATAAATAGCTTGAGCACTTCATCGAATAGCCGCGCAGGCGGAATCTGCAGCAGCAATGGCGCCTGGTCGTACATCGGCGCTTCGGTGGCGGGGTCTAGGGTGAAGTCGAGCTTAGCCGCAAAGCGCACCGCCCGCAGCATCCTTACCGGGTCTTCGCGATAGCGCGTCGCCGGGTCGCCAATCAGGCGCAGGGTGCGGGTCTTAATATCCTCGGCACCATTGGCAAAATCGGTGATGCTGAAGTCGGCGATATTGTAGTAGAGCGCATTTACGGTGAAATCGCGTCGTAGCGCATCCTCTTCAATATTGCCCCATACGTTGTCGCGCAGCAGTAACCCTTCATCGGACTGGTGGGCAATGTGATCGCCATGCTCGTCTTGGGGTTTGCCGCGGAAGGTGGTGACCTCAATGACCTCACGGCCAAAGCGCACATGGACAATCCGAAAACGCCGACCAATCAGGCGCGAGTTACGAAATAGATCGCGCACCTGCTCGGGAGTGGCGTTGGTGGCCACATCAAAATCTTTGGGCATTTTGCCAAGCAGCGCATCGCGTATGCAGCCGCCCACTAGATAGGCGTCGTAACCTGCACCGCTAAGGCGATAAAGCACTTTTAACGCGGCATCGCTAATATGCTGGCGAGAAACAGGGTGCTCGGACCGAGGGATGGTGCGCGGCGTAAGGGCGCTGGTGCTGCTCTCTTGGGGTTCAAGCAAGGTTTTCAATTGCTCCCCCGGGCTGTGTAGGAAACGGGTAAATCCTTTAAACATGCGACGATTTCAACTCGCAGGGTACATAAAAAAATCAACAAGTGCGTAACATGGCTATGTGAAAAGCGCGTCAAATGAGTACCTAACATAGACAGTTAATCCCTGAGTGTATCCGACCCCCTAAGGCTTGCAAAGCATTTGACGCTGGTTTGCGTAAACTCAAGTGACCAGACACGGAAAGGGGAGGCTAAGAGAGCCTCCCCTGTTAAGCGATTAATCAGCGTCCATGCTGCTGTTTTTCTTCATGATGGCACATCGCCCTGAATACGCACCGCAGTCGGTAGGCGTAAGGATCGCAATCGTTCCGACCGCCTCGTATTCAAAACAATAATCCAACCGCGAACTTTTCTCCCCCCGGGGAATTATTATTAGCGCCGGGGTGTACACACTGACAGCTATTATTTTTGTTAGGATGCCAAGTCACGTTGTACGTCGCGTCCTTATCGGGCCACTTGCTGCTTTTGTTATTGTTCGCTGCGCCTGTGCTGCCTACGCAAGCAAGTAATGAGACTCAAGCCTGTTGTTATTGTTAGTACTGTTATCTCTACCTGGCCCTGTTGTTTTTGTTGTGGCTCAGGTGGGGTGAGGTCGTGTTGTTTTTGTTGGTGACCTACCGCTATGCCCAGTTTGTTTTTCTTACCCAGTAATACTGCAGACGCTGTGCCACCTATTTAATACATTATAAATTTCAGAAGGTTGGCGTTTTTTTGGACGCGGTGGAACTTTGCAGCACAGAAAGTGTTACCTCTTCTGCGTCCGTTTGTGCGCGGCTTTGTGTGGGAAGGTAACAGTGTCAGGGTGGCGGAGAGTGGGATATTTCTTATTTAAATCAGTGTATTAGACAATGGTCGTAGAGGTCGCCGTGGGGCCGGGTCAGCCGGGCGCGCCCAGGCGCTTAGCCTGGGCGCCGGGCAGTCTTTTTGCGTGGTATGCCAAGTCGTTGGCGGCGTTCCCACAGATTTTTACGGCTAATACCCAATTTTTGAGCCAGTTCGGTTTCACTCATTTGATCTTGGTGCTCAAGCACAAAATGTTGAAAGTAGTCCTCTAAGGAAAGGTCGTCTTCATTGTCTTCAGCGGCATTATCCGCACTGCCAGAGGTGGCGGGAGTGTTCGCTGAGGGTGCATGAGGACGAGCGGTAATGGGTGCTAGACCTAAATCGTCCGGGTGGATGAGATGTCCTTCGGCAAGGATGACCCCGCGTTCCAACGCATTCTCCAACTCGCGCACGTTGCCTGGCCAAGGGTAGTCGCGCAAATCTTGACGGGCAGCACGTGATAAACGTAGACCGGGTCGTTCATGACGCTTACATGCTTTATCGAGCAGAATATCGGCGATCTCAAGCACGTCATCCTCGCGCTCGCGCAAAGGCGGCAGCTCGATCTGCATCACGTTCAGGCGATAGTAGAGATCAAGGCGGAACTCGCCGGTTTTTGACAGCGCACGCAGATCGCGATGGGTGGCTGCAATCAGCCTGACATTCACGTGGCGGGTTTCCACTGAACCAATTTTACGGATTTCGCCCTCTTGGAGCACACGTAGCAGCCGTGCTTGGGCGTCCAACGGCAGTTCGCCAATTTCATCCAAAAACAGCGTCCCGCCGTCGGCAGCTTCAACTAACCCGGTGCGCGCGGCGCTGGCGCCGGTAAAAGCGCCTTTCTCATGGCCAAACAGTTCGGATTCGATCAGTGTTTCAGGAATCGCTGCGCAGTTGACACAGATCAGCGGTGCCTTGGCGCGCTTGCTCTGCTGGTGAATAGCGCGTGCCACCAGCTCCTTACCGGTGCCCGACTCGCCAAGTACCAGCACGGTGACATCGGCGGGGGCGGTTTTACTAATACGGGTGTAGACCTGCTGCATGGCAACGCAGTTGCCGATCATGGTCTGGCGGCCACCGCCTGCGTCGGTGATATCCGGCGGTGGGATCTGCTGCATTGACTGCTTGTGCAGAATTCGCTCAACGGTTTCCAACAGCTCGGCGTGGTCGAAGGGTTTGGCAACATAGTCCACGGCGCCCTGTTTGAGCGACTCCACGGCAGAGCGCATGCTGGCGTAGCTGGTCATGATCAGCACCGGCACGGGGCTTGAAGCCGCGATCAGCATGGTGCCTGGCTCACCCGGCAGGCGCAGGTCGCTGATGATGAGGTCGAACCCTTTGAGTTCAAGCTGGCTGGCCTCCTCAGCGCTGCCTGCTTCACTGACCGCATAGTCGTGGCGTTCCAGCAGGCGCTTTAACGCGCTGCGAATAATCGCTTCATCTTCAACAATCAGAATCCTGGGCATAGGCTGGCTGATCATCCTGTTGGTAAAGCGGCAGCCATAAGGTAATGGCTGTGCCGCGAGGCTGTCCGGGCGGTGGCGAGGCCACCTCTATTTTACCTTGGTGCTCATTGATAATCTGATAAGCCAGTGAAAGGCCCAGGCCAGTGCCTTCGCCTGCTGGCTTAGTGGTGGTAAAGGGCTCAAACAGGTGGTCGCGTACCCGTGGATCGATACCCTGACCATTATCGGTTATCCGCCACCAAGCGAGCTGCTGGTGGCACCCAGCGGTTATATGAACTTCTCCCCCTTGGTCGCAGGCATCCCGGGCGTTACTCAGCAGGTTGACCATCACTTGGGTTAACCGCTGAGCATCGCCACGCACGACCAAGTCATCGGGCGTCTCATTGGTTAAGGTGACATCCTCTCCCGAGCGGGCGAGGTGGATCAAGTGCAGTGCATCTTCACTAATCGATGCAAGCGCCACGGGCGAGGCCGGTAGCGGCACCGTTTGGCGGCCTCCGTGGGCAAAGCCGACCAATGAATTGACGATTTTAGTCACCCGCTGGGTCAACTGCTGGATCTGATCGGCGGTTTCCAGCAGCACAGGGTCGTTGGTGTCGTAACGAAGATTTTGTGCCAGCGATGAGATGCCAGTAATTGGATTGCCAATTTCATGAGCAACACCAGCGGCCAACTGGCCGATGGAGGCGAGACGCGCCGCATGCACCAGTTCGTCTTCCAGCCACTTCATTTCGGTATGGTCTTCAATCAGAATTACGCTGCCGCCACGGCTGTCGTGGCCGCTGAGGATCGCTTTGTGCAGGGTCAGAAAGTAATCCTTGCCATGCAGCGTCACCGCTTGCTTGTAGAGCGGGCCTGGCGTCGCGTCTAACACGCTGCCCAGCAGGCTAGGCCAGGGAGCTGGCAGGCTATCGCGGCGCGAGCCGATCACGCTTTCACCGCTAATCCCCGAGAGCTGCGAGAGCGCCTGATTCCACATCAGCAATTCATCGTCATCGCCTAGCACGCATAGGCCCACGGGCAAATAGGCCAGGGTTTGGCGGTGGTGGCGGCGCAAGCCGTCGAGTTCCCGGGCTAGCCCCGTTAACCGCGAACGGTAGGCTTCCAGGCGACTTTCAACAAAGTGAATATCGTCGGTTTCCGGGGCGTCGTCGTGGCGGTAGGGCAGGTAGCGATCCACGATATCCCGCGCTACCGAAGGCCCCATTAAACCCGAGAGATTGGCTTGAATGCGGTCGCGCAGGCGGCGCAATGCGTAGGGGCGGCGCTCCTGGGGCGTTAAGTTGAGCGCCTTTAAGGCGCGGGCGACTTCACGCTGAGCAGCTTCATCGCCCAGCGCTTGGGCTAAATGGTTAGAAAAATCACTCGCCGTCGCGGCTTCCAGCGGAAAACGCTTCGAGCGGATCACCGCATCTACCGAACACGCTTCCGCGGCGGACTGCTCTCCTTCAGAAATTCGCGTGAACAGCGATATCACAATCAGCAGCAGGATATTGACCGCTAACGAAAGCAGCGTGACGTTATACCAAACCGGCGCATTGGCGGGCATAAACGGGGTAAAGGGTAGCGTCGGTACGGGGAGCGACAGCATCAGCGGTAGCCATAGGCCCCACAGCCATACGCCGACACCTGCGCTCAGGCCAATAATCATGCCTTTACGGTTAGCGCCGGGCCAGTAGAGCAGCGCCAGCAGACCGGGCAGACATTGGGCCATGCCGACAAACGCGGCAAGCCCTAGGCCGATCAAGCCGTGGTGGCGCCCTACCCACTGGTAAAATAACCAGCCACCGATAATCACCGCAACGACTAAGCCGCGGCGTAGCCATAGCAGCCAGCCGTAGAGGTCACTGCGCGCCTCGGGGGGCCTCGCTACCAGTACAATATGGTTCAACACCATGCCGGAAAGGGCTAGCGCAATCATAATCATGGTGCCGCTGGCGGCGGCCAATCCGCCGATAAACGCCAGCGCCCCCACCCACCAGTGCTCGGTCATCAGGTAGGCGGCATAAGCGGCGATGGGGATGTCGGGATTAACCGACTGAGCGGCCCACCAGATCAGCGGCACCGGCAGCGCCATTAAGAGTAGAAACAGCGGCAGTGCCCAACTGGCTTGTAGCAGGGTATGTCGTGACAGGCTTTCGGCAAAGCTAATATGGAAGAGGTGCGGCATCATAAAGGCTGCAGCAAAAAACAGTAGCAGCAGGGTTCGCCACTGCGCTGGGTCAAGCTTGGGTGTTTGCTGCTGGAGGATAGCGCCGGGGCCTTCTAGCCACAGCTGTAGATCGCCAGGGCCGTCAAACACCATCCATAGAGCTACAGCACCCAGCCCCAGCATGGCCAATAGCTTAACGATGGATTCAAATGCGATAGCACTCAGCAGGGTGTCGTGGCGGCCATGAGCCTGACTGTGGCGGGCGCCGAAAATCACTGCAAAGGCGGCAATAACGGCACAAAAGAGCAGCGCAATGCTGCCTCCCGCTTGGCTGACGGTGAGTATGTCGATAGCTTCGCTGAGGGTTTGGACTTGAATGCCGAGCAGTGGCAGCACCGCCAGTAGACTAACCATGGTGACTAGCGTACCCGCCCACCGCGAGCGAAAGCGAAAGGCAAATAGATCCGCAAGCGAAGTTAACTGATAGGTGCGGGTAATGCGTTGGATCGGCACCAGCAGAACCGGGGCGAGCAAGAACGCCCCCGCTGCGCCCAGGTAGTAAGCCAGGTAGCCAAACCCGGCGTGGGCAGCCATTTCCACGCTGCCGTAAATCGCCCAGGCGCTGGCGTAAACGCCCAGTGCAAGGGTGTAAACAATCGGGTGGCGGGTAATGTGCACCGGTACCCAGCCGCGCTCTACCGCAAAACCACAGCCAAACAGTAGCGCCAAGTAGCCTAGTCCCAGCAGCAGGACGCCGACTATCTCAACGGACATCTCAACGTTCATCAAGCTTCCTCTTCTGCTCTAACCAGAGGGTTAGCGCAATCAAGCCACCCCAAATCGCAAACGGCCGATACCAGGCGGCGTCAGGATCGCTCCAGCCATTCATCAGCAGCGGAGAGAGCAGGTAACCGCCAAACACCAAAAACAGCATGATGCGATAGACGTACATATCAATCTCCTGGTGGATGTAAGAGGGGTGTTAACCGGTGTGGTGTTGGGCTTAGCCGTGCCAGTGACCAGTTCGCTACTGCCCAGTGTAGCTGAGTCGCCGGTGGCTCTGTTGCAAGGTCTTGGGGGGGCGATTGATCTAGTGCTTCCAAGGCCTGATAGAGCTGCTGGCGTACACCGTGGTCATCTTCCGCCAGGGCGGGGGCGAGGTTCTGCTTCGAGAGTTTCTGGCCTTCAGCGGTAACGATGAGCGGCAAGTGTAAATAGTGCGGTTGCGCTAGCCCAAGCGCGCTCTGCAGTTGGCGCTGCCAGGGGGTGTTGTCGAGCAGGTCGAGCCCGCGTACTACATCGCTAATCTGCTGTTCGGCATCGTCTACTACCACAGCGAGCTGGTACGCCCATAGGCCATCTTTACGCTTTAATACCACATCGCCCAGTTCAGCGGGGTCAAACTGCTGCTCGCCGAATAGCCGGTCTTGCCAGCGGATAGGGCGTTCTCCACGGTCGCTGCGCAGCCGCCAAGCCAGCGGTTTATTCGCATCGCAAACGTCATCGCGGCACCAGCCGGGGTAGATATCAAACGCCTGCCACTGCTTACGGGAACAGCTGCACGGGTAAGCAAGGCCTAGCTGAATAAGCTGGTCTAAGGCGTGCTGGTAAGCATCATTGCGGGTGTGCTGCCACATAACCGCTTCGTCCCACTCCAGGCCGAAGGTTTCCAGTTGGTGCAGGATAGTACTCGCCGCCCCTTCAGGGCAGCGGGGTGGGTCGATATCTTCAATGCGTACCAGCCACTGCCCATCGGCCGCGCGGGCATCTAAATAGCTGCCGAGTGCGGCAACCAGCGAGCCAAAGTGCAGCGGGCCTGAGGGCGTAGGGGCAAAGCGACCACGGTAGTGAGCAGGTTCATTCATAGGGGCATCGGGCAAGTAAGTGCCTATTCGTTAACAAAAACGGGCACCCTAAGGTGCCCGCGTTCCATTAGAACGTGCGTTTAGCGCTCAGCCGCCCAGCTGTTTCTCTTTGAGTTCCGCCAGGGTTTTGCAATCCACGCAGAGGGTGGCGGTGGGGCGAGCTTCTAAACGCCGGATGCCGATTTCAACGCCGCAGGCTTCGCAGAAGCCGTAATCGTCGTCGTCAATGTTATCCAACGTCTCGTTAATTTTCTTGAGCAGCTTACGCTCACGATCCCGGGTGCGCAGTTCCAGGCTAAAGCCCTCTTCCTGGGTAGCACGATCGGCGGGGTCGGCGTAGTTGTTCGCATCTTCCTGCAGGTGGCGTACGGTACGATCCACCTCTTCCATGAGATCCTGTTTCCAATCCAACAGCAGCTGCCGGAAGTGCGCTAACTGCTGCTCGTTCATATACTCTTCACCCGGCGCTGGCTCATACGGGGTGAAGGACTTGGACGCTTCCGGTTTCTTTTCTGCTACTGGCATGGGACTGCCCCTTACATATGTGACTACTGATCGACCATGAGCAACTGTCACGATCTCACGCCAAAGGGATGCTTGTTTAGCTGAAAATTGGCTGGGTTGCAAGCATAATGGTGCCTTTTCGATGATGGTCTTGCCTCGAATATGACTAGGGCCATGTTTTAGTTAACTTTTAATCATTTCCCAGTTTTACTGATAGCTCAGTTTCAATAATGACTAGATACAGGAGCCGTTATGGCCTGGAATTCGCGTGTCGACCACGTTGCCCCTTTTCGGGTCATGCATTTGCTGGAAATGGCCCAGGCGCGGGAAGCCGCCGGCCACGATGTGATTCATCTGGAAGTGGGCGAGCCGGATTTTGCCACCCCGGCGCCGGTTATCGCGGCCGGGCAACAGGCGCTTACTCAAGGCCATACCCGCTACACGCCCGCGGCTGGCTTGCCTGCACTGCGCGAGGCGATCGCCGGGCATTACGCGGAGCACTTTAACGCCACGGTGGATCCGGCGCGTATTTTAGTAACGCCAGGGGCCTCGGGGGCGCTGCTGCTGGCCAGTCAGCTGTTAGTCGCCAGCGGCTCGCGGGTGCTGATGGCTGACCCGAACTATCCCTGCAACCGTCACTTTATGGCCCTGGCGGGCGCTGAGATTGATGCGATCTCCGTGGGGCGTGAGAGCGGCTGGCAGCTGGATGCTGACCTGGTGGCGAAGCATTGGCGCGAGGATACCAGCCTTGCCATGCTGGCATCGCCCTCTAATCCTACCGGCCACACGTTGAGCGTTGATCAGCTCTCTGCCGTGTTAGCCGCAGTTGCCGAGCGTGAAGGCGAGGTGATCGTTGATGAGATCTATCAGGGCCTCAACTACGACGATGCGCCGCTATCGGCAACCTCGCTCTCAGCCAACGCTTTTGTGGTCAACAGCTTCTCAAAGTATTTTGGTATGACCGGCTGGCGCTTGGGCTGGCTGGTGGCGCCTGAGCATGCGGTGGAGCCGTTAACGCGACTGGCGCAGAATATGTTCCTTGCCGCGCCGACGCCTTCACAGCATGCGGCATTGGCGGCGTTCACGCCTGAATGCCGGGCAATTCTTGAACAGCGCCGCGAAACGCTCAAAGAGCGCCGTCAGGTGCTGTTGGAAGGCTTGGCGAGCCTAGGGCTGGCGCCGGATCTGCCGCCCCAGGGGGCATTTTATCTGTGGCTGGATATCTCCCGCTACAGCCATGATAGCCAAGCCTTCTGTGAACGCTTATTGCAGGAGGAGAACGTGGCGATTACCCCCGGCATTGATTTCGCCGTGCGCGGGGGCGAGCACCATGTGCGTATTGCCTTCACCAATGAGGTGGCGCGTCTGGAAGAGGCGGTGGCGCGGATTGCCCGCTTTGTGGGCAGGCTTTGATGCTGGGCGGCTATCCCGAGCTTGTGCCGGGCACGCTACTCAAACGCTACAAGCGCTTTCTGGCCGATGTGCGCTTGGACGATGGGCGCGAGGTGGTCGCCCATTGCCCCAATACCGGTTCGATGAAAGCGGTGAATGTACCAGGCTGCCGAGTGTGGCTGTCTCCCAGCGATAACCCCAAGCGTAAGCTTGCCTGGACGTGGGAGTTTATCGAGCTGCCGCAGGCGGATGGACAGGTGGCGCTTGCCTCGGTGCATACCGGCCGCGCGAATCGCATTGTGGAGGCAGCGCTGGAGGCGGGAGCGTTGGCACCCTTGGCAGGCTACGCCACGCTGCGCCGGGAGGTGAAAGTCGCCGATGCCCGGCTCGATTTTAGGCTGGACGATCCAGAGCAGGGGCGGGTGTATATCGAGGTGAAGCAGGTCACCCTCAAAGAGCAGGATGGCCACGGCTACTTCCCCGATTCGGTCAGCGTGCGTGGCACCAAGCACTTGCGTTCACTTCAGGCGCTGGCGGAGCAGGGCGAGCGAGCGGTGCTGCTGTTTTGTGTCGCCCACGAGGGCATTGCTGACGTGGCCGCCGCTGCGCATATTGACGCGACGTACGCAGCGGCTCTGGGGGAAGCTGCGGCCAGCGGTGTGGAAGTGCTGGCCTACGGTATTGAGGTGGTGCGGGAGCAGGGGCGCCCCATTGGCGTACGGTTAAACCGCAGTCTGCCGGTGCGGCACGCGAGTTTTATATAAATAGTGCCTAGCGATCAATATAAAAACGCTGAATAAAGTTGACCGTTTCGGGAGCCGCGTTGCGGTCGTAGCGAACACTTAGCTCAAAGCGCATGCCTTCATCTTCGCGCATGGTAAAAGGCGCTAGGTGGTAGGTGGCATCGCCGTCATGCACAGTGCGAAAGCTGAGCGACTCTTGAACGCCGGTTAAGCCGCTAACGTGGCCTTGCACGCTGGCGTTAACCGGACGGGTGCTGCCATCGTCCTGGCGCTCGCGAACACTCACATTGACCAAGCCGCGGGTAGCGCTGCGTTGAAGATTGTTCGCTTGAGCCACCTCCGGGGTTAAAAAGCTGCTGTTCACTGCGCTGTAGTGAATCTCGTAATCACCTACGCTGACAAACTGCTCCGCGTAGGCAGCCGTTGTGGCGAAAGTAGTGGCGAAGAGCATGCCGATAAGGGCGGCACTCATCATTAGGCGGCGTAGCATGGTCGTACCTCCTGATTAGCGTAAAGCTTAGCGGCGGCGAACGCGGAAAATGGCAATCTCACCAAACAGATTGGGCCATAGCCGCGATTTCCAGTGACCTTGATGATCCCCCACGCCTACCGCGCGATCAACAATCATCAAGCCCTTCTCACGGCATAGGTGCTCAAAGTCGTTGAACGTCGAGAGGTGGATGTTGGGGGTGTCGTACCAGGCATGGGGCAGAGATTTGGAGACCGGCATATAGCCGCGCAGACCCAAATGCACGCGGTGACGCCAGTAGGCGAAGTTGGGGAAGGTGATGATGCCCTCTTCGGCGACGCGCAGCATTTCATCAAGCATTTTGTCCGGGCGGCGAAGCGCCTGTAGCGCCTGGGTCATGATCACCTGATCGTAGCTGTTATCGCAGAAGCTGCTTAAACCGTCATCCAGGTTGTGCTCAATCACGTTGACGCTACGGGCGACGCAGGCATTGATCCCTTCATGGTCGATTTCCAGGCCATAGCCGGTCACGCCTTTATTGCGCGCTAGCGTCTCCAGCAGCTCGCCGTCGCCGCAGGCCAAGTCGAGTACGTGCGCGCCTTCGGGCACCCAGTCGTAAATCAGTTCAAGATCGGCGCGCATCATGGCGTTTCCTCCAGGCTCGCTTCATCTCTGCCCGCTTCGGCGAGATTAAGCTCGCGGGCAGCGCGGTTCATAAAAGCGCTGAAGATGGCGTCATAGCGCGGCTCGGATAGTAGGAAAGCATCGTGCCCATGGGGCGAGTCAATGTTGGCGTAGCTAACCGCTTTACCCGCGCGGGTGAGCGCATCGACCAGCTCACGGGAACGCGAGGGCGGGAAGCGCCAGTCAGTGGTAAAGCTAACAATTAAAAACGGGCACTGCGCTGGGGCCAGGGCGTTGGCTAAGTCGCCTCCCTGGGTGGCGGAAGGGTCAAAGTAGTCCAGCGCCTTGGTCATCAGCAGGTAGGTATTGGCATCAAAGGCCGTGGAGAAGGTGTCGCCCTGGTAGCGCAGGTAGGACTCCACCTGGAATTCAACGTCAAAGCCGAAGTTGAGATCATCGCTGCGCAGGTCGCGGCCAAACTTGCTGCCCATGGCGTCTTCCGACAGGTAGGTGATATGGCCCACCATGCGCGCAAGCTTAAGCCCGCGCTTGGGCACGGTGTCGTGCTCGGCGTACCAGCCGTCGAAGAACTCCGGGTCAGAGCGAATCGCCTGGCGAGCCACTTCGTTAAAGGCGATGTTTTGCGCCGAGAGCCGCGGTGTGGCGGCAATCACTACCGCGTTGGCCACCCGCTCTGGGTAAGTCATTGTCCACTGCATGACCTGCATACCGCCCAGACTGCCGCCTACTGCCGCGGCCCAGCGCTCAATCCCTAAGTGGTCGGCAAGGCGTGCTTGACTGGCCACCCAGTCGCTTACCGTGACCATGGGGAAATCAGGCCCCCACTGGCGGCCGGTGTCAGGGTTGTGGCTGACTGGCCCGGTGCTGCCGTGGCAGCCACCCAGGTTGTTCAGCGAAACCACAAAAAAGCGATTAGTGTCGATCGCTTTGCCGGGGCCGATATGGGCATCCCACCAGCCAGGCTTACGATCTTCTTCGCTGTGGTAGCCTGCCGCGTGGTGATGGCCGGAAAGCGCGTGGCAAATCAGCACTGCGTTGCTGCGCTCAGCGTTCAGCGTGCCGTAGGTTTCGTAAATCAGCTCGTAGGCAGGTAGCACTTTGCCGCAGGCAAGGGCGAGTGGCGTGTCGAAGCGGGCTACGTGCGGGGTAACCAAGCCGACGGAACCCGCCGGCCGGTCTGCAAACGCAAGCGTATCTGAATCAGGCATTGAAGGCGCGAGTCCTGCTAAAAAGTGCAACTAAATGAATCTTGCTAGGTAGCTTTTGACGGCCATTATCACAACCCGACCAGCGCGCCGGAAATGCCCGCCGCACGAATCATGGAGCCGACCACCAGGCCGTCGATCAGATTAATGGCGATAAACACCACGATCGGCGAAAGATCGATCATACCCAGCGACGGAATCACTTTGCGCACTGGGGCCATAATCGGTTCTACCAACTGCATCACCAGCAGCGCGCCTGGGTGGCTGGCGTTAGGCGCTACCCAGCTTAAAATAATCATCACGATCATGGCGAAGAAGTAGATTTTTAAAATCGCATTCGCCAACGCCGCTACACCCGCGATGAGCAGGCCAGGAATGGGCGGCATGCCCACACCGATGACCATAAAGATGGCGATGATACTGACCACTTTCAACACAAAGCCTGCCGCTAAAGTAGCGAGGTCGAAGCGGCCAGCCACAGGGCCTAAAAAGCTTTGGAACAGGCCTACCACCGGCTGGGTAATCTTCACCACCGATTGGCTTAACGGATTGTAGTAATCCGCCCGCGAGGCCTGCAGTAGAAAGCGCAGCATGAGTAAAAACAAATAAATATTGATCAGGGTGTTGACCAGCATCAACCCTGCACTGCCCAGTTCGTTGCCCATTATAGAGTCTCCTTGATGATCCGTAGCTTAACGGCGGCGCTCGCCGAATGGCTGTCATTAGCGGCCGCTTAATTCCTTGGCCATTGCCTGGGCACGGTCAGCGCAGGCCTGCATAGCGTCGGCAATGGTGGTGCGCAATTGTGCCTCTTCCATATGTTGAATGGCACGCTCGGTGGTGCCGCCCGGCGACATCACGTTCTGTTTCAATGTGGCGGGATCTTTATCACTTTGCTGCGCCATAGTGGCGGCACCCAGCGCGGTTTGAATCGCCAGGCGGCGCGCCGTGGCGGCAGGTAGGCCGAGCTTAACTGCCGCTTCTTCCATGGCCTCAAACATTAAAAAGAAGTAGGCCGGGGCACTGCCGGAAACGGCGGTCACTGCATCTAACAGGGCTTCCTCTTCCACCCATTCGACAATGCCGACCGCTTCCATCAACTGGGTGGCCACGTCGCGCTGGGCGCCGCTGACCTTGGCATTGGCGTAGAGGCCGCTGGCGCCGTAACCGACCAGCGAAGGCGTATTAGGCATGCAGCGCACCATGGCGTTTTGACCACCTAGCCACTGGTCGATAGTGTCAGCATCCAGGCCTGCCGCAATCGAGATCACCAACGGCTGCTGGCACTGAACGCTATCGTGCAGGGCTTCGCATACGCCGCGCATGATTTGCGGCTTCACCGCGAGCACCACCACGTCGGCCTCAGCCACCGCCGCGTTGTTGTCGGTGTCGGTATTAATGCCTAAGCGCTGTTTAATCGCTGCCAGTTCGCTGTCGTTTGGCGCGGTGGCGGTAATCGTCGAGGGTTCAACGCCGCTGCTGATCAGGCCGCCGATAATGGCGCTGGCCATATTGCCGGCCCCAATGAAAGTAATCTTGTTCGCCATGATAGGTGTCCCTTTAGTAAACGTTGGCTCAGTAATGTATGGGCTGCAGCATAGCGTTATTTGTCTATGCCGTCTGGCGGGCGCCGAAAATTGCGGTACCTAAGCGCACCAGCGTGGCGCCTTCGAGTATCGCCGCTTCCAAGTCGTCGCTCATGCCCATCGAGAGCGTATCAAGCGGCGCTTCGGGGAGGGCGTTTTGCAGCGCATTAAACGCCTTGCGCAGGGCGGCTAATGGCTGGCGCTGCGCCTCCACACCTTCTGCCGGGGCGGGTATCGCCATTAAACCGCGCAGGCGCAGGTTAGGCAGTGTGGCAACTTCCCTGGCCAATATCTCCAGCTCCTCGGGCGGCACACCCGCTTTGCTCTCTTCGCGGCTGATATTAACCTGCAGGCAGATATTCAGTGGGGCAAGGTGCGTTGGGCGCTGTTCGCTTAGCCGCTTGGCAATTTTTAGCCGATCAACGCTGTGCACCCAGTCAAAGTGTTCGGCCGCAGAGCGGGTCTTGTTGGACTGCAGCGGCCCGATGAAATGCCATACAATGCCATCAAGATCAGCGAGCTCAGTCTGCTTATTCAGCGCTTCTTGCAGATAGTTTTCACCGAATTCACGCTGCCCCAGCAGCCAAGCTTGGCGAATCATCGCCGCCGGTTTGGTTTTGCTGACTGCCAGTAGCTGGGCTGCATCCTGAGAGCGCCCCGCACTTGTTAAGGCGTTACGCAGGCGTTCACGCGCCTGATCATAGGAACTGGCGAGTGACTCGTTAAGCGCGATGTCTGTCATACTCAAGCACCTTACCGCAGCGGGGAAGAGAGATGGATATTACCGAACTGCTAGCATTCTCGGCAAAGCAGAATGCCTCTGACTTGCACCTTTCGGCGGGTTTGCCGCCCATGATACGTGTTGATGGCGACATTCGTCGGCTCAATGTGCCCGCTATCGATAATAACGATGTGCGCAAATTGATCTACGCCATCATGAATGATCGTCAGCGGCGCGACTACGAAGAGCGTCTGGAAATTGATTTTTCCTTTGAACTGCCGGGGGTGGCGCGCTTTCGTGTCAACGCCTTTACCCAAGCGCGCGGCGCGGGGGCGGTGTTTCGTACCATTCCCAATCAAGTGCTCTCCATGCAAGCCTTGGGGCTTGGTGAGGTGTTCGAACGCTTAGCAATGCTGCCGCGTGGTCTGGTGCTGGTGACTGGGCCAACGGGTTCAGGCAAGAGCACCACGCTCGCGGCGATGATCGACTATATTAACGACCATCGATATGAGCACATTCTCACCATTGAAGATCCTGTTGAGTTTGTTCACGCGAGCAAGCGCTGCTTGATTAACCAGCGCGAAGTGCACCGCGATACCCATAGTTTTGCCGACGCGTTACGTAGCGCCCTGCGCGAAGACCCAGATGTGATTCTTGTTGGCGAGCTGCGTGACTTGGAGACCATTCGTCTAGCGCTGACCGCGGCTGAAACCGGTCATCTGGTGCTGGGAACGCTGCACACCACTTCAGCGGCGAAAACAGTGGATCGGATTATTGATGTGTTTCCCGGCGAAGAAAAAGCCATGGTGCGCTCAATGCTGTCGGAATCACTCCAGGCGGTGGTGTCGCAGACGCTGCTAAAGCGTGAGAGTGGTGGCCGGGTAGCGGCGCACGAAGTACTGATTGCGACCTCGGCGGTACGTAACTTGATTCGTGAGGACAAAGTGGCGCAGATGTACTCGGCCATTCAAACCGGCGGCAGTTTGGGTATGCAAACCCTCGATGCTGCGCTCACCCAGCTAGTCAAAGAGGGCACAGTGAGTTTAGAAGAGGCGCAGCTAAGTGCGAAGGGCACGCTGGCGCTTTAAGGATGAGTAATCCTTAAAGCGCCATATACGGTAAAAGGTTCTTCTTTTAGCTGGCATAAATGCCGCCCAGCACCCGCGGGCCCTGTGCGCCGGTGACCGAGGGTAGGTTGCCAGGCAGGTGATGCAGGCGCTGGTGAGCTAGCCAGGCGAAAGCCCCTGCCTCAATCCAATCTTCAGGCCAGCCGTAGGCCGCGGGCGAAGTGAACGTTGCGTAGGGAATGTGACAGGCAAGGCGCTGCATTAAGTAGCTGTTGTGGGCGCCGCCGCCAGCGGTGATCAGCGTGAGGGGGCTGTCATTGATCTGCAGTTGTTCTACGCCTTGAGCAACACTGACGGCGGTGAGTTCGGCAAGCGTCGCCTGCACATCGGCAGCCGCTTCCTGGCCGCGGAGGTGTTGCCGTAGCCACTCTAGGTGGAATAACTCGCGCCCTGTGCTTCTTGGCGGCGGCTGCTGGAAAAAAGGTTCTGATAACAACCGAGCTAGCAGCCCGTCATCTATCTTTCCGCTAGCGGCCCAATCGCCATCCTGGTCAAAGCGGCCGCCCTGGTGCAAGGCAAACCAGCTATCCAATAAAACATTCGCGGGGCCGGTATCGAAACCGATCACGGGGTCGCTCGGCTGGCTAGAGAGCCAGGTGAGGTTGGCAAAGCCGCCCAAATTAAGCACCAGCTGATGCGCGTCTGCTCGACCAAATAGCGCCTGATGGAACGCCGGTGCCAGCGGTGCAGCTTGGCCTCCCGCCGCTAGGTCGCGGCGACGGAAATCGGCCACCACCGTGCAGCCGGTAAGTTCTGCCAGCAAGCTAGGGTTATCCAACTGAAGGGTATAGGCCGGGCCGCCCTCGTGGCCTTTGGGGGCGTGCTCGATAGTCTGGCCATGACTGCCTATCGCGCTGACCTGCTCTATACCCACTGAGAGCGGCGCTAATAACTGGTGCACGGCTTGGGCTTGGCATTGGCAGAATGCGTGCTCCGCGGCTGCGAGCTGCGCAAAACTTACCTGCTCTGCATGGCACAGTTTAAACAGTAGGTGATGCAGCTCATCGGGCATCGGTTCGGCGTGGGTTGCTAATAGTCGCGGTGGTAAGTCATCTTCGATAGCGATAAGCGCCGCATCAATACCGTCCAGGCTAGTGCCGGACATCAAGCCAATATAATAAAGCGGCGAAGCGGTCGGTGATTTCATAAGCAAACTCGTACAAAGCGTGGCTAATATCCAGCCAGGGCTAAAACAAGGCTAAACCAAGGCTCAACCAGGGCGAACGAGCATGGTAACATCGTCGACTATTTATCACCTGAGCCCGGTATGGGCGGTTCTTATTATAGTGGAGAGAGGCAATGAGTGAGGTGGGTCAGGCTTTAGCGCTGCTGTCGCGCGGTACGCATGAAATCCTGGTAGAGGATGAGTTAAAAAAGAAGCTTGCTTCAGGCCGCAAGCTGCGTATTAAAGCGGGTTTTGATCCCACGGCCCCCGACCTGCACTTGGGGCACAGCGTGTTGCTCACCAAAATGCGCCAGTTTCAGGACTTAGGGCATACGGTTATCTTTCTGATCGGTGACTTTACCGGTCGTATTGGTGACCCCACCGGTAAAAACGTAACGCGTAAGCCGCTCACTGAAGAGGACGTTAAAGCCAACGCCGAAACCTATAAGGAACAGGTGTTTAAAATCCTCGACCCTGAAAAAACCGAGGTGCGCTTTAACGCCGAATGGTTTGGCGAGCTCTCCGCCGCCAAAATGATTGAGCTGGCCGCCCAAAGTACCGTCGCACGCATGCTGGAACGGGACGACTTTGAAAAGCGCTACAAAGCCAATCAGTCCATTGCCATCCACGAATTTCTCTACCCGCTGGTCCAGGGCTACGACTCGGTAGCGCTTGAAGCAGATGTGGAGCTGGGCGGCACCGACCAGAAGTTCAACCTGCTAATGGGGCGCGAAATCCAAAAGCACTTCGGCCAAGAGCCCCAAGTGGTCATCACCATGCCGCTGCTGGAAGGATTAGATGGCGTGCAGAAGATGTCGAAGTCCTTGGGTAACTACATTGGTGTCGATGAAGCACCGGGTTCCATGTTCAACAAGCTGGTCTCCATGCCGGATAGCTTAATGTGGCGCTACTTTGAGCTGCTCTCTTTAAAATCCAACCAAGAGATCGAAGCGCTCAAGCAAAGCGTTGAGCAGGGCGCCAACCCGCGCGACGTCAAAATGGAGCTGGCGCGGGAACTTATCGCCCGCTACCACGGCGATGAAGCGGCGGCCAATGCGCACAAGTCAGCGGGTAACCAGCTGGCCGATGGCGAACTGCCGGAAGACCTGCCGGAAGTCACGGTCGATTTTGAAGGCAGTGAACAAGCACCCATTGCGGCCGTGCTCAATCGAGCTGAGCTTGCGAACAACAGCGCCCAGGCCAAAGATATGCTGGGTAATGGCCGGGTCAAAGTCGACGGCGACGTCGTTGCCAAAGACACCATGCTGGCGACAGGTAAGAGCTACGTTATCCAAGCGGGTAAGAAACGTTACGCCCGTGTGACGCTTATTTGAATTTTCTGTCAAAAAGCCCTTGCCAACTCGGTAGCGAATCCGTAAAGTACGCATCCGCTGCCGGGGACGCCAAGCGTTACCAGCGGTGCATGAGGTGTAAAAGCCTTGGTTTGTCAGGAGGTTAGAGCAGGCTGTATCGCTCGCTTTACTCGCTAAAGAAAACAGCGATTGACAAACATCAGGAAATGCGTAGAATACGC